>CACZPR010000112.1 GCA_902783155.1 uncultured Spirochaetaceae bacterium
ATTTTTTGCCCCCTATGTCGCGAAGTACGAGGGGAACAACGGTACGTTCTATATGGTGCTTGGTTCGCTTTTGGCCCCGGAGCTTGGTGATGAAATCAGGACCGAGGCCGACCCCTACCAGTATGCCCTTAGCGTCAATGTCACGCCCGACATGAAGTCCCTCCTTGTCAACAAAATGGAGAAGGCGATTGATGGAATCTCCGGCACAAAGAAAGCGGAAATGTATGCCGCGGTCCGTGGGGTTGAATGGCTGAGACAGTTTGCGAGACTTCCTTTTGGCCGCATAATATCAAAGTTCGAGGTCGTGGTTGAAGGAGCAAGGGGCTGCGAATTTTCCCAGGTCAAGAGCGATTTTGGCGAGCTTACAAAAATCCTTTCGAGCTATGTGCCATTGACCGATGAATCTGTTCAGGCACTCTATCTGGTCACGAAGAGAAAGAACATATCGGTTTCGGACAGTGGGGACCTCGCAATTGGCGATGACGATGACAGCACGGACTTTATCAACAACGCGGCGGCCCAGAATGGAATAATCAAGATGTTCGTAAGGACCGTCCCCATACTGAAGATTGCGCGCCTTGTTTTTGAAAATTCGGTCTACCTCCCGGAGGCTTACGGCGGTGGAGAGGGCTGGTTCCAGAAATACAGGGGCCAGTGGAAGCTTCTGTTTGAACGCCGCTGGAACAACTGGGAGCGTGATTCCAAAAAAGAGAAAATCAAGTACAAGCTCAGGGAATATTTTGCCATCGATGACTTCCCGCTTTATCCTGTCAGACCATGGGAAACTCAGGCTGTCACCAAGACTTTCCGCTACCAGCTGACACTTGGATTCATAAACTACTATTTCAAGAACCAGTTTCCGCAGTTCAGTTCGGCTCTTTCCACAACATCCGTGGAGGGGGACTTTGCGATGCGGGAGAACAGGATTGAATTTTCCGAGTCCCTGAACATCTTTATACGTGTTGGTGACGCTCTGGAGCTTCTTGCAAGACAGCTTTCCGCCGGTGGTGAGTACGCGCAGATTTTCAGCTCCTACGAGGTAAAGGAATCAATCGCAAGTGTTGACGAGGCAAGACTGAACGACACAATGGCTGCCATAGAGAAGAGCGTGGCCCAGATGATAAAGAATTTTGGAAAGGCGTGCCGCAGCATGAAAAATCTTCTTGGCGGAATCATCGGGGACAATACGACACCTTACTATGGACCCGTTATGAATCTTGCGAAGCTGGGTGGAAAGGAGAACCGCGTGTTCAAGGCTATGCTGGCCAAGGCCAACGAGAGTGTGGGTCACGCATACGAGTTTCTGCAGGACATAGAGCCGCTCGACCTTAGCATAGAGGCTTTGTAATCCATGCCACCACTAAGCTCCACCGGCAAAAAGTTTTTCACTGGAAAGTTTTATTTCAGGGGCAAGCCTGTTGAGGACGGACCTTCCTATGGAATGACCATGAAGGCTGCCGGCTCCATGCGCTTCAGATGGAACGAAAGAAACGTTAACCGTGAAAATTTTCTTGCGGAGCTTGCGGGAATAGAACACCGCACCGTTTCTGTGGAGCTTATCCATTCACAAAATGTTTTCGCCGTGGACTCCCCCGAAGAACTTGACTTAATGCAGGGCGATGGAATAATTACGGTGAACAGGGAACTTATTCCTGTTGTCACCGTCGCCGACTGTATGCCCATCTTTATTTTTGATCCCGTTACCGGTGTCTTTGGTACGCTGCACTCTGGATGGAAGGGAACCGGAATTGTCGCAAACGCAATAAGGCTTGCCGAAAAAAAATATGGCTCCAGGCCGGAGGATTTCTGCGTGGTGATGGGGCCGCACATACACGGATGCTGCTATCTTGTGGGGGAGGAGAGGGCAAAGTATTTCCGTGTCAATTTTACCCCGGACTGTGTTGAAGAGGAAAAGACCGGCGGATACAGGCTTTCACTTGCCAAGGCAAATCTTTCCGTTCTCCGCGAGCTTGGTGTGGACGAGGACAGCATTGTCTCGTACAGCGACTGTACCTGCTGCAATCCTCTTTTCGGTTCATTCAGACGTGAGACAGCCAATCTGGACCCCGGAATGGACATGGAGGAAAGGCAGAGGCATTTTACCGTACAGGCCGCGTGGGTCAGGTGGTAGGCTCTCCGGGCTCTTCCGTTTCTTCGGACTTGCTGTCTGGTTGGCCGTCCTGCTTTTTTTCTTCCTTGATTTTGCTGATTTTTTCATCGATTTTATTGATTTTTTCACCAGCCTCGTTCTCTATTTTTTCTACAATCTTTTCGTCATCGGTGTCTTCCTTTTTTGCAAGCTTTGAGCAGAAGAACGTCAGTACCGCTCCAACGACAAGCGAGATTATGCTTCCGATTGCCTTCCCCGGAGTTGCAAGACAGGTGAATCCTGGGAAAATATTTACAGCCGACGCGCAGATTAATCCAAAAATGAATGCGTAGGACTGGTTCGGAAGTTTTTTCAGTATGAATCCAATCAGCTTGGCCGCGCTAACAAGTCCCACGAGAAGTCCGATTCCGTTTGGAAGCAGCAGCAGGAGGGACTTCAAAAACAGGTTGGGAACGAAGAGAGACGGAATGCTTTTCATTATGATTGGATACACGCCCATCATCAGGTTGACGAGGGAGCCTGACACTCCCGGAATAATCATCGCGACAGCCCCAAGGACACCGGCGATAAAAAGTTTTAACGTGAGAAACCATGTCTGCTCGGGAAGTGCGGAAGCCATCTCGGCGGCCTCCATGTTGCCCTCCAGTCTGCCGATGAAAACCAGAATCCCGAACGCCACAATCACGCAGGCGACAAGCACACAGATTTTTCCGGCGCTGAATTTTTTTCCGTCCTTTTTTTCAATCATGTAGCCGAAAAGACAAGGCAGGCTTCCCAGAATCAGTCCGGTGAAAAAATACTGGGTCTGGACCTCGAACTTTTCGTAGAGGATGGACACAAGGCTTGCGAAAATCAGAACGCCCATCAACATTCCGCCGAAAAGCGGGAACACAAATTTTTTGTTGCGCCAGATTTTCTTGATGTTCAGCGTGAATGCGTCCACGAACTGGTCGTAGATGTTGAATACCGCCGCCATAGTTCCGCCTGACACACCCGGGATGACGTTCTCAATTCCCATCACTATTCCGACTATTAGGGTCCTTATTATTTCCATAAACTTTTTCTCCTTTTTTTATTGCTGGACTGTCGATGCCGCAATGTCAAGTGCCTCTCCGGCTGTCTGTGATGCCTTTACCGTGAATTTTGTGAAAAATCCCTTGATATTCTCCCACACTCCGGCGATTCCCTTTGGATTTTTCGCTATGGACACAACAATCCAGATTGCGAGCGCGAGAACCAGAATCAAGAGGACAACCCTCTTCCACGGGAACTTTTTGTCGGCGTAGGGGTCCTTTGCCGTGAGCTTTGAGTTCTTCGGTCTTGTCGCAAGCCCCGTCATTGTCGAGCCAAGCTTTATGTTGATTTTTACATTCCCGTTGATTGCCCATCCCAGTGCGTCAAGTATCGGCGCGATATTTCTCTGCCTGAGCTTTGACCACGCGATGAAGCACGACGGAAGTGAAATCAGAAGTATTATGCCGAGTATTCCAAGCGGAATCCATCCCTTGAGTCCAAGGAACGCGCTCATAAGTCCACCGACAACGGTCGCTATTCCGGTGAATGCAACTGAAAGGGCCGCTATGGTTCCTATGTCGATTTTCTTGGTCGTGGCAGCGGCCATGTTTGTAGCTGCCTCTCCCGGATTTTCGACCGTGGCCGCCATTTTTTCGGAGACCTTTGACTCCGCGTTGGTAGCCATCTTCGAGACCTTGTCCTGCACAAGCTTGACCAGCTTTTTATAGGGACTCCAGAACGCCTGCCTTATGCTGATTGGGTTTTCCACAATCTTTGTTATGGTCGCATCCCAGTCGCCGCCGTTTCTGTCATAGAAAAGTCCGTTGCGCCCGACCATCAGGTTTTCGCTCTTTCCTGCTGAGACCATCGCCGCTATGGACATCTTTTCCCCGGTGGACTTTTTTGTGCAGTCGCAGAAAAGAAGGTAGCACTGTGAGAGCGGGGACATGTTTCCAAGTTTTGTCTGGTCCGTCACCTTGAAGCACAGGTCGCACGAGTGTCCGTCTATGTAGAGGGTTCCGCACTGGAATACCGCCGGGGTGTCCGGGTCATAGAATTCTTCAAACGAAACATAGTTTTTGAGAAGACGAAGGAAGTCCCGCCGTAGAAGAATCATTTTTTTCAGGTCCAGAGTTGCCAGCGCGACAGGTGGATGCTTTTCCTCCTCGTCAAGTGCGTGCGCGATAATCTGCTCGGAGTCGGACGCAAGAATCTCACCAACCCGGTCCATCGTGAGGCTTGCCGCAGTGTTTGACGGTTTTGCCCCGAACCAGCCCATGTATGCGTCAAAGTCCGACTTTATTTTTTTCCACTCGCTTTCATCGATCGAGGTCTTTGTTCCGCCGAAAATGTTTTCAACAACATTCCTTCTGAATGATTCAATTCTGTCCGCCCATGCCGGGTTGACCGAATCCACCAGGGGAAGCAATTTCTGGCTGTCAATCTGCGAGAGCGGGAGAAGCTCCAGTTTTTCCTTTGAGAGTCCACCGTCAAGCGTCGAAAGTTCCTTTGCGTGGAGATTTTCGGAAAGCTCCCTTGAATATGAGTCAACATTGCAGCGCAGGAAGAAATCGTCAACCTTGTCCCTGACCGCCATGTATGAGGCTGCCGCAGAGTCGGTCGCAAGTCCCATGAAGAAAATACCCGGCGCGTCTTTTTGGGCAAGCTCACGCCATTCCTGGATTGAACGCAGGTCCGCGAAGAATGTCTCGAACTGTTTTCTTGAGATGCCCTTTGCCCCGGAAATATCGTCCGAGCCGCCTGTTGCTTCTATTATTTCCTCAACAGTTTTTGCGGCATCCCCATCCTTTATTGCTGCGGGCGGAAGAATGCCGTCACCGTTGTACACGCATGGCGCAAAAAGTTTGTCGTTTGTGGAGACATCGGAAAGCGAAATCTCCCTGCACCCTGTCTTTCCCAGAATCTCCAGAATTGATTTTGCTGACTCGGCGGGGGAGTGGCCACAGGAAAACGCTTCGTCGGAAAGTGCGTCAAGCGGAATTGTGTCCCCGGCTTCCATTATTATTTCCGGCTTTTTGAAATATTTTTTTATGAACGAGCAGGCGTCCAGAACCTCAGGAACACGGACCCTTCCATCCTTGTCCAAATCAAGAACCTTGAGCGTGTCCTCGCTGAACTCGATACCTGTTACCGGACATGAGAGCGCGACCCACAGTTTTGGATCCAGCCTGTCAAGCTCCAGAACGTCATCGATTGACTGAAACTGTAGCTGCATGAGACCGCCTGTCTGGACAAAGTGCCATACATGTCCGCTTGATTTTATGTCCCTAGTTTTCATTTTCTCCCCACAAACATTTTGCTATGCATTTCATGATTTTGGCTGCCTTGCCCCTGTGGCTGATTGCGTTTTTTTCTTCCGGGCTGATTTCTGCGGATGTCTTTCCGTACTGCGGCAAAAAGAAGAGCGGGTCGTATCCAAATCCATTTTCCCCCCTCTGGTCCGCCGGGTCCTCTATTATGGTTCCCTCCATCGTCTCCTGGCTGACGTAGATTCTTCCCGGACCCATGTAGAGTACCATCGCACACACATAGCGCGCGCTCCTGGGACCGTTTGGAAAGAGACCGTTCTTTGAGTCCGGCGTGACATTTTTTCCGCCAGCTATGGCATCGTTCAGTTGTTCTATGAGAAATCTGTTCTGCTCCGCCTGTGGAATTTTGGTTCCGTCGGGTCGTCCACGCATGAAATCTGGTCCCGCGTATCTTGATGAGTAGATTCCGGGCGCACCGTCCAGAGCGTCAACACATATTCCAGAGTCGTCGGCAAGGACAGGGCATCCCACAATGTCGTAGAGTGCCTTGGCCTTTATTATGCTGTTCTCGTAAAAGCTGTCGCCAGTTTCGTCCGGGTTGAAGTCTATTCCCTCGTCGCCCGGTACGACTATGGTGTGCTCAGGAAAAAGCTCCTGCATCTCCCTCTTTTTGTTCTTGTTTCCGCTTGCCAAGTAAATCTTCATATTTGACATAATAGCTTTTTAGGGTGATGTTGTCCATATTCTTTTGGGCCTGGTTGATTACATACCTCACGTGCCTGTCGCTAATGCCAAGCAGCCTTCCTATCGTCACGTTGGACGGAACCCGAAGATTCTCCGAATGAAGCTGTTCGTTCTTGATTCTCCATGCAGCGTCCGCCTTTTCAATCTTCGCCCCAATCTCCATGCTTGTGTCCGAGCCGACATCCGCCCGCTCCATTTCCGCCGTGAACTTCCGCTTGTAGTAGAAAAAATTGTCCCTCGTCTTTTCCAGCCTGCTGATTCTGCTTTTCTTTGATTTTATGGACCTCTTTGCCTCATCGACAAGTTTTTTTATCTCGCCGAAACTTTTTCCGCAGACCGCTGCAGCGTTTTCTATCATCGAGTCGCTGACAAAGGAGCAGCTCTTCAGGAGGAGGACAAGGCATGCTTCCTTCCGAAGATTTTCGGTCTTGGCGAATCCTGCCCTGCTGTTCCTGATTTTTCTTCCCCTGCGCATCGAGTATGATTTTTCATCCTTTTTTGTCATCTCCAGTATTCTGTTTATTGAAGGAATATCGTTGTCCATTGCCGCGCACACGGATGCCGGGTCCATTTTTTCATAGGACTTGACCGACTCCTCGTAGAAAATGTCGTCCATCATGCTCAGTGTGCTTTCCTCGCAGCTCCTTTTTGCCCTGGTCTTGTACCATGCGAGCAGCGCGTTGTTTATGTTGACGTAAAGAAAATTCTCGAACGACCCAAGCTCCGGTTTGTAGAAGCTGAACACAGCCTTTGAGCGTTCGTAGTAGAACAGCATGAAGTCGTGGAGGTCGTCCCCCTGCAGTTTTTTTAGACCAAACCATTTCCTGTTTTTGTAGACGGTTTCCATAATCTGAAGCGAGGCCCTGTCCACCGACAAAGTTCCATCGCTGACCTGTTGTGCTAACTTTTCTAAATTTTTCATAAATTCTCCTGAAAAACTTATATGCAAAATCCGTGCCAAGAAAATCTTACTAGAAATCTGCCAGTCGGACGTGTTTTGATTGAAAATTTGGTAAGATATTACTAGGCGGTGGCTCTTGATTGGAAAAATCTAACTGACCGTTTGGTTAGATAGTTAGGTTTAGTTAGATTTTTGGGTAGTTTTTTGCCAAAAAAAAGGACCGCCCGATTTTACAGGCAGTCCCGCTTGTTCTCTGTTGATTTTTTTTGCTTGACCGTTCAAGCCTTGGATTCGTCGCCAGCTTCCTTTGGATGCGATTCAAACCACTGTGTCCAGGCCGCGTTGACCTTCTCGCAGTAGTCCTTCTTTTCCTCGTCGCTGATGAAGGCCGAGTTGAATCCGTTCAGTATAATCCGCTTGATGTCCTTGAGCTTCAGGCCCATCTTGCTGTAGACATTCCAGTATTCGTCAATCAGGTTCACCTTGAAGAATGTCGGGTCGTCGGTGTTCAGTGTAACGTTTATGCCGGCCTTGAAAAGTTTTTTGAATGGGTGGTCCTTGATTCTTGTGACGTAGTGCTTCGTGAACACATTGCTCGTCGGGCTTACCTCAAGCGGCAGACCGGATTCGGCAAGCTCCTTCATAAACTCCTCGTCGTAGGCTGCGGAAATTCCATGTCCAATGCGCTCCACGTCCAGGAGATTGATGCAGTCCTTCATCGACCAGCTGTCAACCGTCTCTCCGGCGTGCGCGACCCTGTGAAGTCCGGCCTCCTTTGCCCTCTGGAAAACCGGCGCGTAATCTTTTGCAGGTCCCTTTGCCTCGTCCCCTCCCAGACCGATTCCAATTATGTCGGGATTGTTTTCATTAAGAACAAGGTCCAGATTGTGCTGCGCGTTCTCCAGTCCGAAGGTGCGGCTCACATCCACAATGATTTTTACAGTCGCCCCGTATTTTTCCTTGGCACGCTTTATTGCCGCGGACATCCTCTGGGTCAGGTCGTGGAAATCGAAACCGTTTTTCATAAGGGAAGTCGGCGAAAAGAAAGTCTCGATATAGGTAATGTTGTTTTCGCTGATGTACTTTCCGAAGTCGCTGAAATAGCACTCGCTGTCGTCTGGATTCACAAAGAAATTCTGGATTTTGATGAACGAATCCAGAAAGCCCGGAAGGTCCGAATAGTCCCAGAGGGAATTCAGTTCCTCGTCGCTCATTTCCTTGCCGAATTTGCTTCTGTAGAGTTTCCTTATGCTGTCGTTGCTTATGACGGCCTCACCATGGAGATGCAACTCTGCCTTGGGGACCGCTTTTAATAAACTGTAAAAATCCGTTTTGTTCATAGCCACTTCCACTATATCATATTGTCGGCAGAAAAGTCCAAGTTCTTTAGGGACCTCAGGGAAAGACTTTCGGACTCCTTGTTGAAAAAAAAGCGGCGTTAATGTATTCTTTTCATATAAAATTTAATTTGCGAAGGATTTTTTTTATGTCTAGACGTGTTTATGTTGGTAACTTGAGCTACATCACTACGGAGGAGACTCTGCGCAGTGTTTTTTCAAAGTACGGGGAACTTTTGTCGGTGACGCTCATTGTTGACCGCGACACACAGCAGTCAAAGGGCTTTGGTTTTATTGAATTCGCGGAGGACTCAGCCGCCGATGCCGCAATCGCAGCCCAGAGCGGAAAGGAGCTTGACGGAAGAAGAATCCGTGTCAGCGTTGCGGAAGAAAAGCGGGAGCGCACACCAAGGCCTGCCCCCAGAAGGATGGATGGTCCTCGCCGTGGCCGTGGTCCCAGACGTTCTGAAAGGGATTTTGGCGGCGGAGATTATTAGAACCCGGCGGAAGGTCGATACTTAGTGTATGGACTTTCCTCCCAAAGAATTTTTAGACTACATCAGACCAGACGCAGACCGTGCCGACATCATCCAGAATTTTCTTCTGGAGCGGGGGATAAAATCGCACAGGACTGTTATCGACGGAAAAAATCACATACTCGTGCAGTTCGACGGTAGATTTTACAATCCACAGTTCAAAATCAAGACGGTGGTTGCGCATTACGACAGGGTGGCGGGTAGTCCCGGTGCCAACGACAATTCAGCGGCGGACTGGATGATACTGAACTGGGCAGTGAGTCTTCTGTCCATGAAATCTTTCCACAACGTCAGGATTTTTTTTACGGACGGCGAGGAGCTTGGCATGGACACTGGAGTTTGCGGCCAGGGTTCCTTCGGCATTGCGTCGGTTTTTAGGAGGCTTGGAATCACCGGGGACGATGTTTATGTTTTCGATGCATGTGGTCGTGGCGATGTTCCTGTTCTTTCAAAGACGGACCTTCCACCGAATGTCTCCAAAAAATTTCGGACGGATTTTCTGGAACTGTATGGACGCGCGCAGGACATACTGAGGAGGTCCAGCCCGGGAAAATGGGTCTGCCTTCCAACCCCGTACAGCGACAATGCATCTTTCCTTGCATGCGGAATCCCGGCGGTCGCCATAACCATGCTTCCATCCACCGAGGCAAGCCAGTACGCGAATGAACTTATGTCGGACGAAAATCTGGTTGACGCGGTTATGAACAGGGGCGACAAAAAAAAGGAGCGCAGGGAAAATCCACAGGCGGACCTTTATTACAAATCCAGAATGCCGTTGACGTGGAGGCTCTTCCATTCCGAAAACGACAATGCAGAGTCCCTTACTCCAGAAAGTTTCAGAATCATGTCGAACATTTTAAGGACTCTCGCCGAAACCCGGACACCATGTTTCTAGAAATCAACCGCGCATGACAGTTTTGTTCTCATATTGTAAAGCGGCTTCAATTTTGATAAAATACATGCACTATGATAGTAATGAAATTCGGTGGAAGCTCGGTCGCAAATGCAGAGCGGATCCGCCATGTCGCGACAATAATTCAGGCTTACAGGGAAAGTCGTCCTGTGGTGGTCCTCAGCGCAATGGGGGATACCACCGACCATCTTCTTGAATCGGCGGAGCTTGCCGTAAAGGGGTCCGTGGATATTTCAAAAATCGAAAAACTCCATCGGGAGACCGCAGTTGCCCTCAATATCGAGGTTCCGGAAATCGACACGCTGCTCAAGGAACTCAAGACGCTTCTTACCGGAATCTCCATGCTCAGGGAACTCACCAAGCGCACGAGGGACTACCTTGTTTCTTTCGGCGAACGCATGTCCGTGAGAATGATGTCCGCATATCTGAACCAGCAGGGGACGGACACAAAATTTTACGACGCATGGGACATCGGAATGGTCAGCGACTCCCACTACATGTCGGCGGAGCTTCTCGATGACGTGTGGCACACAATCCCGGAGCACCTGAACGATTACAAGATTGGAAAGGAAAACTCAATCCCCATAGTCACTGGATTTATAGCCAAGGACAGGAACGGAATCATAACGACGCTTGGACGCGGTGGTTCCGATTTGAGCGCGACGATGATAGGTGCCGCCATGGGTGCGGAGGAAATCCAGACATGGAAGGACGTTGACGGAATCATGACCAGCGACCCGAGGGTTGTTCCCGATGCCCGCCCTGTTCCTGAGGTGACATACGAGGAGGCCCAGGAGCTTGCCATGTTCGGAGCGCAGGTTCTCCACCCAAGGAGCATGACTCCGTGCAGAAAGACAGGAACACCTGTACGCGTTAAGAACTCCTACAACATAAAGAGTCCGGGAACAATCATTGTCGAGGGCCACACCACCGAAAGACCGATGGTTACGGCAATCACCAGCATAAAGAACGTCACCCTGATTGACATACAGTCCAGCCGTATGCTGGGCGCATCTGGATTTTTGGCGCACATATTCAACCAGTTCCTCAAATGGGAGGTCAGCATTGATGTAATCGCCACGTCCGAGGTTTCCGTGAGCCTGACAGTGAAGACAAAGAAGGACCTGGGCGGTCTTATGGAAGACTTGAGAAGGGTCGCGGAGGTCCATGCCAAGGAGGACAAGGCCATTGTCACCGTAATCTGCGATGTCTCAAAGTCAAGCTCAATACTTGCGTCAGCCTTTGCTGCTCTTGCGTCCGAGGGAATCAACGTCCAGATGATTAGCCAGGGGGCGAGCAAGGTCAACATCAGCATGCTTGTGGAAAACTCCGATGCCGACAGGACAGTGCAGGTTCTGCATGCCGCGCTTTTTAAATGAAAAACTTAGACTGGATATATTGAGGTGAAAAAATGAAGATTGCGTTGGTTGGATACGGAAAGATGGGCCACATGATTGAGCAGTCCGCCATTGGATTTGGACACGAAGTTGTCGCAAAGATTGACCCTTTCGCAAATGACGCGAGCGTGAAGATTGCCGCGGGCGACACGGATGGATTGGCACGTGCGGTGAAGGAGAGCGGGGCAGAGGGAATAATAGAATTCACATCCCCGGTTTCTGTGATGGACAACATAAGGACTCTTCTTCCTCTTGGGCTTCCGTTGGTGGTTGGCTCCACCGGCTGGAACGACAAAATGGCGGAGGTCGAAAAACTTGCATCCTCATGCGGCGGAACTGTCATGCACAGCGCAAATTTTTCAATAGGCGTGAACCTTTTCTACAGGATTGTCGAGGAGGCTGCCAGGTATGTGAGCGCGTTTGATGAATACGATGCGGCGGTATGGGAGATGCACCACAACCAGAAAGCCGACAGCCCTTCAGGAACAGCAATAGATGTTGCCAAGAGGGTCATGGCCGGTATGCCCAAAAAGACAGAGATGGTTGTTGACGCATTCCATGGTCGGCCAGAAAAAAATCAGCTCCATGTCTCGTCAACAAGATGCGGAACTGTTCCCGGGACCCATACGGTCTACTTTGACAGCACCGCGGACACAATCGAGCTTACGCACACCGCAAGAAGCAGACTGGGATTCGCAAACGGAGCTGTCCATGCGCTTGAAAATCTTAAGTCCATGCTCGACTCCGGAAAACTGAAACCGGGAAAGCTGTATGGCATGTCCGATGTTTTCCCCGGAATGTTCTAGCAAAGCAATAATCAAAACGACCTTTTCTGCCGATATTCAAGGTATGAAAGGGTCTTTTTTATTTAAGAAAGCTTTTAAAATTTCACTTCTGTTTTTCGCTCTGATTTTTGCGGGGCCTGGTACTTTTATTGCCGCCGACTCATATACTGTTGAAAAGGGCGACACACTCTACGGAATCAGCAGACGCTACGGTGTTTCCATTGACAGACTGTGCGGATGGAACGGAATTGACAAGACCTCTGTTCTGAGGGTGGGGCAGGTCCTTGACATACCGACCAATTCCCCCGAGCCAAGCCGTGAGCAGAAGACCGAAAAAAAATACGAGACATACAAAATCAAAAAGGGCGACACTCTTTACCGCCTTGCCATGGACTACAATCTGCGTGTGGACCAGCTCATAAACTACAACGCACTCGACGCTTCCGTTGTCCTGCAGATTGGACAGGAGATTCGCATTCCAATTTCCCAGTCCGAGATTGAGCTTGCATCCCTTCCAAATCTTCCGGCAAAAGACCCTCGCAACTACAGCGAAAAAAAGGGGGACCCATCCCTGCAGTGGCCTGTAAAAAATCCTGAGGTGACATACATGGAAGGAAAGGTCGGGGGGGTATGTCTTTCCGCAAAGAAAAATGAAACGGTGACTGCAATCCATGGCGGCGCGGTCCTTTATGTCGGAAACTACAGGGGCTACGGAAATGTCGTAATCATTGTCACCGACGACGGAATCAAATACATCTACGCGGGTCTGGATTCAATCCGTGTGAAGAAGGGCGACTTTGTTTCGTTCGGCGACTCAATAGGTGTGGCGGGTATCGACAGCATAAAGGGAACCTCGATGATTTCGCTGATTGTCTACCAGAAGACCACCCCGGTTGACCCAGCTTCGGCCCCACGTGGCTAGTGCAGATGGATTTTTATGGCAGAACTTACGGTCGCAATCTATGTTCCGAGTTATATTCCCCACCTGATTGAAAAATCGATTCTGTCCGTTGTTGGTCAGACTTTTGATTCGGTAGAAATAATTGTCGTCGATGACTGCCGGACCAATGCGGAAAGCCGCGGCGTGAAATCCACATACAAAAAACTTTTGAAGTCGCTCACACTTCGTTACGGAAAGAGCATAAGACTTTTGAGCATGGGCCGCTCCGTTGGCATGTCCGATGCGCTCAGGTCCGTGGTTGACGATTCGTCCGGCCAATATTTTTCCGTGCTGATTATGGGCGACATTTTTTTTAAGGAAAACTCGCTCTCTCTTCTTCTGGATTTTGTAAACAGCCATGGTATGCCCGATGGCGGAGAATGGGATTTGGTGCAGGGAAATGTTGTGCCGAACAAAAAGGACCAGTCCGTTCTGGAAATCAACCAAAACGCATACGATATTATAGAAAAAAATGTTCCGGAAAATTTTGTTGAGGAAGATTCGGACAGATTTTTGGAAAAATATTTTCTTGAAGAAAAACACAGCCTTTGCATTGAGGGAAAACTTTTTCTTCGTCCAGTTCTTGATGAGGCACTGGAGAAAATGCCGCGCGTCGAAAGTTTTATGGCGACCGAATATCTTTGGATGTATTTCTTTTGCAGAGCCGCGCACAGTTTTGCCTCAGTCGATGGGTCGGTCTGCGTAAAGGAAATGGACGCAAGCCCCGATGCCGGTGACTTAAAAATAGAGACACCCGGAAGGTGGTCCAGAATCTGCTCATCGTCCTCCGTTTTTTCCGCCATCTATTTTGACCTTATGGAACGTCCCATGCAGTCCGAGACTTTTTCCGAATACATCCGCTCAATTATGACAAGGTACGCGCTCAGCAATGTAAGGTCCATCTCCCGGGTTGATTCAAGCATTGCTACCGTAGCCGAGGCCATCCTCTGTGAGTCATGGGGCGACGACATAGTTTCCGAGTGCCGCGCATGGATTGAAAAAAATGATGGTTGATGGTCGGTAAAATTTTCAAAATATTGACACAGTTCCCTCAATTCTATAAAATCACTAGAAATAGGTTATTTTTTTCAAGGAGTTCCCAATGTCAGGACACAGTAAATGGGCGACCATAAAACATGCAAAGGGTATTGCTGATGCAAAGCGCGGCAAGATGTTTACAAAATTTATTAAGGAAATTTCTATCGCTGCAAAGATGGGCGGTGGAGATCCTGATTCAAACCCAAGGCTCCGTACAGCCATTCTCAAGGCCCGTGCCTCAAACATGCCTAAGGACAATATTGAGCGCGCAATCAAGAAGGGAACTGGCGAAGACGGTGCCGCACAGTATGAAGAGCTTGTCTACGAGGGATACGCACCAGGTGGAGTAGCAGTTTTGGTTGAGGTTCTCACGGACAACAAGAACCGCGCTGCATCCAACGTAAGAAATATTTTTGGAAAGAACGGTGGAAATCTTGGAACATCTGGTTCCGTAAGCCGCATGTTTGACCGCAAGGGTGTAATCGAGTACGACGCGGAGAAGGTAAACGAGGATGAACTGACCGAAGTTGCAATCGAAGCCGAGGCCGATGATGTTGTAAATGAGGACGGAGTTATCACAGTAACAACAGACCCATCCAATTTCGACAAGGTTCTTGAGGCTCTCCAGTCAAAGGAATATGAGTCACTTTCTGCGGCAGTCAGCATGGTTCCTCAGGCATACACAGCGGTTGATGCGGACACGGCAAAGAAGGTCGCCAAGCTCCTGAACAAGCTGGAAGAGGACGACGATGTTCAGAACGTCTGGTCAACAGTCGAGTATCCTGACGACTTTGATCCTGATGCCGAGTAATTTTCTTTTCAATTTCGGTTGACGATTTGACCATGAAGGAGCGTCTGCTTTTCGTTTTGGATTGCAGACGCTTTTTGAAATTCTGGAGAACCCATCAGTGAAGCGACGACGAGTTATGGGAATTGATCCGGGGCTTGCCAACACGGGATTCGGTATCGTTGATTTATGCAACGGAACCATGCGCCTTGTGAGCTACGGAGTGATAGAGACTTCATCAGACGAGGACCATGGTGTAAGGCTGCTCGCAATCTACAACAGGCTGCTTGCCGTGGTTGATGAATTCCGTCCGGACGAGGCGGAGATGGAGACATTGTATTTTTCAAGAAACACGTCCAGCGCGCTTGCGGTTGCGGAGGCCAAGGGTGTCATAACATTGTGTCTTGCGCAGCAGGGGATTCCGCTTTTCATGTACACGCCGAACAAAATAAAATCCTCTGTCACCGGGACGGCATCTGCAGACAAGGAGACGGTCGAGCAGTATGTCAAGCTCCTTCTGAACATGAAGGTCGTTCCTCAGCCGGACCACGCAGCCGACGCACTTGCAGGAGCCATAACCCACATCCACAGCACGGCAGATTTTTAATAGGAAGGTTTTATGTTTAACAGTTTGTCCGGAACGGTGACAGGAAAATTCCCACAGAAATTGTTTCTGGAGACCGGTGGCATTGAGTGGGACATCAGCGTTCCCGACTCGTCCCTTGAAAAAATTGCCCCCGTTGGATCTGTCGCGAAAGTCTATGTCTGGCTCCAGCACACCGATGCCCTTATGAACCTTTTTGGATTTGCAAGCGAAAATGAACGGAACCTGTTTTTTGATTTGCTCAAGGTTGACGGAATCGGTCCCAAGGGTGCGCTCAAGATTATGAGCAACATTTCACCGTCAGATTTGGCCGCTGTTCTTGATTCCGGCGACATTGAGAAACTTCAGAAAGTTCCCGGCGTTGGAAAAAAGACCGCCGCAAAAATGCTTCTCCAGCTCAAGGGAAAACTTACCCTCTCCGATGAAAATGTTCCGGCCTCAAGGCAGACTGTCGTTCCGTTCTCCGATGTCATAAAGGCTCTCGCGGACATGGGCTACGAAAGAAAATCCTGCGAGACCGTTGTTTCTGAAATCGCATCGGAATTGGGAAATGACACGTCCTTTGCGCAAAAGACGCAGGCCGAAAAGGAGGACGCAATATTCAGGCGCGCCCTTGTGGAGATGGCCCGATGAACAAAAGCGTAAACCACAAGTCTCCGTATCCAAGGCAGAGTGACGAGTCCGATGAAATGAACATAGCAGCACAGCTTGCAGAGCAGGCATCAAAAAATGTCGCAATGGAGAGCGGCGGAAAAACAAAAATAGTTCTCGCATCCCA
The DNA here is from genome assembly GCA_902783155.1 of uncultured Spirochaetaceae bacterium. Taxonomy (GTDB): domain Bacteria; phylum Spirochaetota; class Spirochaetia; order Treponematales; family Treponemataceae; genus Treponema_D. The sequence goes on from CACZPR010000112.1 coordinate 16,155, forward strand.
GGCCGTTGATTCTGCTTTCATACATTCCGGCGAAAAATCCGATGAGGACGGGCAGGAAAACAAATTGCGTCCCTTGTCGCTGAAAGAGTTCCAGGGACAGAGCGCGATAAAAGAAAACCTCGGCATTTTCATAGACGCTGCAAGAAAAAGGGGGGAGTCCCTTGACCATCTTGGTTTGATTGGACCCCCGGGACTTGGAAAGACGACGCTGGCTCAGATTACGGCAAACGAGCTTGGTGCGGATTTTAAAGTCACGTCCGCGCCAGCACTTGACAAGCCGAAGGACCTTGCGGGAATACTTTCGACAATCACTCCGCGCACAGTTTTTTTTATTGACGAAATCCACAGGCTGAAGCCCGCAATTGAGGAGATGCTCTACATCGCCATGGAAGATTTTTCGCTGGACTGGGTAATCGGTCAGGGAGCCGCAGCAAGGACTGTCAGGATTCCTATTCCGCACTTCACGCTGGTGGGCGCAACGACAAAGGCAGGAACTGTTTCGTCCCCGCTGATCAGCCGCTTCGGAATCATCCAGAGATTGCAGTTCTACACAGACGGGGAACTTTCGTCCATAATCAACCGCTCTGCTTCAATTCTTGGTGTGCGTGTTGACGATGATGCCGCCCTTCTTATGGCCTCATGTTCAAGGGGCACTCCGCGTGTGGCAAACCGTGTACTCCGCCGCATGAGGGATTTTGCGCAGGTTGCCGGTTCAAAAAAAATCACGGTTGACATCGTGAGGGACGGACTTTCGCGGCTTGGAATCGACAGTCTTGGGCTGGAGCATTACGACCGGGAGATTCTTCTTTCAATAATAAACAATTTTGGAGGCGGACCTGTTGGTGCGGAGACCCTTGCAATATCAATCGGAGAATCAATCGACACGCTGGAAGATTACTACGAACCGTATCTTATTCAGTGCGGACTTTTGCAGAGGACACCAAGGGGAAGGGTCGCAACGGAAAAGGCCTACTCGCATCTGAATCTAAGTTTCCGTGGACGGAGCGACGACTCGCAGGTTCAGCTGTTTTAAAAAAGATTTTATTTTTTGATATGGGAGACAGACCATGCTCACAAAGGATTTTTATTTTGATTTGCCACAGGAATTGATTGCGCAGAAACCGTCGGGAGAGCGTGGAAACGACAGGCTCATGCTTCTGGGACGGAAAAGCGGCGTGGTGGAAAATCATCTCATGGAAGATTTGCCGTCGCTTGTCGATGAGGGCACTCTGATGATTTTCAACAACAGCAAGGTTCGCCGGAGCAGGTGCTATGGAATCAAGACAACAAGCGGACGCGAACAGGAATTTATGTTCCTTAACCAGACCGGTCCCGATGGCGACACATGGAACACAATGGTGCGCGGCGCAAAAAAAGTAAAGGCCGGAAACGTCTACAGATTTTCAGATGGCTCCGAGGGAACGATTGTTCATAATGATGACGACGAGAAAAGCGAATTCCGCACAATAAAATTTCCATTCAGAATCACCGAGGACTGGTTTGAAAAAGTCGGACACATTCCCCTTCCACCGTACATAAGGCGCGAGGATGACGACACGGATTCTGAACGCTACCAGACAATCTACGCAAAGGAAGTCGGAAGTGCCGCATGTCCAACAGCCGGCCTGCATTTTACCGAACCTGTGCTTCAGAAACTGCGCGACAGGGGAATCGGTCTTGAATGGATTACGCTGCACGTGGGCCTTGGAACTTTTCTTCCGGTCCGCGCGGAAAATATCGAGGACCACAAGATGCACGAGGAAATCTACACTGTCCCTTATGATGTCGCGGAGAAAATCAACACGGCAAAAAAAGAGGGGCGGCCAATTCTTGCAGTGGGAACAACGTCTGTCAGGACACTGGAGAGCGCGTGCGATGAAAACGGAATGGTGCAGGGCGGAACAAGGGGAACCCACATTTTCATGTATCCCGGCTACAGGTTCAAGGTTGTGGACCAGATGTTTACAAATTTCCACACCCCTGAGTCAACCTTGATTATGCTCGTGTCCGCATTCTCCACACGCGAAAATATTTTGAACGCATACAAAACTGCCGTGCAGGAAAAATACAGATTCTTTTCCTACGGGGACGCGATGCTCATAAAATAAAGCGCGGAGAAAATTTTGTGTCTACATCAGCTGTTCCAGTGCGGAGCGGAGCAGGCTTTTGAACTGCTGCTCTATCATTGGGTCGCTGCTGTTGCCACATTTTTCCGTAAAAATTTTTTCAGCGTTTGCAATGCACGTGTTTATCATTTTTTCAGGCAACGGAATTTTTTGTCCAATCAAATCGGAGCTGAATCCGTATTTCACTCTCTTGTGGAGCGCCTTTTTTTTGTGCTTGAAAATTTCATCGTGGTGTGTCAACTCGCCTTTTCCGGAGAATGCAATTTTTATATTGTAGATATGGTCACGTTCGGTTTCAACCAAAAATGAAAATCCAGCGGTTCCACCGTATAGAAAATTTGTTGAGCCAAGCCGTCTGTAGATTGATGTGCTCCAGTTGTTTATTGGAATACGGATTTTTGTGAGAATCTCCTTGGGTCCAGGATTTTTAAACTCATAGGCCATCACAACTTTTTTTATTTCCTTATGCTCGTTTGCCGATGCGATTTCAAATTTTGCGTCGAGGGCGAGAAGTGCTGACCATGTGCTTCCCTTGTGGTCTGGAATGCAAATGTTTCCACCGATTGTCGAAAGGTTTCTCATTGAGTGGCTCCCGATTTGTGAGACCGAATCACGAAGAACCTGCGGAATCCTTTGGTGGTTGAGCAAGGCATTCAATGTAACTGCTGCACCGATTTCTATATACCGCTCGTGCCGTTCAATTGATTGCAGCTCCGATATTTTTTTCAGACTGATTATTGTGTTGCGTGGGGCTGGCTTTGCCTCAATGTTCTGAATGTCCACCGCGCTTTCAAGTTCTTCATAGGTTCCACCGGCGGAAATATAGAAGTCAGGATTTTTATCCATCACCTGGAATGCTTCCTGTATTGATGTCGGAAAAAACATTTTTCCATTGGCATCCGTGTTTTCAATTTCATCCTGTTCCGCTGGATTCTCGTTTTCTGGTACCGCCGCTTGATTTTTCTTTGTCGTGGTGGAATTGGATTCCCTTGTTTTTCTTGCCACCTTGAAATCGTATGCGTATAGAATTCCTTCGCACAAAGTTTCATCGTCCGTGCAGCATGTGTTCAATCCTTTCACGGCATTTAAAACTCTTTCCTTTGACGGTTTGCCATTTTTCAGTAAATCATAGGCTGTAAAAAACTTTCCGGCATCGCAATATCCACAGAGATTTATTCCGGCCTTCTCAAATCCTTTTGCAATGTCTTTTGCCTCTGGAAATGTTTTTTGAAAATGCGACAGTGTAATAATTTCATCGTCGCCCTGTATTGATGCGACCGATATTTTGCAGGACGGAACAGGATTGTCATTCAATAGGACCATGCAGTTTCCGCAGAATCCATTTGAGCATCCAAGCTTGACAGTCTTGATTCCATTTTTTCTGAGGACCTTCTGTAGACTTTCCTCCGTGTATGGCTCCACATTTTTTTTACCGTTGATTTTGTAAGAGATTGTCAATTGATTGCCTCCCGACCAATCATGTTTCTTCGCTGCATGATTTTGTAGATAGTGTCCGTCTGCAATGGAAACTCCGTTATTGGCTCTCCAACAACCTGAGAGATTGCCTGTGCTATTGCGGACGGCAAAATCTGGTAAGGGATTTCTCCAATCTGCGCCGAGCCTTTTTCTGATTCAACAAAGTCTATGTTGATTTTGTCTGGCTTGTCGCTTTCTCCATCTATCATTCCCGAAAGAATTTTGTGGACCGCAAGTTTGATGCTGTTTTCGGCTGCCTCCCTGTTGCAAATCTTTCCACCGTCAATCAGCAGTGAAAGTTCACGAATGTGCGGAGTGAATGTCTCCATGTCGATTTCCAAATCAACAACCGCAATTCCAAATCCCTCGGTCAAAAATGGGCGGCCCTCAAATTTGGCGGTGTTCCATTGTTTTTTCTTACGCTCTGTTATTCTTCGTTCTATGATTATCGGAAACTTTTTTTTCTGGGTCCTTGCCTTGAGCAGTGCATCGCAGCATCTGTCAATCAATTCCATTGTCACGCTGATGTTTGAATTTACAACGTCTGGAATCAATGGTTCTTCTGAAATTGAAAAGTCCGAATCCACATTTATGTTTGCAGGGGAAACTCCAAGTTCGCTGGATATTTTGTTTTTCAAAATCTCAATTGATGGTTTTGAGTTAAGCGGAGTGTGGATTGTAAGACTGTTTTCGCTTTCCCAGATTATTTCAAGAGCGGGGTCGCTATCCCTGTACATCTGCGAACCAAAGTAGCATGTTCCCTCAAATCCACAGGAAAGTCCGACACCTCTCTGCGGAAAATTTATTTTGTGGAAATCTTTTTGTTTTCCATCTTTTTTTTCATCATCATCTTTTTCAAGCACGGAAAAAATGTCGTCAATCTTTTTTTCGTTGTTCAGTTTGTATGAAAAATAAATTCTGTGAAACTTTGTGTCGTCGCATATTTTGTCCATGAGTTCATTTTTGTGTTCCTGCAAAAAATTGAAGGGCATGTGCGGAATCAAAATGTCGGGCGATGAGAAATTAATTTTTCTTATTTCGGCTGGTGAGATGTTCAGTTTTTTGCTGATTTCGTTCATCTGGTTTTCGATGGCAAAGAACGCCGCTGAATCAAGCATCTGTAGTTTTATGGACGATGCGCTTTCAAAAGTTGCAATGGCCCGCGCTGTGATTTCTAAATTTGGAACCATATAGCATCCGTATGAAGCAATTGCAAGTCGGTCCACAATTTCCTGTGCGAATGGATTGTAGAATCCAGCCTCCACATCAATATGGATATCCATCGCCTGGATTTTTCCATCATCATCCGTACCAGTCCTGTTCGTTATACTGATGGGCTGCATCGTGTCCATAAATTTTTTTTGCTCGGAAGTGGAGTAGACCAGCTTCACAATTTTTTTTGTACGGTACGAAGCAACTGCAACCTGTGCCGCGATGACTGAATTGTACCACACAGCGTTTGAGGAGGAATTGGTCGAACGTGTTTTGTTGATTTTTATGTTCTCTGGTTTTATTGCAAGAACATCGGCGACAGCCTGCCTCATATTGCTCAACCAGAGACTCTGCGCGTATATCTCTATTTCGGTCTCACCGTTTTCGTCGGAACAAAAGCATATAGCTCCCGAGGGTTCATGGAAATCGCTCGAATCAATTTTGTAGGTCCACTTGTTTTCAATGATGTGCGGGCATACTGCCAGAGCCTGGTCAATTCCTTTTGGGGACCCTTTTTTTACTCTTCCAAAGCATGGGCCGGACTGCACCGTTCGTGTCGCCACCACCGAAAAATTGTCAACGCTTATTTCCTGAAAATTGAATTCATCAAGCCCGGAAATTTGAAGCTCCTTTGTTATCTCCATTATTTCGTCAGGATTTTTTGTTGAGATTTTTGTTGACCTGTTAAAATCCTTGCTGCCGGGAATATTCATTTCCTTGTATATGACAGCAATATTTTTTGAAAGCTCCAGAACTTTTTCCTCGTTCGGTCCAACGACAACACCAAGAGGTTCACCCTGATATGAAATGTGTTCCTGACAAAAAATTGGAACCGAATTTGTTCCGTCCGGACTTTCAATAAATTTTTTACCGGGAATGTCGTCCGCCGTAATTACACTGTAACCGTCCTGAAGACCGTCCTGCTGGATTGAAATGAAGGAACCTGAGAAAGAGCTTCTGATTATCGCACCATAAAGCATCCCTGGAAAACTATAGTCGCTGTAGAATTCCTTTTGATATGAGAACCTTGATTTTTTCTTTGGAGCCTTTTCCTGTTCAGTCTCAGTTTTTGTTTTATGCATGACATTCCTTTCCAATTTCTTCCACAGTTTTTATGACAGTCTCAACCATTTCATCCGTCATGTCGGGCCACAATGGAAGAGTGATTGTCTGGCTGTACTGTTTGGCCGCGTTTGGGAAATTTTTTTCAGTGAAATCGGCGTAAAGATTTTTCCAGTATGAGAAATAAAAAATTGGAATAAAATGCACGCTGATTCCAATCCCACGCTCCTGTAGTTTTTTTGCAAAAGAGTCCCTGTCGCATTTAAGTTTTGTCAAATCAAGACGCATAAGATAAAGATGCCACGAGTTTCCCTCTCCATCCGGCGGGAGTTTTATAAAATCAAATTTTGAAAAAGCCTCATTGTATTTTGCGGCATGTCTTTTTCTTTTTTCATCAAACTCATCCGCCCGCGAAAGCTGCACACGCCCAAGTGCCGCAAGTATGTCAGGAAGATTTGATTTATATCCAGGGGCGACAATGTCATAAACCCATGAGGCTTTTGGGGAAGTGTAGCGGTCCCATGTTGTTCTGTCCATTCCATGAAGACGCATCATTTCCATTCGTTTTGCAAGGGACGCATCGTTTGTCGTCACCATTCCGCCTTCGCCAGTTGTAATTGTCTTTGTAGCGTAAAACGAAAACACACCGGCATCTCCAATCGAACCTGCGTATCCCATTTTTGTTTTGCTTGGAAAAGAGTGTGCGCAATCCTCTATAACTTTCACATTATATTTTTTTGCAATTGCCATTATGGATTCCATGTCACACACATTTCCGGCGATATGGACAGGAACAATTGCTACAACATTTTTCCCTTTTTCGCTCTCAAGAATTTTTTCAACGCTCTTTGGGTCGATTGAATATGTGTCGCTTTCTATGTCAGCAAAATAAACATCCGCACCAAGGTGTCTTGCGCTCGCTGCCGTGGAGACGAATGTGTAGGGTGTTGTTATCACTGCTTTGCCCTGACCAACGCCACATGCCTCCATCGCAAGAATCATTCCGCTTGTGTTGCTGTTGACCGCGAGCGCATACTTTGTCCCTATTTTTTCTGCGAACTCTTTTTCAAAAGCAGCAACCTGTTTTCCTGTTGTAAGCCATCCGCTCCTCAAAACATCCAGAACGGCATCTTCCTCCGCTTTTCCTATTGAGGCCTTGAAAAATGGAACCTTTATTTCCGCACTCATCACAACACCACCTTTGAGGATTCCGAAGCATCCCCTTTTTTATTTTCATTGCTACTGTAGAACTCGTCCAGACTTGGGACCGCGGCACGAAGAATTTCAATCAGCATTTCCCTGTTTCTGAACATCTGCGTTTTTTCCGAATCAAAAAAACATATTGGCTTCATCTTTTGCAGAAGTTCATCCAGATTGAAACCTGGACTCTGGCTGGTCAGCGTAAAAAGTTTTTGGTATTTTGTTCTTGTCGGATTTTCTTCTTTGAGCCACAGCGGTTCATAAAGTCTTTCTCCTGGACGGCATCCGATTATTTTTATGTCCATGTCCTTGTAAGGCTCGAATCCAGAGAATCTTATAATCTGTTCCGCGATGTCAATAATCTTTACAGGCTCCCCCATGTCAAGAAGATACGACTGTCCGTTTTCTCCAACGCCTCCTGTCTGTAGCACAAGTGAACATGCTTCTGGAATCGTCATAAAGAAACGCTCCATGTTTTTGTCGGTGACGGTGACAGGTCCTCCGTTCTGAATCTGCTCCATGAAAACTGGAAGCAGGGAGCCTCTGGAACCAAGCACGTTTCCAAAGCGCACGAACATGAACGACTGCCCGGCCTTTGTTTTTTTTGCCGTCGCGAGAATCTGTTTTTCGCAAATCATTTTGCTTACACCGTAAACTGAAACTGGTGACACAGCCTTGTCTGTTGAAATCAGCACGAAACGCTCCACACCAAATTCAAGTGCGGCATCAAGAAGGTTCTGTGTTCCGTAGACATTGTTTTCAATTACGGCGACAGGATTTTGCTCCATCATCGGGACGTGCTTGTATGCCGCGCAATGGAAAATAACATCGGTCTTTGTGTGCGAGATTATGTAGCGAACATATTCCCTGTCCCTCATGTCGCCTATGATTGGAACTATGGACGCTTTTTCTCCGACGCCCTCGTTCTGCAGCACGTTCAGTTCTCGGTAGATTTTTACAATCGAATTTTCACCGTGGCCAAAAAGATATATTCTCTCAGTTCCACCGGAAAGAAGCTGCCTCGCAAGTTCCGAACCGATTGAGCCACCTGCGCCCGTAATCAGCACACGCTTGTTTTTGAGATACGAAAGGCTTTCCTCCAGCGGAATTACAACCGGTGTCCGCCCAAGGATGTCCAGCGGATTTATTTCCCTTGCCTGCACGAGATGAACCTTTCCGTTTATCACCTGGCTGATTGAGGGAAGAATTTTGATGTGGAAAAAATTTGCGTTCTTGAGTGCGGAATAGATTTCCCTTGTCCGTTCGACCGTCGCGGATGGAATTGCGATAATGGCCTCGTCGATTCCGTTCACATTCAAAATGGGGGCCACAGTTTCGATTGGACCAAGCACGGGGATTCCGTCAATCTGTTTTCCAATCAGGTCCTTGCTGTCATCAAGAAAGGCGGCAATCTTCCCAAAAATTTTTTTTCGCTTTATGTCCTCGGCAATCATCTGTCCGGCAAATCCTGCCCCGATGATGTAGAGCTTTGAATCCACGCTCGCCATATTTTCCTTCCATGTTTTATCTATAAAATAGTATTCATTTTTATATCGTCATATTTTGTTCAATATGTAAGTGCGGGGTCGCTTCAAAATACAGGTCCGAAAAAACTAAACTGAATTTCCCAGAAGCCGATTATTTAAAGGAGGGCATGTTTTTTTGTGCCTATACAAAATTTCCGGGGGCGAACAATGACGAAACTTAGAAACCTGATTTCATTTATGGTGGTGCTGATTTTTTCTGTCGCATCCGCATCGGCCTCTGTGATTTCATTCCAGATTATACAGCACGACAAGTCTCAGACCGAGGTTAGGGATTCGTCCTACATAATCGAGAACACACTGTTCGACTATTTTTTCAACAAGGGCTTTGTCACCACAAACTGTCCGACAGCTACAACGGAAGACAGCTCGGACGACATGGGGATTTTTTCACGCTCGTTCTTCAACGCCAAGGTGGGCTACTGCAATTATTTCATAGTCCTAACCGTTGACTACGATGTGCGCATTTCAAAAAACACAAAAGGAAATTTCCTTTCAAATATTGATTCTATTTCATGGCAGGTTTATGACACCAAGACATCCAAAGTGATTGCGGAAGGCTCCAAAGAGGTCGGAGAGGTTTCGGCGCAGAGGAACAACGAAAAGGGTATCATAGGTTTTGCCACAGAAATAGCTGCCGACATTTATGACGAGCTTTGACTTTTGATTTAGTTAAAAAAAGTTCGGCATAGTGGAGAATTGTATGATAAAGAAATTAGTCTTGCTGATGCATCTTTGTTTACTGTTGAGCATAAATGTTTTTGCCGCTTCATCGGCCTATATTGATGGATTCATGTCCGTTGCGGAATCTGGGCAGCTGCCGAAAGGTTTGTTTGCCAAGGCGAAGGGCTATCTACCGGGCGACACAATTTCAATGACAAATTCTCAGAGCGGACTGACGGTCGAAGTTTTAAATCTTGCCGCGCTTGACTCATCAATAGAAAATACGGTCCTGCTTTCAAGCGAGGCTGCATCAAGGCTTGGTCTGGACAGTTCAATGCCGGTTGCCGTAAGGCTTTCAAAAAGAAGCGGCTCGTTTGACAAAAGTTGCAGGGGGGCGGCCATTCTTGTTTCATACAATGGTGGAACGGGAAAAACCAATCTTTCGGATTTTTTTGACAACGTGCAGATTGGCGATGGTGATTTTGTAAAAGACAAGAGCGATGTGGAGCAGCCTTCACCTCTTGAAAGAGCGGAGTCAGGTTCAAACTTGGTTTCGCAAAATGAAATTGCGTACAATGAAAATAAAAATCCCGCATCGGAATCCGAATCCATAAAGGAAAAAACAGAGACACCGCAGACTGTTGACAGAAAAAATGAGGAGCCTGTTGAGGAAGTTCTGGAGCCAGCAGATTTTGATGATGAGGATGTCAACAATGGAAGCGCACCCGAGAAATCTGACGAAGAAAAGCCTGTTGAATCAAATCCAGCAGTCGTGCCGGAGGACAGTCTTGAGGAAGTTCCAGACCAAAGCGAAATGGAGGCCGTTGAAGATGATGAGCTTCCTGCTGAAGACGAGGAATTTCCTGCCGAGGACGAGGAGCATGGCGACACTGTTCCCGAATCAAATGAAAGTGAAGTAACGGAAGACCCGCAGCCTGAAGAAAATGCTTCGGAAGAGACGAACGCAGAACCAGACGAAGAAATTTCAGAGCCGGAAAAAATGGAGAGCGTCTCGGAGGACGAGCTTGTTGACGAGGAACTTCCACCGGAAAACATTGATGAGCAAATTGAAGCTCCAGAGGAAAAAGAAAATCTGGAGAGCGAAGAACCAAAGCCTTCCGATGATGTGCCTGGCGAAAATGTAGACAACGTTCAGCCGGAAGAAAATCCTGTCCAGGAAGAAAACTCAGTGCCAGAAGAAAATGTGGATGAAGAACTTCCCATGGAAAATGTTGAGGAGGAAATCCTTGACGAGCTTCCACCGGAGAATTCCGAAGAAACTGATGATTCTGTAATTCCAGATAATACAAGTAATTACGATAACGCGCCTGTTGAAGAAGAGAATCCTCCTGAAGACATGCCTGTGGAGGATGTTCCATCAGTGGAACCGGACGAAGCGGATGTGCCTGTTGAATCGGAAGTGGAACCGGAATCTGAGGATGTTCAGAAAAATCCACCAGAAGAAAATGTTCCGGAAAACTACGCCGCTCCTGCCACAGAAAATCCAGATGGATACGAAAGGGTTCCGGAGCTTGTCGAGGAAGAGGACGAGCCTGTTCCCGAGGAAGAGATTGACGATGGTGTTATCGAGGAGGACCCGCTTGCAAATGTTGTCCCGGAAGAAATTGTTTCCGACGACGAGCTGAATCCTGGTGCCCCTGATTTGTCCGAAACTGAAATTCCACCTCTGGAAAATCCAGCTTCGGAAAATCCTGTTGAGGAAGACCTGCCAGAAGAAAATGTTGAAAATCAAAATCCAGCGGAGGACAATCCTGTTACAGAAAATCCTGTGCCGGAGGATGTTCTGCCTGAGACAGTTCAGCCAGAGTCAAATGACGGTGCGCAGGAAGAAAATCTTTCCGTCCAAAATGACCAGCCTGGTGAGGATGTGCTGCCTGAGGAAAACGTAGTGGAGGAAGTCAACAAAACTCCTGATGAAACTACTGATGAGAATCTGCTTGACCCGGAAGATGTTCCTGAAGAAAAATTTGACAACGACGATGAGCCTGGCGAAACAATTGGACCTGAGGAACCTGTTGACGAGTCGCGCGCTCCATCTGATGATTTGGACGGAGAAAATGTTGATGGAATCGAGCCGCAGCTTGAAATTGAGGACCCTGTGGATGAAATTGTCCCAGACGACCGGGGCGGAGAAAGTGTTGATGACACGGAACCTGTTTTGGAAAATCCTGTCGAGGAAACAATCGACGAAAATAGATTTCCGGAACCTGACGACTATGGTGAATCTGTTGACCCTGTTGAGCCGGAAGAATCTTTTGGGCCAGAAGGAGTTGTCGGTCCAGATGAACCTGTCGAAGAAAAACCTGTAGAAAATATTGTGCCCGATGATGATTCCGCAGGTGAGGTTGTTGATGAGACCAAGCCTGTAGAGGAAGACCTGCCCGAAGAAAATGTTGAAAATCAAAACCCAACGGAGGACAAGCCTCTCGAGGAAAATGTTGTCGATGAGGAAAGGCCTGTTGAAGAGGATCTGCGTGGCGAGAGGGTAAAATCCGTGGAGCCGCCTGCCGATGAAACAAGAATTCCGTCCGAGGATTTGGATGGAGAGTCTGTTGAAAGCTCTGAGCCTGAACCATTGCCGCCTGAGGATATGCCGGGTGAATCCGTTGACGAAAGCGATCCTTCTCCTGGCGACGACCATCCGGGTGAGTCTGTTGATGACAGGGAACCGCTGCCACCGGAGGACAGTGAAGGTGAGAATGTTGATGAACATGAGGCCGGACCTGTTGAAGATTTGGATGGCGAAAATGTTGAGCCTAACGAGGATGTCGTTGAGTTTGTGGAGGAGACTGTTGTTCCCGAGAGGGAGGAGCCTGTCGCTGATTTGAGTGGCGTGAAGGATCCTTCCGAGCTTGATGCCAAACCGATTTCCGATTCCGAAAAAGAGGATGTCGATTCTGTTGAGCCAAAAGAGGATGACAATGTTGAAGCCACCGACCATGAGGGCGAGAACGTTGAGTCAACAGAACCTGAGACTGAGAATGTTGACAGGACCCCTGCCAATGATTCAGAAGGTGAGTCGGTTGAATCAACCGAGCCATCCACCGATGAAAAACCGGTTGAAGAAGAGACTCCACCGGTCGAGGAGACCAGCGAAGAGGATATTCCTGAAACAAATGTCGAACCGGAGAACTCTGAGACTGAAACCGAAGATACCGAGCCTGAGAACTCTGAGACTGAAATTGAAAACACAGAGCCAGAATCCACCGGGCAGGAGTCTGAGTCTGTCACTGTTCCTGAGGACGAGCATGTTGAGGAAACTGTTTCCGACGGAATTGAAAAATATGTTGTCAAGGAAAGCGAGCTGAAAAAAGGCTTCTACTATGTGCAGATTGCGACGCTGGGAAACACTGCAAGGATAGAGGACATTGTGAGGGAATACAGAAAGTATCCGTTTGCCCTTGTCCAGACCGGCTCCGCGTACAAAGTTCTTGTCGGACCTCTGACTTTGGACGAATACGGAAGTGTGCTTGAAAAGTTCAAGTCATACGGATTCAGGGACGCTTTTGTGAAAAAGATAAAGTAGTCTGCAAAATGTTTTGAAAATTCAACAATCCTCCCAGTCCCTTCCATGCTTCATGCTCCAAGTGTGGAAGGGATTTTTATTCGAGCGGAGGTTTTAATACCCCGCCCCTCATCTTGAAACTGCGTTGCTAACATATCTGCTCACACGTGGGAAAAACAAAAGCCAACTCCTTGTATTATAAGGAATTGGCTTTGGAGGTGGGGGGAATTGAACCCCCGTCCAGATAGGCTGACCAGGTGCCTCTACAGGTTTATTAGGGCGAGGTGGTTGTCGGGAGACGGTAGCAGCCCCAAAAGCGTCGCCTCCGTATTCCAGAAAAAGTCCACCGCACGGTCTGGACACCGTACAATGCAAGTCCCTGTCTGTAACAGAACATCATGGTGCTAGGAACAGCGCCCCACAAGTTCCGTGCTCAGCTACAATTACGCAGCAAGAGCGAGCTGTTCGTCAGACTCTTCGTCTCTACGTTTAGCAGTTATTTTTTTCACCTGAATCAGAGACCAGATGAGAGCCTCACCTGCAACACAAGACCACTCCTGCCTGTCGAAACCGGTACACCCCCGTGTACCTAGCAAGTGTGATTCAATATGAGTACAAATATAGAACAAAAAATTGCTGCCGTCAACCATTTTCAGGCGACGGACAGAAAAAAATTATTCGCCGTCAACAGTTACGCCATGACGCTTCTGTGCAAAACGTTTGAGCATTGCCACGCCGTTGCGCTTGTCGTTGTAAACGAATCCACCGTTCCAGTATTCCAGTGCGGCAAAGAGGGCGTTTCCACCATCCTGCTCATCGGACTGCTTGGTGCGGAAAGTGACGTAGTTGGTCAGTTCCTCAAAGTTTGAGGTGTGGAGACATTCCAGACGCTTGCGGTTGAACTCGTTCCACTTCTCCAGATCCTTGAATCCTTCTCCCTCGTCCTCAACAATAATGTGGGCATGGGTTGCGGAGAATGAGTACCACACGTGGACCTTCTTGTTGATGTCGCAATGGTTTCCGTGTTTTACAGCGTTCTTGATTATCTCTGAAATCTGCTGCTCCAGAAGGTTGATTTCCTTAATCTCCAGTGGCGCGGACTGCACTATCAGAAGAGTGAAGTAGCGAATCTGGCGGAAGTCTGAAGGAAATTCCTTGTAAAGCATATTGGATTTGTCAAACAGCGGGTCGTTTCCGTCTGAGCGTAACTCTTTAATGATGTCCATTCCAAATCCTCCTTACTCGTTAACCATCAGCAGGGCTTCTTCGACAGAGTTGGCAATAGGGAAGTAGCCCATCAGCTTTGTAAGTTCGATAACCTTTTTGACGGAACCGTGGATGTTCGAGATGTACAGCTTAAGGTTCATCTTCTTGATTGTCGAGCAGATGTAAATCAGGGCGCCGATTCCGGAGGAGTCAATATAGTCAACCTGCTCCATGTTGATAATAAAGGACTTGACATTCTTTTCGAGCATCTTGCTTACCAACTCTTTGAGCTTGTAAGAATTGTACAGGTCCATTTCGCCGTTTACGTCAATGATGTAAACCTCACCATTCTTGCGTATTTTCAGTTCCATATGTGTTCTCCTTATTGGCCTTGTTGCACAATTTACTGAATTTTAATAATCAGCAGCGACTCATCATCATGTTGATTGGCGTTGCCGCTGAAGTTTTTTACATCGTTCTTGATGATATTCGCCAGCTCCTTGCTAGGCTTTGTGTAGTTCGCCTTGATGAGGTTCAGGAGCTTTTCAGTTGTGTACTGCGCCCCGTCCTCGTTCAACGCCTCTACAATACCATCGGTGTATGTGAATATTATATCACCACTTTTAACATTTTGCACGAAATCTTTGTATTCCGACGTTTTTTCTACACCAATCGGGTCTGATGACTGCGAAACCAGCGTAAGTTCCTTGGTCTCCCCATCGAAATAGTAGACCGGGATGATTCCGCCTGTCGAAATTTCCATCACCTTGTCAACCGGATTGTAGTTGATAAGGGCGACGGAGCCAAAGTGGTCCGTGCTGAAGGATTCCGACGTGATGCCCTTGTTGACCCATGTAAGAATCTTTCCCGCGCTTTGGGTTGTGTTCACCACAAGACGGAGCATGGCGCGAATCATTGTCATTACGGTCATGCTGCTCGTACCTTTTCCGGCAATGTCGGACATGATGAACGAAACCCTGTCCTTTCTGGAGACCAGTACATCGTAGTAGTCTCCACATACACCGTCCGCCTGGTTCCAGATGTTTCCAAGCTGCACACCCTTGACCAATGGCAGTTTTGCAGGTCTGAGCGTGGTCTGGATCCTCATTGCGATTTCGGCTTCCTTGTTCATTTCGCTGCGCTCGATTATGTCCTTCACGGTGATTACGTTCTTTATGATTGCAGCCGCAAAGTCCGTGAGCGTTGACGCTATGCCAAGATGCGCCTTTGTGAATTTCTGGGTACCATTTTTCCTTGCGAATGCCGTGATTCCAATAACAGTGTCCTGCACTTTCAGTGGAACGATTATATAGCTTCCGCACTCAAGAAATTCTTCCGGTCCGTTCTGATAGATTCTATCATCAATTTCAGGTTTGTCTATAAGCTCAGGCCTACCTGACTTGGCAATTTCACCAAAAATATTGTCCTGCAGCGGGAACGACGCAAATTTAAAGCTCGTTGAAACCCTTACAGGCTTGTGGGGCAAATCGGATGGCAGCTTGTATGGGGGAGGGAAGTCCCCGTCGAATGCCTTTACGGAAATGAGGTCCTCGAAGTCGTCAACCATCATTATGGCCGCACCGTCAGCGTTGATGTGTTCCTTTATTGTCTTGTTGATGTAGTCCAGGAAGTTGTTGTAGCCCTGGTCGGAATCATAGGCCTCCGCCGCGTGAACCATGAAGTCCCTGTTCACGTCAAGCATGGCAAGCTCGTCTTCGGAGAGTTCACCGCTCTTTTCCGGCCCCTTGTCCTTCTGTGGCTGCTCGGCAAGTTTGGCGTTCCTCTCGTTGTAGGACTTTGGAACCAGCTTGTCTATCTTCTTTGGCTCGAACGTGGAAAGCATGATGCCGTATGGAACCACCAGGAAGATTGCTACAGCCAGTGCGCACCCATAGAAAGCCATCGCCGTTCCGGAACCGTTGCCCGAAACAAACATGGAGCCTGCGATTATGCTTGCGATTATAACTATTATGTCCGCCGCGAAAATCACAAAGCTTACCCTGGCCGTACTCCGTTTTTTTGATATAATCAAAAGGACCATGAGTACCAGAGCCATGGCTGCGATTGCGAAAAGAGGAATATAAGCAAATCTGTCGTTAAATGTCAAATCGGAACTCCCTTTACTTGCTTAACGCGACAATTTTTTAAACTAAAATTTTCATTTTAGTTTAACATCGAAAAACTGAACCGTCAAGTTTTTTTCTCAATTCCGATTATCGGCAGAAATTCGGTAAAAAAACAGAGTGTTGATTAAGGAAGTCACGTATTGTGTCCACCACCGCATCCGTGTCGTCCGCATTGATTTCCACCGCACCCGGGATGCCCCGCATGAACGTGTACTGTTTTTTTGCGTAGCGCCTTGTGTTGAATTTTATGAGGGAGCGTATGCTGTCGGAATCCCGTTTTTCGTCATCAAAAAATTCCCTGTAGCCAATGGCCTTCATTGCTGGACTGTCTTTTGTCAGGCCCATCGATTTCAGCGACTCGACCTCATTTTCAAGGCCGTCCGCAAACATTTTGTCCACTCGCCCGTCAATCCTTGCGAAAAGCTCGTCCCTGTCGCGGGTGAGTATTATTGTGCAGAACGTATATCCGGGTCTTGGTTTTTCGGGAAGCTCGAACGACGAAAGATTTTTCCCTGTGGCATAGTAGACTTCCAGTGCGCGGCAGATTCTGTATCCATCGTGCGGGCTGATTTTTTTTGCGTAGACCGGATCGACTTTCTTCAGTTCATGGAATAGCGCGGAATTTCCTTCAAGCTCAAGACGCTTTTTGATTTTTTCCCTCTGCTCCGGGTCGGATATTGGTGTCGGCGGAAGTCCCAAAATGAAGCTCCTTATATAGAAGCCTGTTCCGCCAAGAACTATGGGGATTTTTCCCCTGGAATGGATTTCGCGGCATGAACTGTCGGCAAGTTCCAGGAAATCTCCGACACCGAACTGCCTGTCCGGGGAAACGATGTCCACAAGATGGTGCGGCAGCTCCGTCCTTTCCTCGGGGCTTGGTTTCGCCGTTCCAATGTCAAGATGCCTGTATACCGCCTGGCTGTCCGCGCTGACAACTTCGCCCATGCCTTTAAAACCAAAAAGGCTGCCCGAGCCAAAGATTTCCCTGGCAAGAGCAGTCTTTCCGCAGGCTGTGGGGGCAAAAATCACCACAACGGGTATCTTCTGTTCCCCATCCATTGTTATTGCCTTGACTTGTCCTCAAGATGGTACTGGACCTCGTTTTCAAAAAGCTGTCGTGCGGCAAGGCTAACAACCTTGTCATCGTTTTCGCTAATCAGCGGGTCGTCAACCTTTGCAAGCTGGAATGCGCGTCTGCTGGCGGCTACAGTAATAGCGTAGATACTTTTCTTATATTTAACAAGCTCTTCAAGTGGAAAAATCATCGTAACACCTCTATCCCTACTATGGTAGCATACAGTATATCATATAAAAAGTGGCATGTCTATGCTTTCTGAGGAACTGAAATGGGGATTGTTATTGTGAATGTGGTCCCGACGTTGACCTCGGACTTTACATCAATGTCCCATCCGTGGCTGTCGATTACGGTCTTGACTACGGAAAGTCCCACGCCCATGCCCTGTTCCCTTCTGGACGACGTTCCCCTGTAGAATATGTCGTAGATGTGGGCAAGGTCCTTCTCCTCGATTCCAATACCTGTGTCCTCTATGGAAATCTTTATCCTGTCTCCGCTCTGTTCCGCCCTTATGTAGATGGAGTCGTTCTCCTTCGTGTACCTGAGTGCGTTGTTGTAAAGGTTCTCCAGCGCGCGGGTGAAAAGATTTTTGTCCATGAAAACCGTGGCCGACTCTTCCACGTGGATTGTCGCCTGCGTCTTTCTTTTGTACACGTCCGCAGTTTCAACCGCGGAGGAGACAAATTCGTCAAGGACCGGCTTTATCGAAATCTGGGCAAGGTGCTGCCTCCACTCGTTTGTGTTGAGCTTCATGTAGTTTATGAGGTCGTTTATCATGGTCTCAAGCTGCTCTGCCTTGGTCTCGACTATTGAAAGCGACTTTTTTATGCTGTCCATGTCCGAAACGACACCATCGCTTATGGCCTCGGAGTATCCCTTTATCAACGCTACGGGGGTTCTCAGGTCGTGGCTTATTCCCATTATGAACTTGTTGCGCCTCTCCTGGTTGTCCTTCAGTGTTCCGCGCATCCTGTCAAGGTTTTCCGCAAGGGATGTTATTTCGTTGGTGTCCCTGCTTTTTTGGGGCAGTTCAAGCTTTGTGTCAAGCTCTCCGTTCGCAATCTTCTGTGTGTTGGCCTCAAGCAACTGTATGGAAGAAAATATCGTTCTGGAGAGGGCAATGGTCAGAGCTATGCAGATGGTCTCGAAAAGCAGCATGAGTATGAACGCCGGCATCATGTAGTTGGATTTCCGCCTGCTCTTGCTGTTCGATACCGGGGCGCGGGATATTACAAGGGTCTTTCCGCTGTTGATTGTCCAAAAACTGTGCAGCTCCTGCATCTGGTAGTCGTATTCGCCGCTTGTGTCGCTCATGAACGTGATTATGTCGAAAAGCGAACGCACAGTCCCCGCCTTGAGCTCAGGGATGTTCGATATAAGTATGGAATGTTCGCTGTAGATTGCGACCTGAACGTTTGGAGGAATCGACTTGATTATGGACCGTATCTCGTCAAGCTCGTCGCTGGTGAGGTTCGTCGTGTTCAGCCTGCTGACTTCCCTGAATCCCTTCATCAGATAGCGCTGGGGGGAGGTGAGGTAGTGGTAGACGGGAAGCGACACCGCCACGGCAAGGGGAATCATTGCGATTGCGAATATCAGTATAGTGAACTGGGTCTTTATCTTCATAACGCTCCACCGGGCCGCCTTTGTTTTTCAGATTCGTGCATCTACCGGGCGGGTCTATTTCTCAAACCTGTAGCCCATTCCGAACATCGTCGTTATGTAACGCGGGTGGGTAGGGTCGTCCTCAATCTTTTTTCTGAGACGCTGTATGTATACCGCGACCGCTGTTATGTCTCCGTACTGGCTTTTCCACACGTGGTTGTAGATTACATCGGGCGTCATCGGTTGTCCGGCGTTCCTCACAAGATACTCCAGAACCTCGTATTCCTTTGTTGACAGAGGGATTTTTTCGGTCCCATGCTTTTTGAGGACGCAGCTGTTGCAGAAAAGCGTGTAGTCGCCGAACGTGATTGTCTCCTCGACCGAAGCCTCAGTCACGAAAAGTCTGTCCAGTTTTCCCTTGACCCTCGCGACAAGCACCTTGGGGCTGAAAGGCTTTGCAACATAGTCGTCCGCTCCAAATCCAAGTCCTGCTATTATGTCCTCGTCCGCGTCCCTTGCGGAAACAATTATCACGGGGATTGTGGTTTTGTATTCGGTCCTGAATTTCTTGAGGAAGTCCAGACCGCTCATGCCGGGAAGGTTAAGGTCCAGCAGCACCAGGTTCGGTGTGTATCCGCCCTGTAGTTTTTCAAGGGCAATCTCCGCTGTCTCGCAGGCCTCGCACTCGAATCCGGCGTTAATCATATACATGCTGACAAGCTGTGCCATCTCTGCCACGTCTTCTATAATCATTATGCTGTTCTTCATGGTCACAAGGATAAATCAAAAGTTCGCGGAAATCCATATTTTTTTTGTTATATAATGGATATTTTAGAACTTGCGCCCCGTCGATGCCCCAAACAGTTTTTATTTTCTAAAGGCGCGGGAACGGTTTTCCGATATACAGGAATGGAGGACTTGCGTTAAAAGGGGCCGGACTGTAATTTTTTTCAAAAATTCAATTTTTTGGAGATTTCTTCACTTGACGACTTTTTTATTAGCGTACATTATGATAGAATGATAGAAGTTACCAGGTTGGATGGGAAAAAATACTGGATAAATCCGCATCAGATTGAAAACATGGAAAACAATCCTGACCTCACTTTAACTCTCCTCTCAGGGAAAAAGGTCGTTGTCCGCGAAACACCCCAGGAAGTCGTGGACAAGATTATCGCCTACAGGAAGAGGATTGGTGGATTCAGCCAGGAACTTTGAGGCTGTGGTCCAAATTTTTTGACCGGCATGGCTACGAAGGCTTTTAATTACGGGTCTGTCCCCAGATTTTTGGTGGACTCCGTATTTAGTGTATAAAAGAAAAAAAAGGGAGGATTTTCTCTAAATGGATTTCGCTAGTATAGTTGGATTTATCGGTGGCTTGGCTATGATTATTCTTGGTGTTCTTACATCGGGAAGCTCCATCACGAACATCCTTGACCTTCCGTCAGTGTTCGTTACGGTCGGTGGTTCATACTTCTCACTGTGGATTGCCGCACCTATGAGCCAGGCTATAGGAGTATGGAAGATTCTGGGACGCTGTTTCAAGAAGTTTGAGTTCGGCGAGGAAAAGACGGTCCGCGACATGGTCCGCCTCAGCGAGCAGGCCAGACGTGAGGGTATCCTTGCACTTGAGGACAGCCTTGACGATTTGGACGACAAGTTCCTGAGCAAAGGGCTTCACCTTATGGTTGACGGACACGACGGTTCTGCAATCCGCGCCATTCTTGAAAACGAGATGGCACAGACCGAGGCACGCCACATGGAATGGATAAGCCTTGTAAACGCATGGGCCGGTTACGCTCCAGGTTTCGGAATGATGGGTACGGTTATCGGTTTGATTGGTATGTTGAAGAACCTTGAAGACAAATCTTCTCTCGGTCCTAACATGGCTGTTGCTTTGATTACAACACTTTACGGATCATTCCTTGCAAACTGGCTCTTCGGACCTATGGGCAACAAGCTCATGTGGCAGAACGGAAGGGAGATGAGGGCCAAGGACATGGTTCTTGAGGGAGTCCTCTCAATCCAGACCGGAGACAACCCGCGCATCCTCGCAACCAAGCTCCTCACTTATCTTGACCCGAAGGCAAGAAACACTCTGGAGCCGGAACTGCTTAAGGATTAATCTTAAAGGAAAGAACAATGGCGAAAAGAGAAAAGAAGGAACCGGCGAAACCGTCAACCGCGTGGCTCGGTACTTATGGAGACATGATTACACTGATGCTCTGTTTCTTTGTTGCTATGTACGATCCGTCGGATTCCGATGCCGTGCAGATGGCGCAGCTCCAGGCATCCGTGAGCAACAACAACAATGGCGGTGGACAGTCGCTCAGTGCCGCACGTCTTTCCGATTTGGGAAACACCGTAAGTTCCCTGCCGGCACTCGAAAGGGGAATCCAGCTTGGACCCGCAAAGAAGAAGGCCGTCACGATTTTTGAGCCGGACACAAAGAACAACCGCATCACCGTCACAAGCGATGAGAGGGGACTGGTAATTTCCCTGCTTTCCGACACATTTTTTGAGCAGGGGAGCGCGGACCTTAATATAGAAGAATGTCGGGACACATTGCTCAGGCTTTCGTCTTTTTTCAACGAGCCGGAGGTCAGCGACAAGAAGTTCAGAATCGAGGGACACACGGACGACACTCCTGTTTCCGCGGAGAGCGAATTCCCGAGCAACTGGGAGCTTTCTACGGCCCGGGCAGCGAATGTCCTGCACTATCTGAGCGCGCTTGGCGTGAACGAAAAGCAGTTCTCCATTGCGGGCTACGCGAACAACCAGCCGATGTTCGACAACGGGACACCGGAGGGCAAGGCCTACAACAGGCGTGTGGACATCATAATCCTGGACGAGGGACACTTTTGATACAGGCATTTAAAATAATGCTTAAAGATAAAAATTTGATGCCGATAAATAAATGAAGGGTGACATTAGTTACAGAAAAAATGGAGGATATTATGGCAGACGATAACAACGCAAGCGACTTTGCCGACGATGAAACCGGTGGAGCGCCAGCAAAAAAGGGTGGCGCAAGAAACGGTTTTGTTGGGCTTCTCAAGTGGATTTTGATTGCCGTTGCTGCAATAATTGTAATCGTTACGGTTGTGTTCATTACAATTGGACTTACAAAGAAGAACGGCAACAGCGGAACCGAAAATTTCTCTGTGGCTAGCGAATATACATCAAAGCGTGAGGCTCTCGACTGGTACACATCTTTGGATCAGATCAACACGAACACTGACGAGGAGAATCCAGCGACTATCCGCATTCAGGTCAACCTGGGCTACAAGAAGGACGACAAGGCAGCGTCAACGGAAATTACAAGCCGCCGTGTGGAGATTACCGATACCCTGCGCCGCTTCTTCTCAGAGCAGACCGCCAACGATCTGAAGCCCCAGAACGAAGAGATTTTGAGACAGAACATCAAGGATCTGCTTAACGACACGATTTTAAGCGATTCAAGAATTAGGGACGTGCGCTTTACACAGTTGGATGTAACTCGGCAATACTAATTGACAAATTGCTTAGGTGGGATTAGGGAATGAATGAAGTATTATCACAGGATGAAATAGACCAGCTCTTGCAGGCGATAAGTTCTGGTGATAATGAAACTGATGACTTTAAGCCGGTTTCAGACACCAGACG
>CACZPR010000113.1 GCA_902783155.1 uncultured Spirochaetaceae bacterium
ATGGGGAGTTTCCCGAGTGGTCAAAGGGGGCAGACTGTAAATCTGTTGGCTCGTCCTTCGTAGGTCCGAATCCTTCACTCCCCAGTAAAGGTACTGAATCTGTTTCGGTGCCTTTTTTTATTTTAAATCCTCCAAGTTTTTGCAGGATTTACACAGCAATTCTGTCAAAAAACAAAATTCTTCCCGAAAATCTATTTATCTTTTTTTTTATTAGTATTACAATAAAGTGAGGGTGTGTTTAAAACAAAGCTGTACGCATCCAAATTAAAGAAACATCCTGTAGCCCTGGTTCTTTTCCGGGGATTGGAGGGGCAGTGAAAATTCATTTCTGGGGCGTTCGGGGTTCTTTGCCGGCTCCTTTAACGGCACGCCAGGTTCAGGCGAAAATAGCGACGGTTGTGGAAAGAATTACAGCCAAGGATGTCGAGTCCGAGGACGCGAAGATGCGTTTTCTGGCATCGCTCCCGCCATGGATTTTCGGAACCATCGGAGGAAACACCCCCTGCATCGAGCTTGTTTCGGACAGCGGAAAACAGTTCATCCTTGACTGCGGCTCAGGCTTAAGGGAATTCGGTGTCCGTGGAAACCATCCGGAGGACAGACACTACACGATTCTCCTGTCTCACTTCCATTGGGACCACATCCAGGGAATCCCATTTTTTGGTCCGATATTCGACAAGCGGAGCTACATAGATTTTTATTCAGCGTTCCCGGCGGCGGAAAGAATACTCGCGGAACAGAACAGGTGTCCGTATTTTCCACAGAACGGCGCATGGGAGAACGTGGGAAAGACATTCCACTTCCACCAGATACACGAGCTGGAGCCTTTCTATATTGACGGCGTGAAGATTACATGCAAAAAAATGCAGCACCCGGGCAACTCGTATTCATATTCATTCGAGCAGAACGGTAAAAAGATAATCTACAGCACGGACGTGGAGCTTAGGGATTCCGACTTCGACATGAACGACAAGAGAAACTGGTTCTTCGACAACGCCGACGTTTTGATTATGGACTGCCAGTACACGGGTGAGGACGCAATCGCCAAGGCAAACTGGGGTCACAGCATTTTTTCCTATGTCGTTGATTTTGCGAGCAAGTGGCATGCGAAAAAACTTTACTTCTTCCACCACGAGCCAATCTACGACGACAAGAAGATTCATTCCATGCTCAGGGCCGCCAAGTGGTACCAGGATTACTCTGGAAACAACAAGACTGACATAGACATTGCCGTAGAAGGGCAGGAGATAGAAATCTAGATATGGCCGAAAAGGAAAAGCTTAAAAAGAAAAGGCGCGTTCCAATATTTGTAATCGTGCTTGTGTGGCTGGTCGCTCTGCTTGCTGCTGCCGCGGTTGGTCTGAACGCATTTGTGTCGTACTATCTGAAGCCGGTCTCCACCGTAGAGGATGCAGTTACCGTTGAATACAAGATTCCTGCGGGAAAAACGGTCTCAGAAATTTCGCACGACCTGGAGGATTTGGGACTGGTCAAAAAATGGCAGGCCTTCTATTATGCCGTCAGATTCGGAAAGTACATTGGAATTGAGTCTGATGGAGTCAAGACCGGTTTCTACACTCTGAACAGCGCGATGTCCGTAAAGGAACTTGTCAAGGCACTTGGAACTGGCGCTCCCGAATATGTTTCAGTGACAATACCCGAGGGTCTTACAATAAAAAAGGTCGCCCCAATAATGGAGGAGGCCGGGGTCTGTGGTGCTGAGGATTTTATCAATGCATGCCACGACAAGTCGATTTTGGACGAATACGGTATTCCTGCTGACAGCCTGGAGGGATTCCTTTTTCCCGACACATATAATTTTGTTGCCGACACATCAGCCGAGGATGCCGCACGTAGGCTTGTTGACACGTTCTTCATCCATGCAAGGGACATAGATTCCCTGAAGGACAAGACCGTGCCCGAAATATTCAAGGTTGCCATTCTTGCTTCCATTGTGGAGCGCGAATACAAGGCAGCGTCCGAGGCGCCAAGGATTGCAAGCGTATTTGTCAACCGGCTGGAGATAGGCATGAAGCTCGAATCCTGTGCGACCGTCGAGTATGTCATTACGGAAATCCAGGGAAAGCCGCATCCCGAAAGACTTTTCTACATCGACCTGGAGATTGACAATCCGTACAACACGTACATGTACTATGGACTTCCGCCTGCACCAATCTCAAATCCGGGACTGACAGCATTGAAAGCCGCAGCTGACCCGGAGGATTCGGATTACTACTATTTTGTGCTGGAGGATTCGAGCGCGGGAACTCACAAGTTCACAAAGACTCTTTCTCAGCACAACGCTGCAAAGTCTCTGTACCTTAAAAGATAATGGCGGCCTTCATAACCCAGGAATCAATAGACGAGGTTCTGAACCGTGCGGACATAGTTCAGATTGTGGGCGAGTATGTTCCACTTACCCAGCGGGGTTCCAATTTTTTTGGGTGCTGTCCTTTCCACAACGAGAAGACCCCGTCGTTCTGTGTCGCTGCGGACAAACGGTTCTACCATTGCTTTGGATGCGGAGCCAGCGGAACAACCTTGAATTTTGTTATGGAGATGGAAAAACTCTCGTTCCCCGCCGCAGTCGAGTTTTTGGCAAAAAAGGTCGGAGTTCAGCTCAACTATGTGGATTCCGGCAGGGAGAACCAGCGTGAGGACCCCAACGAAAAGCTGAAGGGCGAGCTTGTTGATTTGTACAACAGGACCGCAAGTCTTTTCCATTATATGCTTGTGCAGACCGAGGCCGGAAAATTTGCGCTGGACTATATCACAAACAGGGGACTGACGCGCGAGACCATTGAAAAATTCAAGATAGGCTATTCCCCCGCGGACAGATTCTGGCTGAAATCATTTTTGCTTAAAAAAAATTTTTCCACTGAGTTTTTGGACAAGTCCGGACTTTTCAGCAGAAAGCACCCAGACATGGCATTTTTTTCCGACAGGCTCATGTTCCCCATTTTCGACAGGAAGGGCGACTGCGTTGCCATGGGCGGAAGATTTTTGAGGGGGGACCCGCAGAAGTCTCCAAAGTATCTCAACTCCGGCGACTTGATTCAGTACAAAAAGGGCAGCACGCTCTACGCATTCAACTTTGCCAAGCAGGCCATCAGGGAAAAACGGTCCGTAATTTTCTGTGAGGGATACATGGACTGCATCGCCTACCACCAGTGCGGAATCTGCAATGCCGTTGCCCCTCTTGGAACATCGCTCACGGACGAACAGATTGCCATTGTGAAGCCCTTCGTTGACACAATTCTGCTTTCTTTTGACAGTGACGGTGCCGGTCAGAAGGCTACTGTCCGTGCAATCAACATGTGCCGCTCCCATGGGATAACGGTCAAGGTCATAAGCCTGTCCGGTGGAAAGGATCCCGCCGAGATTATGATTAATTTTGGTCCAGAGACCTTGACGAATGACGTTTCCAGCGCTATATTAGATAGTGATTATCTGTTGTCTAAACTGCAAGAACTGTACCCAAAAACGAATCCAGAAGGAAAGATGAAGGCCTGCATGGATTTTTTTTCGTATCTTGATGTATTGCAGTCGGATGTCCAGAGGGAGGCTTGCCTGGAGCAGCTTTGCCAGACATTTGAAATAGATCTGGAGGCGGCAAGGAGAGATTATTCCAAC
Source organism: uncultured Spirochaetaceae bacterium (assembly GCA_902783155.1). Lineage (GTDB taxonomy): Bacteria > Spirochaetota > Spirochaetia > Treponematales > Treponemataceae > Treponema_D. The sequence continues at coordinate 3,634 of CACZPR010000113.1, forward strand.
CGGGAGGGACTTTCCCGGCGCATAAGTCGAAATGCGGTAGCTGGTCAGAATGTTTCCGGCGAACAGGAAAAGATAAGGCTTACCTCGGAGCTAAGGGCTGTCCTAACTTCGCTTACGGATGACCCTCAGTATTTCCAGAAGATGAGACAGGAAATTTCAGCAGACGATTTGGATGATCCCCACGCAAGGGAGCTGTTCGCCATCATGGGTGAATGTCTCGACGGTGGAAATTTCTCTGTAGGAAGTGTTTTGAACCGCATCGGCTCGGACGGATTGCGAAATCTGGCCATACAGTCGATTGAAGAATACTCGTCCCATGTAGAGGAGTCGGTAAATGACAGCATTGTTCTTGTAAAACGGAATATCTTGGACAAAAAGAGCCGAAACATATTAATGGAGATAAAACGGCTGGAGCGTAGCTCGTTACAGGAAGATAGGACCCGTATCAAGGACCTGCTTGCACAAAAAATAGAACTTGACAGGCAAATCGCCTTGTTAAAAGGATAACCAATGGCTAAGATTGAGTCATCTACCTCAAAAAAGGCAGAAACAAAGAAGAGCACAAAAAAAGTGGCATCCACAAAGGCAAAGTCCAAGGATTCCGAGTCAAAAAAAGTGGAAGTCGAGGACGAGGTTGATACCCCGGACGAAGATGAACTTGTGGAGGAACCAAAACCCGCAAAGAAAAAGTCTTCCAAAAAGACCGATTCCCAGGCTTCTGCGTCAAAGTCAAAAAGCAAAAAGTCAAAGAAGGGCGAGGTCGATGAATCCATGTCCAGCGACGATGACGATGTGGACGACGGCGACGAATCCGACGAGGAGGTTAAAAAATTTCCCCCGGAGGTTCAGAAACTTCTTGACTATGCCCGCACAAAGCAGGTTGTCTCCTGGGACGAGATTACAGAGATACTGACACAGGATTTTGTCAACTCTTCCGGAATGGAGGAGGTTCTCCAGCTTCTGAACAAAAACAACATCCAGGTTATGGAGGAGGCCGATGCCCTTCTTGAAGAGGATGCCGATGACGAGGTTGATGATGAGGACCTTGAGGATTCCCTGGAAGACGAGGATGTCGTGGTCGAGGCGAAGATTGATGAGACAGGCAGCCAGCGTCTTGTAACGACAGGCGACAAGGATGTTATAATCGACGACCCGATAAAGCTCTATCTGCGTGAAATCGGAAAAGAAAATCTTCTCACCGCCGAACAGGAAGTGTTCCTCTCCAAGAAAATGGAGGACGGGCAGAACATAATCATAAACGTAATCAAGAATTCCGGCATGATGATTCCAGAGTTCTTCGCAATCTCCCAGAAGGCTTTCACCAAGATTGACATACACGAGCAGGGTCGCGCCAGAAAGGAAATCAACGAGGAGATGGCGGAAAAACGCAGGCTCAAGAGTTCCTACAGCATGATTCTGAAGCCGCTCAGGGAAGAGATGAAGCAGTACATGCTCCTCAAAAGGCAGCTGAACGAAAACGACCAGAGCGTAAGAATCTTCCAGAACCCACAGCTTGTGGAGCTTAGGGAAAAGATTGTTCCGGAGCTTCAGAGGATTGAAATCCAGACCGAGGAGATTGAGCACTTCAGCAGCAAGTTCATAGAGGCTACCGAAAGGATTGACGAGTACCACCGCAAGCAGGAAAAAAAGATGCGCGAACTCAGAATAACCAATCCGGCCGGGCTTCGTTCAATTGGACGCAGACTTGCCACTCACTCCGAGACTGCCAAGCTTGAAAAAGAACTTGGGATGACCGCCGACGAGATTCGCGAAATCTACACACAGATACAGAAGATAGACAGAAAGCTCCGCCGCCTTGAATATGAGTTCGAGAACAGCGTGGAGGAGATTGTCGAAAAGACAAAGGAAATCGAGAGGGGCAAACAGATGATGGAGCATGCCAAGAACAAGCTCATCAATGCGAACCTCCGCCTTGTTGTGTCCATCGCAAAAAAATACACCAACAGGGGACTCCAGCTTTTCGACCTGATTCAGGAAGGAAACATCGGTCTAATCAAGGCAGTCGAAAAATTTGAGTACCGCAAGGGCTACAAGTTCTCGACCTACGCGACATGGTGGATAAGGCAGGCAATCACCCGCTCAATATCCGACCAGGCGCGTACCATACGTGTTCCTGTCCACATGATTGAGCAGATTAACAAGGTTGTTCGCGAAAGCCGCCAGCTTGTGCAGAAACTTGGACGCGAGCCTACCGACGAGGAGATTGCGCAGCAGCTTTCATGGCCGGTCAGCAGGGTCAAGCAGGTGAAGAACGTCGCGCGCGAGCCAATATCCCTTGAAACGCCAATCGGTGAGGAGGAGGACAGCTCGCTCGGGGACTTCATCGAGGACAAGGAAGTTGAAAATCCAGCGGTCCAGACTTCATACAAGCTCCTGCAGGAACAGCTCAGGACGGTTCTGGAGACACTTCCGCCACGCGAGCAGGAGGTCCTCAAGATGCGCTTCGGTCTTGACGACGGTTACTCGCTTACATTGGAGGAGGTCGGACTTTACTTCAACGTCACAAGGGAAAGAATCCGACAGATTGAGGCCAAGGCACTCAGACGGCTCAGACATCCAAGAAGGGCTTCTGGTCTGAGGGATTACATGGACTGAGTTAAGCTCCAGTTTTCTCTATAGACAGAATTTGCAAAATGCTATATAGTTAGTCCGATAGTGTACTCAGATTAACTACATAATAAAAAACAAGCGGGGTCAAACACCAATGCAGATGGCAGAAACATCGATAAAAGAAGAGCTTGAAAGATTGCAGGAAATACTCAATTCCAAATACGAGCTTGAAAGAAAGGTTGAGGTCCTTCCAAGGGAGCTTGACGGTCAGAAAGAGAATCTTGATTTACTGAAAAAAGAATATACCGAGAAATTTAAAGAATACGAGGTCCAGAAAGAAAAGGTCAGCACCCTCAGGGCGGATTTGGAGTCAGCCGACAAGGAGAGGGAAAAGAACGAAAAGGACATGGACTCGACAACGACCCACCGTGAGTATGAGATTCTTGACAAACTCATCAGCGAGGCGAAGGAAAAGGAGTCCAGCATCAGACGTGAACTGCAGCGCGAGGAGAATGTTCTTGCGGAGATGCAGGAGAGCCTTTCCAATGACGAGTCAAACATCAAGCTGACAGAAAACGAATTCAACGAGATGAGCGAGCAGCTTGGCTCCAATATCGAGAAATATACTGCGGAGCTGGAGGAGCTTAAGAAGCAGGAGGATGAAATCTGCAGTGAGATTGCGAATCCTGAGGTCATCTCAAAATTCCAGCGCATAATCAAGAGAAACGCGAAGGGTATTGTTGCCGTCCGTGGAAGTGTCTGTACCGGATGCAATATGATTCTTCCGGCCCAGTTCGCTAACGACGTGCACCACACCTTCAAGGAAAACGACGGAAAGATTTATTTCTGTCCATATTGTAGCCGCGTACTGTACTACGAAGAAGTCGATGAGGAGGAGAGCTTCATTCCAACAGAGGAAGCTGGATCCCTTGCCGGCGATGACGAGGATGAGGAGTCACAGGACGAGTATTCCGATTCAGCTGATGAGGGACTCGGTGACGATGATTCTGTTCTCTAATTTGGGACGGGGCGGCCTAGGTCGTTCCGCCATTTGAATTTGTATTTTAAGGGATATATGGTCGCGCGGTCCACTGCTGATGATAGCTATGGGGCGTGAGGAAAAGTCCGGGCTCCACCGGAAAAGATGCCGGATAACATCCGGGCGGAAATGGAAAGTTGCCTAAAGTGGCTTGTCCAAAGCTGGCATAACTCCAATTTCCGACAGAAAGTGCTACAGAAAATAACCGCCCGCAAGGGTAAGGGTGAAAAGGCAGGGTAAGAGCCTACCGCGTCTCTGGCAACAGTGGCGGCATAAGTAAACCTCATCTGGAGCAAGATCATGTAGCAGTTTGCCATTCCGGGCTTATACTGCGGGTAGATCGCTGGAGGTGTCGGGCAACCGGCATCGTGGATAGATGGCCACATACAATTTTTTGTATACCAGAACCCGGCTTACCGTATTCCTTTTTTATATTTTAAATAGTAGTTGCAATAAGGTGTGTCGATGAAGAGGGGAAAAGTCATAGGTTCAAATACCGTTAGGCGGAATAACAAGGCCGTGTTCATACGCATCGGTCTGATTGTTTTGTCCATCGGGCTTCTTTTTTTAATCGCTAAATTTTCTTACAACCACTTTTGGAAAAAATTCAACTCAGAGGAAAGGGTCTCTTCTTTATATAAGCAGTGGGAGGCAAAGGACTATAGAAAAGTCTACGACACATCGGCGGCCATACTTGAAAAAAACTTTTTACAGAACGCAGCAAGGACATTTCACGGATACAGCGCGTTCATGCTTGCCATAGCTCAGATTGACAATGCCGAGGCCCAGAGCCTTCTTGATGAATCAATAATCAACCTCAGAATCGCGTTGCAGTATGCGAAGGAAGATGTTGTCCCCCAGATTGAGTACATGCTTGGCAGATGCTATTTCTACAAGGACTACGCGAACAAGGACCACAATTATGCCGACCTTGCCATCAAATATCTTGCGAAGTGCCAGGAGGATGGATTTGAGGCGGACGATATTTTTGAGTACCTTGGTTTCAGCTACGTGGCCCTTGGAGAGACAAAGGAAAGCATCCGCGCGTTCACACAGGTCCTTGATGATGATGACAGGGTTTCGGACACTCTGCTTCTGACCGTTGCCGAACAGTATTGCGCCGAAAAGCAGGGCAAGGTTGCCAAGACCTACCTACAGAGAATAAAGAAAATTTCCAACAACGATGAAATCCTCATCAAGAGCATATTCCTTTTGGCCCAGATTTGTCTGGATGAGGGTGACTACGAAGAGGCGGAGGAGCAGTTCAACGAAATTCTGAAAAAGAACCCCCGCGATGCCGATGCTTATTACGGGCTTGGTATGGTTTATGAAAAACAGGGCGACTGGGCAAAGGCGAGGGCCGAATGGAGAAAGGTTCTCAACTATCAGCCGCAGCACCTTGGGGCCAGACAGAAATTGTCAGAAAGCAGATAGCCGGACCGGCTGTCATAACTTTGTATATATAGATTGGAGGAACCATATATGGGATTCTTGGACAACTTTACAACAGACATAGGAATCGACCTTGGAACTTGCAACACGCTGATTTATGTCCGTGGGCAGGGAATTGTTATTGACGAACCTTCCGTGGTCGCGGAAGAAAAAGGTACTGGTCGTGTGGTGGCTGTTGGAGCTGAGGCTAAGCGGATGCTCTGGAAGACTCCCGGCAACATTGTCGCAATCAGGCCGCTTGTTGATGGTGTAATCTCTAACAGCGACGCGACGGAAAAGATGATTAAATACTTCCTCGCAAAGATAATTCCAAGGCACAGACTCTTCAAGTCCATAAGAATGAAAATAGGAATCCCATCATGCGTTACCCAGGTCGAAAGGGATGCTGTTGTTGCCGCCGCACTCAAGGCCGGTGCAAAGGAAGTCAACGTAATTGAGGAAAGCCTTGCAGCCGCAATCGGTGCGCAGATTCCAATCTATGAGCCAGCCGGACACATGGTCTGCGACATTGGTGGTGGTACTACCGAAGTTTCAGTCATCTCTTTGGGTGGCATGGTAATCACAAGCTCCATCCGCACAGGTGGAAACGAATTCGACGAAGCCATAATGAAGCACGTCCGCGCTGTCCACAACCTGATAATCGGTCAGCAGTCCGCCGAGCGTCTTAAGATTGAGATTGGAAACGCCACAGCCGACAAGAACATCGAGAAGATGGAAATCAAGGGAACCGACGCAATCACCGGTCTCCCACGCCGTCTTGAAATTGACTCGGTTGAAGTCAGGGATGCTCTCAAGGACCCAATCACTAAGATTGTTGAGGAAATCAAGATGTCCCTCAGCCGCACGCCTCCAGAACTTGCCGCCGATATTGTTGAGCGTGGAATCGTTATGACAGGTGGTGGCTCAATGTTGAAGGGACTCCAGAAGCTGATTTCAAAGGAAACAAGCGTTCCTGTAATCCTTGTCGAAAAACCGCTGGAATGTGTTGCCGTTGGTGCGGGACAGGCCTTCGAGCTTTTCAAGGACATGTCATCCAACAGTTCAATATACGACAGCCTGAACAGCTGATAGCCGAAAAAAATGAAAGCGAAGTTCTCTTTCAGACTGCCTGAGATAATACTTGTCGTCCTCCTGCTTTTCAGTGCGATAACACTGGGATTTTCCGCAGGGGGATTCCTTGTCAATTTCAAGGAGATAGGATTTTCCATTGTGTCAACGGTGCAGAAGGGTGTCCACAATTTTGCGGACGGAGTTTCCGGTGCAATATCCAATGTGCATGACCTGTTCACAATGAAAAAGGAATACGACGAGCTAAAGGAAAAACTCGCCGACTATGAGTACCTCCAGAGAAACAACGTTGACATCCGCAAGGAGAACGAGCTTCTTAGGGAGCAGCTGGACTTCGCGACATCCATTGACTACAAGAATATCGCGGCGCAGATTGTTGGTCGTGGCCCGGACAGCATGTATTCCATCATCACGGTGGACAAGGGCGTTAGCGACGGTATAAAGAAAGGCATGCCCGTCATCGCCATACAGGATGGAAACGTTGGTGTCGTCGGAAGGGTTGTGACGGTTGGAATGGGAACCAGCCAGATCATGCCAATCTACGACGACAAGTGCAATATTTCCGCAAGAATAGAAACAACAAGGGACCTTGGAATTGTGTCGGGCGGTGGTGGAATTGACAAGCCGCTCTCAATGAGCTACATCAGCAAGCGTCTGATTGGTGACATCCAGTATGGAGATGTTGTTGTTACCTCCGGTGAAAACGGAAACTATATGCGCGACATCCCGATTGGAACATTCACGAAGATTGAGATTCTGGACTACGACTCCTCCCTTGACCTGGAGCTTACCCCGATTCTTGATTTCAACAGGCTTGAGACCGTTCTGATTGTTGATCCGTCCCAGGGTAACGACCGTATGCCGTTTGAGGAGGAAGTGAAGGAGACAGCCGCCCCGTTGACGACTCCAATACTTGAATCAGATGTGGAGGTGAATACAGATGATCAAATCCTTCCTTAGCAGCATCTTTATTTTGCTGTGCGCGGCAATCATTCAGGCTGCGATTCTTTCAAACATGGCAATCCTTCCGGCGATTCCAGATTTGAGTTTAATCTGCGTCCTCTATTTTTCAATACAGAATGGAAAGCTGATGGGCGAGACCACAGGATTTGTCTCCGGCCTTCTTCTGGATTTTCTTGGCGCAGGTCCATTTGGACTGAACTGTCTCATAAGGACTGGAATTGGCTATGTGACCGGCCTTTTCAACAGGACAATCAACACGGACGGAATCATCATCCCGGCACTTCTTGGACTTGCTGCGACTGTGGCAAAGGCTCTTCTGCTTTTCCTCCTGTCATATCTTTATCCAACGGCTGTCATGCGGTACAATCCATTCTCGTGGCTCTTCCTTTTTGAACTGTGCGCCAATGTTATACTGTCGCCAATCCTGTTCAAATTGCTTGGCCTTATGAAAAAGATTCTGATTCTGCGTCCTGAATCAGTAGCCTGATGACAAAAAAAATGTGGGAGTATCTGGCAGATGAAAGTGTCTGATATGCAGTCGGGAGACGGAGAGTCCGGCAAGCTGAATGTAAAGCTGTTGGTCATAAAGATTCTTGTTATCGTCGTTGTGGTAATCTATGCGCTGCACCTTTATTCCATGCAGATTGGAAACGGCGAATACTGGATGGAGAAGGCTGTAAAGCTGACAAGCAAACCAACCATTATTGATGCCAAGCGTGGTGAAATCTATGCGAGGGATGGAAAGGACCCGATAGTTGTCAACACCGACTCCTTTGTTGTTGAAATGCGGCCTGGCGAAATCCCCGAGGGACAGTACGATACTGTCGCGACAAAACTTGCGGACTATCTTGGAATCCCCAAAAATACAATCGACAAAAAAACTTTCGGACACAGAAGCGAATTCAATTCTATAGAAATAAAAATCAATGTTCCGCTTGAGGTAATCAGCAATATTGCGGAGAACATAAACGACATGCCGGGTGTCTCCTGGAGAAACAAGCCTATACGCACATACAAGGACTCCGGTTCTATCAGCCACATACTTGGATACGTCGGCAACATCTCCATGGAGGAGCTGAAGCTGATGAACAACGAGGGCTACAGCCGGAACTATGTTGTCGGAAAAAGCGGCATCGAAAAGCAGTACGACAAACTTTTGCAGGGTGTCCCCGGAAGCGAAACAAGAGTCCGTGACGTCCAGGGTCGCTATATTGACGAAAAACCGACAATCGTCCAGCCGCAGATGGGTAAGAACCTTGTCCTCACAATCGACACAAGAATACAGAAGCTCGCGGAGAAGGCACTTGGTGAAAGAGTTGGCTCAATCGTTGTGCTTAAGCCGTCCAATGGTGAAGTTCTTGCCATGGTTTCCTATCCGTACTTCGATTCAAACATATTCTCATCCGAAAACTATGCCGCGGAATACAACAGGCTCATAAACAGCCCGAACAATCCAATGTTGAACCGTTCGGTTGCTTCGGTCTATCCACCGGCTTCCACGTTCAAGACCATAATGACCACCGCAATCCTTTCGGAAAAGGCGTTCCCTCCAGACCAGCTCATAAACTGCCCTGGAAACCTTTGGACCGGAGACCGATATGCGAACTGCCACAAAAAGACTGGACACGGAAAGCTCAACCTAAAGAACGCGCTTGCCCAGTCATGTGACGTTTACTACTGGATAGTCGGTCGCGACCATCTTGGTGTGGATATCATTTCTTCCTATGCAATGGAATTTGGTTACGGACAGAGCCTTGATATTGACCTTCCGACACAGGCTTCTGGATTTGTTCCTACGGCGCAGTGGAAGCAGAAGGAAAAAAATGTCAAGTGGACCGATGGTGACACAATCAATATTTCAATCGGACAGGGAGATTTGCTTGTCACACCTCTGCACGTGGCCGACATGATGGCAATGGTCTGCAACAGCGGAACAATCTACAAGCCGCATCTGCTAAAGGAAGTCCGCGACCCTAACACTGGCGATGTCATACAGGAGATTGAGCCGGAGGTCCTGCACCAGTCAACGGTTGACAAGTCTGTTTGGAGGACGGTCCAGGAATATCTTCGCTACATGATTACGGATGGATCGGCACAGTATCCAATGGCCAACAAAAAAATCAAGATGGCTGGAAAGACCGGAACCGCCGAAGCTGGATATACCGACAACCACTGGCATGCCTGGATGGTCGTCTACGGTCCCTACGATGCGCCGGTTGAGGAACAGGTTGTTGTTGTGACAATCGTTGAGGCCGTGAACACTTGGGAATGGTGGGCACCGTATGCCACAAACATTGTCATGCAGGGAATCTTCGAGAACCAGACCTACGAGGAATCAATCAGGGAGCTGGGATTCGCCTACATGGACAAAAAACTTCAGGGCGGTGGTGCATCTCAGACTACACAGGCCACCGAGACCGTGGAAGTGGGGAGACAGGAATAGTATGAAAGTTAAGCTGCTTCAAAAATTTGATTTTATTGTAATATTCTGTGTGCTGATTCTCACAATAATGGGAGTAATATTCATCTACTCATCCGGAATCGATTCGACAGGCTATCTGCAGAACAAGAACTATATCAAGCAGATTATCTGGGCGAGCGTTGGATTTGTGATGATGCTGGTCGCCGCTTTGATTAACTACAAGAGGCTTGCCAGATACATAAAGTTTGTTGCCATCGGAATGGTGCTTGTACTGATTTACACAATGCTTTGGGGTGCCACACTCAACAACGCCCAGAGCTGGATAAAGATTGGTGGTGTATTTTTGCAGCCCGCCGAGTTCTGCAAGATAATCTACATACTTTTTTTTGCGTGGTATCTGGACAAATCAAAAAAGACCTCCCCGCAGAAAAGGTTCGCAATATCCCTTGGCATACTGATGGTTCCGATGGTGCTGATTTTGTTGCAGCCGGACTTTGGAACCGCCATGGTTTTTATCTCGATTTTTCTCTTCATGTGTCTGATTGCAGGACTCCCAATCAGGTATCTGGTCGCAATTTTTTCAATCGGTATGCTGGTTCTTGCGTTCACGGTACTTCCGCTCTGGGAGACATACATCCATGGAAAATCGGTCCCGATTATCAGGCTTTTGACCAACAAAAAACTGTTCATGGTGATGGTTGCCGCTCTGGTGGCCATAACTCTGACCGGTGTTCTGGGCTTCGTATTTTTGAAGAAAAAATATTTCTACTGGATAGCATACGTTGCCGGAATAATCCTGATTGGACTTCTTGGTTCCCTCGCGGCGGGCAAGGTTTTGAAGGAGTACCAGATTAAGCGTCTGATAATCTTCCTTAATCCGAACGTTGACCCGCAGGACGCAGGTTGGAACATAATCAACTCGCAGATTGCGATTGGTTCCGGTGGATTCAGGGGCAAGGGCTTTATGATGGGAACACAGAGCCACTACCGCTTCCTTCCACAGCAGAGCACCGACTTTATCTTCAGCATTCTTGCGGAGGAAAGTGGGTTCCTGGGCTGCATGGTTGTATTCGCCGCCTACATCGCCATACTGATGAGAATCATAAGGACAATGCGGGTAATAAACGATTATTATGGAATCAACATCTGTGCCGGTGTGCTTGGACTTTTCTTCTTCCACTTCCTGATTAACGTTGGAATGGTCATGGGAATGATGCCGTGTACCGGTATTCCGCTGCCATTTGTCTCCTATGGTGGTTCCGCATACTTGACCAACGCCGTGGCTCTTGGATTGGTCATGGGAGCAAGAAGCCGCCGTCTGGATTTCTCTCTGGCGTATTACTAATAGTTAATTTCCATTCCGTTATCCCTATACATTATATTGAAAAGACTGTATACTTTATTAGTAATTATTTTGCCGAAACAGCCTTTTCTGGGCTAATACAATATATTTGGGGCGGAACGACGCCCAGCAGGAATGGAAATGGAATTTAAAGAATTTGGTTTGCAGGAACAGCTGCAACAGGGAATCGATGGTGCCGGGTATGTCACATGCACTCCGGTACAGGAACAGGTATTGCAGAATTCGCTTGAGGGACGCGATCTGTATGTTCAATCCCAGACGGGAACGGGAAAAACTGCCGCCTATCTGGTGTCGGTCATTCAGGAGCTTCTGAGCAGGGGCGAGGTCTCAGGAAAAAAGGCCCTTGTTATGGTTCCGACCAGGGAACTTGCGGTCCAGGTGCAGGAGGAGGCCGAAAAACTCTGCCAGTTCACAAAACTCAAGTGCGCGAGCTTCTACGGCGGTGTCGGATATGACAAGCAGATTTCCAGACTGAAATCCGGTGTGGACATACTGATTGGAACCCCCGGACGAATAATAGACTTGAACCAGGGCGGACAGATGGATTTGAGCGCGGTTGCCTTCCTTGTAATCGACGAGGCGGACCGCATGTTCGACATGGGCTTCTACCCGGATTTGCGCACGCTCATAAAAGTGCTCCCGGCTGCGGAAAAAAGACAGACCATGCTTTTCAGCGCAACGCTCAACTCATATGTTAAAAACCTTGCGTGGGAGTACACAAGAAATCCTGCGGAAATCACGATTGCGGCGGAAAACATTACGGTTGATGAAATCGACCAGCTTCTCCTGCACGTTTCAAGCGACAGCAAGATGAAGCTCCTTCTTGGAATCATCCAACGGGACCAGCCGGAAAGCCTCATTATCTTCTGCAACACAAAACGGAGCTGCGAGGTTGTGGCAAAGAGACTCCGCTACAACGGAATGGACAGCGAGTTTATAATCGGGGACCTTCCGCAGAAAAAGCGTCTGGAGATTATGGACAGGTTCAAGGCCGGAAAAATCAAGTGCCTTGTCGCGACCGATGTTGCCGCCCGTGGAATCGATGTGAACGACCTTGCCATGGTAATCAACTACGACCTTCCAAACGAGTCGGAAAACTATGTCCACAGAATTGGACGAACCGCACGCGCCGGAAAATCAGGAAAGGCATACACATTCTGTTCGGAGCAGGATGTCTACAGCCTTCCACCAATCGAACGCTATATTGGAAAACAGATTCCGTCCCAGGTTGCCGAGGACAGCATGATGGTTGAGGACAAATCCGCCGGGGTCTATATCCGCACGGACAACTACCGCGAGGACTACAACGACAAAAGCGAGTACGGACGGAAAAAGCAGTCCGAATACAATGCCAGAAACGGTGGCTCCCGCTCCAGAAAAGGATCCGGACGTTCGGGAAAGGGAAGTGGACGCTATTCCTCACGCAACGAAAATGCCGCAAAGGAATACAGAAGGGACCGCAGGGTATTCAGCCAGGAAGAGGAGGCAGCCCTTGCAACAATGTCCACCGATGAGCGCATGAAACTTTACCGCGAAAAATTTGCTCCAAAGACTTCCGCAAAATCTTCAAACGCGGGTGGAAAAAATTATTCCGAAAACAGGGGCAAAAAATCGTCCGGGAACAGAAAGCCTGCAAGAAAGCCGCAGGGACAAAATCCAAAGTCTTCCGCCGCAAACAAGCCGAACGGAAATCGCGGTCAGCAGAAAAATGTGCAGCCCAAGCAGAAGAAGGGGCTCTTCTCCAAGATTAAATCCCTGTTTGGAAAAAAATAGTCACGAAAAACAAAAAATTGCATGAGGTGAAAAATTGTTATCAGTATCAGACTTGACGTTAAAATTCAGCGAGAAACCCCTTTTCAAGGACGTGAACCTTAAGTTCATGAAGGGAAACTGCTATGGAATAATCGGTGCGAACGGTGCGGGAAAATCAACGTTCCTGAAAGTTCTTTCGGGCGAACAGGATTTTGATTCCGGACAGGTCAGCATGACTCCCGGCGAGCGCATGGCAAAACTGAGCCAGGACCACTTTGCCTACGACTCATATTCGGTAATGGAAACCGTTATGATGGGCTACCCGAAACTTTACCAGCTTGGAAAGGACAAGGACGCAATCTACGAGAAGCCGGATTTTTCCGAGGAGGATGGACTCAAGGCTGCTGAGATGGAGGCTGAGTTCGGCGAGCTTGGCGGTTACGAGGCGGAAAACCAGATTGAGCAGATGCTTTCCGGTCTTGGTCTGGAGGAGGAATACCACGGCAGGATGATGAGCGACCTTGATGAAGGCCAGAAGGTTCGTGTTCTTCTTGCGCAGGCGCTTTTTGGAAATCCCGATGTCCTTCTTCTTGACGAGCCCACCAACGGTCTTGATTTGGAGAGCATCGCATGGCTTGAAGACTTTTTGATTGATTTTGAAAACTGCGTCATCGTTGTGAGCCACGACCGTCACTTTTTGAACGCGGTCTGCACATACATCTGCGACATCGATTATGGTAAAATCACCCAGTTCACCGGAAACTACGACTTCTGGTACCAGATGAGCCAGATTATGCAGAAGCAGGCCAAGGACCAGCAGAAAAAACGCGAGGACAAGATGGCGGAACTCAAGACATTCATCCAGCGTTTCGCGTCCAACGTTTCCAAGGCGGGACAGGCATCCAGCCGAAAGAAGGTTCTTGAAAAACTGGAGCTGGAGGAGCTTCCCGTCACAAGCAGAAAATTTCCTTATGTGTTTTTCCAGCCGGAGCGCACCATTGGAAATTTTGTTCTCACGGCGGAGCATCTTAACTCAAAGGATTCCGAAGGCTCTGTCCTGCTCAAGGATTTCTCAATAACAATCCATCCGGGCGAAAAAGTTGCGTTCGTTGGAATGGAGCACAACTCAATCACATCGTTCTTTGACATTGTTGCGGGCGTTGAAAAGTGCGAGGGAGCCACCGTCAACTGGGGACAGACCACCAAGCACACATACATGGGCCGCGACAACAGCACATATTTTTCAAACGACCTGAACATAACCGACTGGCTCAAACAGTATTCAAAGGAACAGGATGATGCCTATGTCCGTGGATTTTTGGGACGTATGCTTTTTTCCGGTGACGAAAGTCTCAAGCCTGTAAAGGTTCTTAGCGGAGGAGAGAAAGTCCGCTGCATGCTTTCCAAGATGATGCTTTCTGGAGCGAACGTTCTGATTATGGACGACCCGACCAACCATCTTGATTTGGAGAGCATAGAGAGCTTGAACCAGGGTCTTGTAAAATTCAATGGCGTAGTCCTTTTCTCAAGCCACGACCATGAGTTTATCAGCACGATTGCGAACAGAATTATCGAGATAACGCCGAACGGAATCATCGACCGCATGATGAACTTTGACGAGTATCTGAAGGACGAGCAGGTTAAGTCGCTCAGAAAAGAATATTACGCCGGAACGGGAAAGAAAATCCGTTTCTAAAATAAAATATAAGTTTAAGGGAGACTTTATGAGAGTATTTAAAAAACTTTTCGCCACGCTTGCACTTTTGTGTGTAGCAGCTGTTTCAGTTTTTGCGGGAAAATCCGAGCAGGAACTGAAAAATCTTCTTGACGAAATTGTGGAGCGCGAAAACTCTGGAGTCCTTGCTGCGACGCAGGGAAAATCTGTCACATCGTCCGACGGAAGCTACACCTATTTTTCTGATGAAAACGGAGTCTACCTTGTAAAAAGTTCCGGCAATCTGCTTTACGAGTATACAAGGATTTCCAGCGGACTGGTCTATGTGGTCTTCGCCGAGCCGACGGAAAAAAACAAAAACTATTTTTCCTATGTACAGTCTCAGCTTGCGCACATGGCACCGGGGAGCGGCATTTTTGCCGACGACTTTGAGGAGATTCTGGAGGACGAGCTTTCTGAATATACCGTTGCGTACAGGGAGCTTGTGAAGATTGGCGGAAAGACATACACGGCCATACTTACTGATTTTGATTCCGACCGCAACTACGAGGGTCTTGATCCGGTTGCCCCGTCAGAAAGAACGGATGCCGCGACCGAAACAAAGTCTGAACCAAAGCAGGACAGTCAAAATCAGGATGAGGGAGATTCCGACGCACCAAGCCAGGAGCTTCTGGAGTCGCTTTTCAAACACATTGTCCAGATTGAATCTTCCGGAAAGATTGGCAATTCAAACAACACCGGTGTCAAGGGCGACGGTTACTCATATATGAGCGACGGAGAAAACCATTTTGTAATTCAGGCAGGATGGGACATTCCGTTTGAGTACGACCTTCTCACAAGCACGGACGAAGACTATCCGAACATCCTGTATGTAATCTACGGACATGACAATGACGATGACCGCTCGATTTTTGAGGAGCAGATGAAGTCCATAGTGGATTTCACCGACGAGTCTTTCTTTGACGTAAACTATGCGGATGTCTATGAGTCAATCATGGAGTACACAATCACCTACCACATAGAGAAGGCTGTGATAAATGGAGTGGAGTACGAGGTTCTTTTCACAAATATCAATGACGACCTTGATGAGCCGGAGCTGCCGCCATATATCGATTCTTCGGATGGGGATGAGGAAAGTGTACCACCGACTGACGAGGAGCTTCACGCGCTTTTGAACTACCTTATTGATTTGGAAAAATCCGGCAAGCTTGTTGATACAGACTTTGAGGTTGTTTCGGAGGATGATTACTCCTATATCAGCGATGGAAAAAATCTTTACCTCATAAACGACAGCTACGACATTCCGTTTGAGTACGACAGAATCAGAAGCGATGTTCCGGGTGTGCCAAACATAATGTTTGTTGTCCATGGACATGACAGCGGTATGGACCACTATTATTATCTGTACAACAGAAGTTGCCTTGATGCGATGGGCAGCTCCGATGATTTCTTTGACGTGGACCTTGCGGAAGCGTACATGGAAGTTCTCAGCTATCCACATTCGCTTGACGAGACTGTTGTCATCGACGGTATTGAGTACAGGGTCATTTTCACTGATTTGAACGTGGGCTCCGATTCTTCCGACTACGATGATTATGACTTCGACGACTATCTTGATGACGAGTATGATTTCTATGACTATCTTGACGACGAGTACAGCTTTGAGGATTATCTGAACGACGAGTATCTTAATGACGGTCGCTGGGATGACGACTATGGATTTGAGGACTATCTCGATGATGAAATCACTGATGTCGAGGATGACGGGGACAACCAGATTGAAGAGGAGATTCCAGCTCTGGACAAAGCCGGACTTGAAAAACTGGTTGATGACCTTGTTGCCAGGATGAATGGACGTGGCTACCCATCTCTGTTCAAGACCGACAAGCCGTACATAATCAAGCAGGACGGTGGAGTCTACATCCTCCGCACCGAGGGCTACACAGCTCATATCGATGTGTCTGGAGACTACCTCTACACAGCCCAGCTTTACACCGAGGATTTCCAGAACGGACTCATGGTGATTGGATTTGCCAGAAACAATGTTGTGGACCTTGACTATCTTACGGAGCTTGGTGAGTACAATATGGACGAGTCTTCAATCGAGTCTGCGCACATGAATGGAGACCTTGTTGTTACCCAGAGCGACATGGATGAGTACCTTGAAGCTGTTAACGATAATGGCTATGTCTTTGACAAAATTGTTGTCGTTGATGGAGTGGAGTACCACGTTTACTGCATCCCGATGAATGACTCTGACTGGAAAGCCAACTAAGGAAAACTAAAGCCCAAACAAAAATCCCGACGTTTTTCGCCGGGACTTTTGTTTTTTTGGGAAAAAGAATTTTCAGCAGGAGGCAAATGCGTCTGCGGCGGTCTGTACATCCGCAAGTGAGGCGAATTTTCCACCGATTATGTCCTTTGCCGTTGTCGAGCACCATGCTGAATACTCGGCCGAACCATTTTTGCTGCCCGCGTCCACTGCGTTTTCAAGATATTTCGCAATTGCCGCCTCCAGGTTGTTGCCATTTTCTGCCATGAAACCAGCGAAGGTCTCCTCTGTTTCCCCTGCCTTTATGCCCAGAAATGTTTTAACAGCTGCTTCGTCCATAACAATCCTCTTTATTACAATTTTTTTTGGTTCAAACGAAAATGCCCGAAAATTCAAGAGCAAACCATTATCATTGTAGCAGAAAAATAAAAATTTGTCACTCTGAATTTGCCGGACTGGACAATCTTTTTCCTCAGAAAGAAATTTTAGGAAATTTTCAAAAAAACTAAAAAAATCTGAAAAATTCGGAAAAAACGCTTGACACGATACGGGGGGGGGGGGTATTATTTTAGCCAAGGAAAAAAATTCCTAAAAAAAACAACAACAGGAGGATTGACTATGAAAAAAGTCATGAAACTTTTGCCGCTCGTTCTGTCTGCGGCACTGCTCGTTGGATGCACCAGCATTGGACCTATCTGCGCAACTTCAAACGAGGTTGGCACAAAAGTCGGTACAGCCACCGCCGGATATCTTTTTGGCTGGCTCCCGATTCCGCTGACTGGCGACCATTCAATCCAGCGTGCCGCAAGAGAATCTGGAATCACAAAGATTTCAACGGTTGACGAGAAGACTTTTAACTACTTTGGAGTCTGGGTTGGAAAGCAGACAATCGTAACAGGTGAGTAATAGATTGGTTCGATAACCTTGTTATCAAAATGGTTAAAAAAATCCACCCCGGTCATTTTGGGGCAAACGCATTTTGGCTGGGGTGGTAAAAATTGGAACATTATGAAAAAGAAAATATTTTACAGCGCGGCATTTTTTTTAATCCTTCTATTTAGTTCATGCCAGAGTCAACCCGATGTTATAGTTTTTCCACAGAAGGGTGGAAATCTTGTCTACACAAATCCAGTCAAAACAAAAAACAGTGACATACCGTTTTTCAGTGTGGATTTGACCATTATGGTTTCAACGACCGGTCTTGATTCTGACTCGTCTCTGAAATATACTGTCGCGATGGATGGCATGAACAAAAATGCGATGGAAAATCTTGATGTTGAACTGAAACTTGGAGATGAAATCTATCCGCTTTCCCACACGACCATTTATGTGGACAGCTACGGAAAGAATGCCATACAGATCAGGATGGAATCAAAACTTCCACCGGAAACTGTGATGAAGTTGATTGAGTCCGACAAAAATCTTTCGTTCGTAATCCACGATTCGGACAGGGATTTTTCAACAACTCTTCCGCTTGACACATTCAAGAAAAAAGTCGAACGGCTTGGGATTTATCTTTGATGAAAAAGATTTGTGTTTTTTTTGCGTGCGTTTTTTTTCTGGGATTTTTTTCGTGCAATAAAAAAGTCTCCATGGAAAATGTTGCCGGCAGATGGGAGTCGGTCCGCACAATCAAGACGGAGCTTCTGAGCTACCCGGACGACAAGGATTCCGTGTTCGGATATTTTTTCATGGACCAGACTGTTGTTTATGATTTTGGACTGGACGGAAGATTTACAAAAACTTTGGTCCAGAAATTCAAAAAATGCGAGTTCCTGGAAAACTGTGCGCTTGATGAAGATGCCCGTGGAAATCTGGAAAAATCCATTGCCGCTTCTGATTCGGATTACACGGTCAGCGGAATCTACACGCTTTCGTCAAAAAAAATTCATTTTGAGCCGGAGACGTATTCATTTGCCGGAGAGACAAAGCCTTTTTCTACCGCAGAAAAAAATGCGCCATTTCTCCTGTCCCATTTTGGCGATTCAAAATACGAAGTGCAGGGCGAAGGTCTGATGCTTTCCGACGAGCTTGGAAATTTTGTTGAATTCAATTTGGTAAAAAAAATTGGTGCAAATGACATGGTTCGTGATACGGATGCTGGCGGCTCTTCAAAATCTTTCGGGCTGATAAACGAATCTGGCATGGACATTGTTTCCCGTTTTGATGTGCCGGAAGGTTTTGTGCGAAATCAGTACAGCGACGGCTCGTTTGCGGAATATCTCCGTCATTTTCCTTTGAAGGATTTTGGCTCTCCAGTTCTTTTGTACGACGGAAGAAAAAAAAGCGGCTCTGTCCATGTGTCAGTTTTTGACATGCCGATATTAAATCAGGATTTAATCCAATGTGCCGATGCGGTGATAAAAATCCGTGCGGAATATCTGTATGCGTCCGGGCTTTACGACCAGATTCAGTTCCACCTGACAAACGGACTTTTGGTTCCCTTTTCAAAATATGCGGAAGGTTTTAGGTTGGTTCCCTCCGGTAATGATGTGGAATGGGAGGACGGATACAAAAAAGGATGCGAGCGGGAGGTATTTGATTCCTACCTAAAAACTGTCTACACCTATGCCGGAACTTTGTCTCTTTCGAGGGAATCAAAAAAGGCGGAGCTTACGGATATTGAGCCGGGAAACTTTTTTATACAGGGCGGATCACCGGGCCACGTTGTTCTTGTACTTGATGTCGCGGAGGAAAGTTCCACAGGAAAAAAGATTATGCTTCTTGGCCAGAGCTACATGCCGTCGCAGGACTTCCACATTTTAAAAAGTTTTGAAAAAATCAGCCCATGGTATTACGTTGAAGACTCTGAACTGGTAACACCGGAATGGAGATTCCCAAAAGGCAGCCTCATGAAGTTCTAAGCCTCGGTCATATTTGAATAAACAAGTGCGACACGCCGATTCTTTTGCTTAACCCCTGTCTAAATCCAGAAAACGCAATCCCAATGTTGATGTTTACATAGATTAAATCAGTAGATTAAATCTTTCTAATATGATAAAATAGCTTGAATTTAGCTGCTGTTGCCGGCTGAACAATTCACATAATCTGTTATTGTATAAAGAGGATTCTATGTATAAAGCGGTTGACCCAAAAGTTGATTTCCCTAAGCAGGAAGAGGAAGTTTTAAAATTCTGGCAGGACAATGACATTTTCAAAAAATCAGTCAGCCAGAGGGAAGGTGCGGAGGACTTTGTTTTCTATGATGGCCCTCCATTTGCCACGGGACTGCCGCACTTCGGTCATTTCATTCCGTCAACGATAAAGGACATCATTCCACGCTACCAGACCATGAAGGGAAAGAAGGTCGAGCGCCGTTTCGGTTGGGACTGCCACGGACTTCCGGTTGAAAACCTCATTGAAAAGGAGCTGGGACTCAATTCAAAGCACGAGATTGAGCATTACGGAATCGATAAATTCAACGAGGCATGTCAGGCATCGGTTCTGCGTTACACTGCGGAATGGCGTAAGACAATCACGCGCATGGGACGCTGGGTTGACTTTGACAATGACTACAAGACCATGAATCCTGAGTTCATGGAATCAATCTGGTGGGTCGCAAAATCACTCTGGGACAAGGGCCTTATATATGAAGGAAAATACATTCTCCCTTACTGCCCAAGATGCTCCACGGTTCTTTCAACTCACGAGCTTGCCCAGGGATACAAGGATGTCCAGGACCAGACCGTTACGGTGCGCTTCAAGATTACAAAGGCTCCCGAAGCTGTTTCCGATCCTGACATGGCGAACGGAAAGACCTATTTCCTTGCATGGACTACAACCCCATGGACCCTTCCGTCAAACCTTGGCCTCTGCATGGGACCGGAGATTGACTACGTAAAGATTCTGGACAAGGAGAGCGGCGATTACTATATTTTTGCCGAAGCCAGACTTTCCGCATATTATAAGAACGAATCTGGCTATGAAATCATCTACCGCCACAAGGGTAAGGATTTTGTCGGTGCCGAATACGAGCCTCTTTTCCCGTATTTTGCCCAGCTCAAGGACCCGAAGGTTTGCGCGGAAATGAGCGGACAGAAGTGTGAGAAGGGTGCCTTCCGCATGTTCAACGCCGACTATGTTTCCACCGAGGACGGTACTGGAATCGTACATATCGCTCCGGCATTCGGTGAAGAGGACAACAAGGTTTTCAGGGGAAGCGGAGTTCCGAACGTAGAGCCGATTGACGCTGAATGTAAGTTCACGAAGGAAGTTCCGGACTATCAGGGTGTCTTTGTAAAGGATGCCGACAAGGATATTATGAAACGCCTCAAGGACGAGGGAAAACTTGTCAAGCGCGATTCAATCGTACACTCGTATCCACATTGCTGGAGGTGCGGTTCACCGTTGATTTACCGTGGAATCGGATCATGGTTCGTCAAGGTCGCGGACTACCACGATGTATTGCTCCGTGCGAACAGCAAAATCAACTGGCAGCCGAACCACATCAAGGAAGGCCGCTTCGGTAAGTGGCTCGCTGGTGCAAGGGACTGGGCCGTCAGCCGCAACCGCTACTGGGGAAACCCGATTCCAATCTGGAGGTGCGACGACCCTGACTGTAGGCATACCATCTGCGTAGGAAGCAGACAGGAACTCAAGGATTTGAGCGGAACATACCCGGAAGACCTCCACAAGCAGTTTGTTGATAAAATCACGTTCACATGTCCGAAATGCAAGAAGGGCACGATGAAACGCATCCCCGAGGTTTTCGACTGCTGGTTTGAGTCCGGCTCCATGCCTTATGCACAGCAGCACTATCCTTTTGAAAACAAGGAATACTTTGAAAAACATTTCCCGGCGAACTTCATTTCCGAAGGTCTTGACCAGACCCGCGGATGGTTCTACACGCTCACCGTTCTTGCCGCACAGCTTTTCGACAAGCCCGCATTTGAGAACTGCATCGTAAACGGAATCGTTCTTGCAAGCGACGGACGCAAGATGTCCAAGTCACTCCGAAACTATACGGACCCGGTTGAGGCAATCAACAAGTTTGGAGCGGATGCAATCCGTCTTTTCCTCATGCACTCGGCTGTTGTTAAGGCAGACGAAATCCGCTACTCAGACGACGGTGTGCGCGAAATAATCAAGAGCATTGTTCTTCCATTGTGGAATTCCTACAGCTTCTTTGTCCAGTACGCGAACATCGACGGAATTTCATGCACGGGACATGAGTTCGACAAAAAACTTCCGGACAATCTGCTTGACCGCTGGCTGCTTTCCGTGAGCCAGAAGATGGTCAAGGAAGTGAGCGAGGCACTTGACAGCTACGACCTGAACGCGGCAATAGACCCGTGGCTTTCGTTCATCGAGCAGATTAACAACTGGTACATAAGACGCAACCGCCGCCGCTTCTGGAAATCCGGAAACGATGCCGACAAAATCGAGGCCTACGGCGCACTTTATCTTGCGCTTAAGACTTTCACGCTTACGGCGGCTCCATTCATTCCGTTCCTTACCGAAACCATGTGGCAGAACCTCAAGGTCGAGGGAGACAAGGATTCCGTCCACCTTATGGACTACCCGGTTTACGATGCCCGTTTCCGCGACGAAAAACTTGAGTTCCAGATGGAGACAGTCCAGAAAGCCGTTTCAATGGGACGCAGCCTGAGGAACCAGTTCAACATCAAGAACAGGCAGCCTCTTTCGGCGGTCGCACTTGTTACCCGCGACGAGCAGGAGAAAAAGGTTCTTCAGGACATGGAGGACACGATTTCCGAGGAGCTCAACGTCAAGAAGGTAATCTTCCACGACAGGGAGGACGAGCTGGTTGAGTACAAGGCAAAGGCGAATTTCCGTGTGCTTGGTAAGCAACTTGGCGGAAAAATGAAGGATGCGGCGGCGGAGATTGTGAAGCTCACCAACGACCAGATTTCCGCAATCCTTGACGGCAAGGCACTTACAATTTCCGTTGGCGGTCAGGATGTTGATTTGACCAGCGAAAACGTTATTGTCGAGCGTTTTGAAAAGGAAGATCTGAAGGTTCTCAACGACGGAACCCTTACGGTCGGACTTGAGACAAAGATTACCGACGAGCT
The DNA here is from genome assembly GCA_902783155.1 of uncultured Spirochaetaceae bacterium. Lineage (GTDB taxonomy): Bacteria > Spirochaetota > Spirochaetia > Treponematales > Treponemataceae > Treponema_D. The sequence continues at coordinate 26,246 of CACZPR010000113.1, forward strand.
TAAAAAAGAGGGCTACGCAAGGGATTTGGTCCGTGGAATCCAGAACCAGAGAAAGGAAAGCGGCCTTGAAATCACCGACAGAATCAATCTTGAAATTTCCGGCGACGGAGAGCTTAAGGATGCCTTCGACATGTTCAGGGACTTCATTTCCGGCGAGACACTTTCGGTCAAGGCTGAATGGAAGGATTCTGTTTCCGGTGGATTCACTGTTGAGGCAGATGACAAAATCTGGACAGTAAAAATCTCCAGAGCATAGCCAAGGGCATCGGGAAAAAGGGATTGTATGCAAAAAAAACTTCTGCATTCGCTGCCAATTTTTTTGACCGCCTCCATTTTGTTTTGGGGATGCGCGTCAGGAAAATCTGGAAAAATTCCCGATGTCTCCATGCTTGCGGTGCTTGACCAGGACTCCAGCCTTTATGTTGCCGTTCCGGTTAAGTACCACACGGAGCTTGTTTCCTCATTGATTTCAAAAAACACAGGGCTTGCCTCAAACACAGCGTCAACGATTGCGGGCAGAATAGAAAATCTATATCTGGGCATTGGTTGTCCAGATGATTCCAGTCGCATACAGATTGCGGCGGACGGTAGTTTTCCATCTTTCGCAGTTGGAATGGCTTTGAGCAAGGGTAATGGCTGGTCAAAAAAAACTTATACCGCCGAGTCCACCGAAGCCCTTGATGCTGGATGGCCGAACAGTTTTCCATATTACACGGGAACTTCTTTTCCATATAAGATTTCATTTCCGACGCAAAAAGAAATGGTCGTGGCAAAAAAAATTGGACCCATGCTTGAAAACTATGCGTCCAGACTTGATTCCACGCTTCTTGATTACTACTCCTTTGTGAATCTGGACGGAAACACGACAAGGGACATACTTTTTTATGCAGGCGATCCTTCAAGATTTGCTGCCGGGCTTATCAGTGAGATGGCGGCGACCTGGTTTGTAAGCGCGGATGGAAAAATCTCCCGTCTTCAGTCCGGGGACTACAGTCTTTCGGCCAGACTTCATTTTGCGGACAGGAACCGGAAAAAAGTGGTTGTCGCACTGATGTCTCTTGCCGGAATCCCGGTGAATGATGTTGATGAGACGGCGGTTTTTGTTTCAAATATAAAGGTTTCTAAAAAACAGATTGAAAGTCTTGTCACAGTAAAAGGATTTTGAGGACGTGAGTTATGGAAAAAAAATTTTTTAAAACCCGGACAGCCATTTTTGTTTCGCTGACAGTTTTTTTTCTGGCCATGTCCTCATGTTCTTCGAGCGGAGGGCTTTCCATTCCGGGTGAGTCGTCGGTGGTCCTGAAAAACATTGTGACGGAGTACATGACGATTGCCAAGGCCTATGATGATTTAAAAAAATACGACAAGGCTGTGGAATACTACCAGATGGCAATCAATGCGGATTCCGAGAACACCCTTGGAAATTCCGCGTACTACAATATCGGTCACTGCTATGCCATGGCGGGGGACTGGAAAAATGCACGTACCGTCTATGAGGAGCTTTTGAAAAAGGACGAGGACAACACGAATCTAAAAATCTCTTTGGCCTATATTGATGCGATGTCCGGGAATCTTGAAAGCTCCTGCGCCCGTTATGCGGAACTTTGTGAAAAAAATCCGACGGACGCCGCTCTTTTGAAAAACTATATATCGGTGCTGATTGCCGCAGAAAAAAAGGATGAAGCAAAAAACAGTCTGGAACTTTTGAAAAAGAGTTTTCCCGATGACAGTTCGATAAAGGAAATTGAAAAACTGCTCGAGGAAGCTCAAAACGCGGATTCAGGGGCTGAAGAAAAAAAATAAATTTTTTTGTAAAATCTAGGAAATTCTGTTGACAAAGGTTCTGAAAATCTATATAGTATTAACATATTCAGCGCGTTGAGTGCTTGAAAATGCCGGTGTAGCTCAGTTGGTAGAGCGGAGGACTGAAAATCCTTATGTCGTCAGTTCGACTCTGACCGCTGGCATTGGACCTCCGAAGTGATTCGGGGGTCTTTTTATTTTTCTGCAATCCGCTTGTGAGATTTTCAATATTGCATTATAATCTAAGTATGAATTGGCTTTTGATTTCCCAGAATATTCAGGATGAGAAAATCAAGGGGGTGGAGAACCTCCTTTTCACGAAAAACGAGACCGAGCCTTACGAAATTTTTTTGAGTGGACCCATGGATTCCGAGGAGCTTTACGACTGCATGAAACACACGATGCAGGCGACCCACTGTGTGATTTTGGACTGCGACACTTTGGCAGAGCACCAGGACTTTATTTTTTTGCTGGGCCTTTTGGTGGGAAAGCGTGTAAGAACTTTTGTTCATGGCGACATGTCCAAGATTGGTCATTTTTCTGCTCTGGATTTTGACGGCCAGGGACTTTTTAAATGCTTTGCAACCATTGAGGAACTTGTCGGACATCTTGAAAGCGAATATCCGGCTTTTGAGCGGCAGGACTACGAACACAATTCGCTTATCCAGCTTTTTACTCTCGGAATACCTTTCACGGCGGACTCTTTTGCCTACTATCTGGAGAAGGACAAGGAGGAAATCTATAAACTTTTTGTCCACGCAGGTATGACGGTGAACACAAAGACCTCCGAGGGGGTTCCCATGCTGAGTGTTGCCGCAAGAAACGACCATCCGGACCAGATTGAGTGGCTGCTCTCCCTTGGTGCGGACATAAACGCAATTTCCGGCGACCGTGGATATTCCGCCGTCATGGATGCGGTGTGGCGAAAAAATTTCCAAATCACCGAGTATCTGATAAAGCGTGGCGCGGATTTGGGAATTGTCAGCACGGATGGACAGCCGATTTTGGTTCTGGCTGTTGGAAATGGCAACGAAAAAATTGTGCGCCTCCTGCTGGAAAATGGGGCGGACCCGGACATAAAGGACAGCATGGGCATGAGCGCGAGACAGTACGCAAATCTTTTTAAAAAGCCGGGACTTGTGGAGCTGATGGATCAGTTCCCTCAAAAAAACTAGGGTGATTTGGGGATTATTTTATGGAAAATAGAAAAATAAAAATCGCGTTTGCGGGTGGCGGTACCGGTGGACACATCTATCCGGGAATTGCCGTGGCCGATGCAACAAAGACTTTGGCCGCCGAAAAAAATCTTGATGTTGAAATCTACTGGATTGGAAACAAGACCGGCATGGATAGGGACATAGTTGAAAAAAATTTGGTCGCCTCCGGTGGAAGTATCACTGGGTTCTGCGGAATACCGTGCGGAAAACTTAGGCGCTATCTTTCTTTTGAAAATGTGAAGGACCTTTTCAAGATTGCGTCCGGATATTTCAAGTCCAAAAAACTTTTGAAAAAAATGCGTCCGGACTGTCTTTTTTCAAAGGGCGGATTTGTGTCCGTTCCACCATGCAGGGCAGCAAAGTCTTTGAAGATTCCATATTTTACGCATGAATGTGATTTTACTCCGGGACTTGCGACCAAACTGAACAGCGGTTCCGCAAAAAATATTCTTGTTTCCTATGACGAGACCAGAAAGTTTTTTTCGGAGGAGCTTTCAAAAAGATGCACAGTGACAGGAAATCCTGTTCGCCCAATTTTTTATGAGGACCACGCCGGCGAGGGACTGGAGTTTTTGGGAATAGAACATGGACATAAAAAACCGATTCTTCTTGTGCTTGGCGGAAGTCTTGGCGCAATGCAGATTAACAGTCTTGTGACGGAAAATCTGGACTGGCTGCTTGAAAGATTTATTGTCGTCCACCAGACCGGAAAAAAATTTGCGGAAGAAAATCCGAATGTGTTTTCGGAAAAAAAGGCGGACTACCATCCATACGATTTTATTTATTCACAGATGCCGTCCGTTGTTCAGGCCTGCGATCTTGTTCTTTCACGTGCGGGCGCAAATTCTTTGTGGGAATGTGCCGTTTGTAAAAAGCCAATGGTCCTTGTTCCTCTGTGTGGCTCAGGGACTAGGGGCGACCAGGTTGACAATGCCCGTTTCTTTGAGGAAAAGGGTGCCGCAATATCTTTGGTCGGGGAGGATGCGGAAAGCGAAAAACTTAAGTCCGCTCTGGAAAAAATGCTTGACGCTGACACCAGAAAAAAATTCTCTCAATCGTGTGGGGAGCTTTGTGCTAATTTGAAGCCTGCTCATCGTATAGCTGAAATCATTCTTGATGGGATAGAAAATGGTCGCAATTGATTATGTTTTTTTGGTCCTGATTGCCCTGTGCGCTATTGTCTGCACAATGAAGGGCTTTGTGGATTCCTTTTTTGACAAGGCTGCTCCGGTTCTTGCCGTCATAGCGGCTGTGTTTCTCTACAAGCACTTCACGCTCCTCATGTCAAGGTTCATAAAGAATCCTCTGGTATGCACGATAGTGACTTTCCTGATTGTCTTTGTGCTTGTGTTCATATTGATAAAGATTTTGCAGAAAGCAATCGGCACAATTTTTGAGGACAAGATTCTTGGCTCATTAAACCGGGTCCTTGGTTTTGCGTTTGGAATTATTGAGGCCCTGGCAATTATCGCTCTGGTACTCTTTTTGCTTTCCGCGCAGCCATTTTTTGATGCCTCAAAACTTTTGGACGGAAGTTTCTTTTTCAAAATTTTCCGCAAGATTTTGGGAGAAAGGTATGTTCCGTCATGGGAAAAAGATGTTGCAACGAATGTCGCGTTCCTGATTGACGGTGTAAAAAGGTCTGTTCTTTTTGCTTGATTTCGGGGGAAAATCTTGTTTGACAATGTTCTACACCAGAGCGCGTCCGATTTGCTTGCGGAGGACATACAGAAGGACAGGCTCCCAGGCTCAATCCTTTTTTCCGGTCCATCGGCTTCTGGCAAACTGACGTGTGCGCTGGAGCTTTCAAGGGTCCTGTCATGTGTTGGACAGCCACGCGGAAAATGGGACTGCAACTGTTCAAGCTGCGTCAAGCACAGGGCCATGGTTTCTCAAAATCTTCTAATCGCGGGACCGGGCAACAGGACTCTGGAGATTGCCGCCGCAAAGACGACACTCCTTTCACAGAACGCAAAAAATACATCGCATCTGGAGGCTGCAAGGTATCTATATCTTAGGGCCGTGCGAAAATTGACCGCAAGATTCAGTTCAATACTCTGGGCCGATGACGACAAACTTTCAAAATTTTCTCCAATCCTTTTGGGCATTGATGAAAATCTGGAGCTGCTCACGCCTGGACGCACAATCCCCGATGGGGACGAGCTTTCAAAAATCCTGGACGACATAGAAAAACTTGCGACAAAACTTGAAGGCTCCTTTCTGTATGACTCGCTCCCTGTTTTGCAGATAAGAAATTTTTCCGAGTGGGCGCACCTTAGTACTGAGGCCGGAAAAAAGGTTTTGATAATTGAAAACGCGGACTGCATGGCCGACAGCGCAAGAAACGCCCTGCTAAAAATCCTTGAGGAGCCGCCGGAGAACACTGTTTTCATTTTGACGACCACAAGACGAAGCTCCATGCTTGCGACCATCCTTTCAAGGGTCAGGACCTACACTTTTTTTGAGAGGAGCGTGGAGCAGCAGCGCGAGGTGATTAACAGAGTTTTCCATTACGACCCTGTTGTTGGCGGTGGACCTGTTCCAGATTCAATCAACGGATTTTTGCAGACATATTTTCCAGTAAAGCCCGACACAGTAAAATATAATGCGGAACTTTTTTTCAGAACAATAGCGGAGGGACATGTTCCAAACATTCCGTCAATAGTTTCGGTCTGCGGTGGATTTGAGCCAAGGCAGCTGTTCAGGATTTTCATGGAGGCGATTGTGAATTTCCAGAAACCAATGCTGAAATCCGCACCAGGCTGTGAGGCGTCGGCAAAGATTGTCGAGGCTGTGAGGCGGACCGTGAACAATGTTGGAATCTATAATCAAAGTCCGGCCGCAGGTCTTGAGGAACTGGTCAGAACACTGATGCAGATAAACAGAACCTACGGCGGTGTGTTTTCAGAGGTCCTAAGTTGAAAGACTTTGTAAAAAACGCATACAAAAAAATTTCCAAGATGACTCCGGAGCAGGTTTCCGATTTGATGCAGTCGCTGATTTCGGAAAAGGAAAATCTCAGTTCCATTTTTGAAAGCCTTTCTACCGGTCTTCTGATTGTTGACAACTCATGGCACCTTCTGCACCACAACAAGGCGGCGGAAAGACTCCTTCCATTTTCATCGCGCCCGGTTGACGGTGACGAAGAAAAAATCTGGACGCACGTGGACAATGCGGATATTGCGAAGTATCTTGAAAGTTCCGCCGAAAATCAAAGGTCCGACAGCAGCGAGGAATTCTCCATTTCGATTGGCGACACATTCCGTTTTGTCACGATAAAGATTGGCTCCCTTGTGGTCAGGACCAGCGGGGACGGAAATTCCATAACAAACAGGGTTGCTGGCTCAATCATAACGGTGGACGACATAACGCAGCAGAGGCAGTCCGAAATCCTCCTGCACAGAATGGAAAGTCTTGCGGGCCTCACAAATCTTGCGGCATCCGTTGCGCATGAAATAAAAAATCCGCTTGGCGCAATCAGCATACACATACAGCTTTTGCAGAAGGCTGTGGCTAAATCAAGAAACGGCGACGGACTTTTGCCCGACCCAAAATTTATGGAGAACTATCTTTCGGTAATAAACGACGAGATAGACCGGCTGAACAAAATTGTGGTGGACTTTCTTTTTGCGGTGCGTCCGGTGCAGGCGAACATACAGCTTTCAAATCCCGACACAATTATAGAAAAATTTGTTGAGTTCTTTAAACCTGAGGCGGAAAGCAGAAATATTCGGGTTGATTTGGACCTTTGCAAAAATACGCCAAGAATTTTTCTTGATGAAAAACTTTTCCGCGAGGTCATAATCAATTTGATGCAGAACGCTTCGGCTGCAATCGAGTCCCTTGCTTCGGACACAATTTCGGCGGAGACTGGCGAACGTCAAAATGATTTCCAGGGTCTGATAAAAATAAGCTCCATTGTCACCAGCGAAAAATATCTTCTGTGTTTCAGTGACAACGGAACCGGAATGGACGAGGCTACATCATCAAGAATTTTTGAACCTTATTACACGACCAAGGCGACCGGAACCGGGCTTGGACTTACTACGGTCTACAAAATCATAAAGGAGTTCAGGGGAGACATACAGGTGCGCTCTTCACTCGGAAAGGGAACCACGTTCACAATTTCGCTTCCTGTTCCGCAAAACGGTGTCAAACTTCTGGAGGCCAAGGGATGAAATTCACAATCCTTATAATCGACGACGAAAAAAACATACGCGAAGGTCTTGCCGCGAATTTTGAGCTGGAGGATTACAACGTAAAGACTGCATCGAGCGGTGCGGAAGGTCTGGAGCTTATTTCCCATGGCGACATTGATTTGGTCATAACCGATTTGCGCATGAACGGAATCAGCGGGGAGCAGGTGCTTGCGAAAGTTACCGCCGAAACTCCGGGGATTCCGGTAATAATACTCACGGGCCATGGAAGCATTGACAGTGCGGTTGATGCGATGAGGCACGGTGCATACGATTTTTTGACCAAGCCCCTTAACCTTGACCAGCTTACGATGATTGTCCGCCGCGCTCTTGAAGGTCGAGAGATGAGCCTCCAGCACCAGAGCCTGAAAAAAGAACTTGAGGACAGCTCTGCGTTAAAGGGCATGATTGGAAAATCCGGGGCAATGCAGAAAGTCCAGCAGATGATTCAGAAGGTCGCGGACACAAAGGCAAGCGTCTTGATTACGGGCGAAAGCGGAGTCGGAAAGGAACTTGTGGCGAACGCAATCCACAATCTTTCGTCCAGAAAAAACAACAGCATGGTCAAGGTCCACTGCGCGGCTTTGAGCGAGACACTTCTTGAAAGCGAGCTTTTTGGCCACGAGAAGGGTGCGTTCACCGGTGCGGACAAAATGCAGAAGGGTCGTTTTGAGCTTGCGCATGGAGGCTCCATTTTTCTTGACGAGATTGGTGAAATCAACCAGAGCGTGCAGATAAAAATACTTCGAGTGCTTCAGGAAAAAAAGTTCGAGCGTGTGGGCGGTGAGCAGACAATCAGCGTGGACGTTAGGATTATCGCAGCCACCAACAGAAATCTGGAGGAGGAAGTCAAGGCCGGTCGGTTCAGGGAAGATTTGTACTACAGGCTCAATGTAATCCACATAGAAGTTCCGCCGCTCAGGGACAGAAAGGACGACATTCCGCTTTTGATTTCGAGCTTCCTTGAAGAATTCAATAACGAAAACGGCAAGCACATAAAATCGGTGGACTCAAGGGCAAAGGCCGCCATGTTCAAATACGGATGGCCGGGAAATATCCGGGAGCTTCGTAACTGCATGGAGAGTGCGGTTGTTATGTGTGGCGGGGATGAAATTACACTGGAAGATTTGCCGCCGACAGTGCGAGAGTCTGGAACGGCTGATTCAATTTCGGTTCCGCTCGGGGTGACTCTTGATGAGGCGGAAAAAATTATCATCCAGGAAAACCTTGCAGCCAACAGAAACAACAGGAGCCGCACAGCCGAAGTTCTTGGAATCGGGCGAAAGACATTGCAGCGCAGACTCAGCGAGTGGGGCATGGAAGATGACGGGGAGAAATGATGGAGACAATCTACGACAGGCTTGGGGATTTATTGAAGGAAACTCTTGACGCTGGGAGCGTAAAATTTGTCAGGGTGGAAATCCCGGAAGCGGAAAATCAGAACCAGAATAAAAGTCAGACTCAGGAAAAAGAGCGCGAAACCGAACGTTTGGAAAAAGAGCCTGATGCACGGAAAGAAAAATTTGAAAACCCCGCTGACTTTGTTTTAAAAAACGAAAGCCCAAGGGAAGACTATCATACAAGGCAGACCGGAACCGTCTACCACTCTTCTGATGCCGGAAAGTTTTCACAGAGGGAGTACATTCCGAAATCCTTTGTCTACAAAAAACTCACGCCCGAAATCGAAAACGCATACAGAATTCTCGACATACCGACAAGCTCCAGTCCGGATGAAATCAAAAAGGCATACAAGGATAAAATTAAAAGCAGCCACCCCGACCGCTACGACGGAAACGAAACACTCTCCCAGGCCGCAACCGACAAAACCCGCCAGATTGTTGAGGCATACAAAATGGTTGTCAAGTTTCTGGAAATTTAGAAGAACATATTCTATCGATTTTTGTCATAGCGCGACGATGCACTTGATTTGTATTTGTATGCAATGTAAAATAAAAGCATGGAAAGGGATAAGAGTTTTAAGGCTATTGATTTTCCGCCATTAACGGATGATGAGAAGGCGACTCTTGAAATGTTGGATAAAATCCCCGACTGCGAGATAGATTATTCTGACATACCGCCATGCAATCCAGATTCAAGAGGCGGCTTTTATTATTTGCAGTTGCCAAAGTATGAGTGTAGGAGCAAGCTATGAAAAATTTTTCTGTTCATAGATTAAAACATACGGGGGGGGTATATTCGTCTTTCCGCTTTTGATTCTGTCTCTTTTTGTTTCCTGTGAGCAGGCTCCCACGTGGGATGACCCTGTGCGGGAATATTTTGAATATTACA
>CACZPR010000114.1 GCA_902783155.1 uncultured Spirochaetaceae bacterium
TCTATATGAATATCTTTTCATAACAAACACCAACGAACATGGGAAAACGTACTCCCAAAAACATGATGTTGACCAAGGGATGCTACACGGCAACATCAGACAGACTACTGCAACTACTCAGTTTTCGCCTATTTCTGCCGTGATAGAAGACCATTTGTTACAAGACGTAACTATAACACCAGATATCAGGAGATTGAAAACCACGAAACAAAGTCCATACTTATAACACTTGCCCAGACATCAAGGAAACGTCTGTTTCCGTTACGAATAATTAATCCTGTTGAAGAAAAAACAGGCATGTCAACCACGATACTCACGAACATTTTCAACCCCATGGCGGAATATATAGCAAAAATGTATCGGGCCATGTGGAATATTGAGATATTTTTTCAGGACCATAAAATATATTCTGAGAATCAAGCATTTTTCGACAAAACGAAAAATGTCGGAAAAAGTCTTATCCAGTTCACTCTGACGAGAGGACAGTAAGAACAGTTGCTGAACATCATCCGCATTATGGAATAAAAACGTAGAAATGCTTTAGAAGAAATATCCAAACATTCCGGGTACATTTCAAACTGCTCCTTCGTAAGACCTTCGAGACTTTCTGTAATATCAATAAATGAATGACAGTTATGTTCATTCCCCAGACGAAAGAAAAGTCTGACAAGAGTGACATCAGCGTTGCAGATTACCTGCAATTTAAAGCCTAAGAACCAGCATTTTGAGGATTTCCCCCTGCTCGAAAGGCTTTCATAACTTTGCGAAATAAAATGTATCAGTTTTCGCAGACTGATGCAGAGCCAACATAAATCAAAAAAATTATCATAACCCGTGGGAGTTGGAAGCTATGTAATATTCGGTTCAATGTTAAAACATCGGCAATTGACATTCTTCATTTTGGACTACGCTTTCCATAATAAACTGCAATAATCTTTTTTCGACACTGGAGGGGCGGCAATGTTTATCTTTCTTAGGTAGTTGACAGCTACAACGGTAAGATAATTTTACTTGTAATGGATACGAACATGAAGAAAGAGCTTTGCATACGAACCATAGCGGAGGCTTACAAAAAGTTTGACATAAAAAGCAGCTCGATAATTCACACTGATTTCGGAAGCCTGTACACGAGCAGCGAATACAGGAAAATGCTCGGACAACTCCAAGATGGAAAGCTGGTGCGCGACATTGAAAAAGAAAAAAGCCTAACATTTTAACACGACGAAATTGACGGTCGAGCAGAACAATAGAATAGTCTGGAGATACACGTTTGCCTATTATAACACGAAGCAGTGACAAGAGTAAATCATGGAGACCTTCCTGCTATTGCATACATGGAAAAGACAACATGTGGGAAAGCTGCTATCTAAATGAATTTGGAATCCTTAGGTACTTTAATAATATTGACTATTCCAATTTTCTGTTATGACATAATCTTCTTTGATTTTTGTTGTGGTAAATCATCACCCCCGTCGCAGAGCAATACGCCAACTTGTGGCACGGTATGGAGTTCTCATAAGGTATCGCAGTCGGATTTAATGCCCTTTGTTTTGCCCCTATTAGCAACGCAGTTTCAAGATGAGGGGTGAGGTATTAAACCCTCCGAACGAATAAAATTCTAAAGGATTCTTTCTTTTTGTAAATTTATCTACCCCCCCCAAAAAAAAAATTTGACATGCTAATAAAAAACTATCAAAATAAAAAATTGTCAGATTCTTTCTATCCAGCTTTTACACAATTTCAGCACAATTGTTAGCACTCGCAGACCGACTACACCATCTTTGATATAAGATGCTTCAACAAGAAAACTTTTCTTAACATCCACGATTCTGCAATTTCTTTTGTCACAAGGAACAAGAGGAACTCAGTCTATGACGTTCTTTCCGCGAACTCACTGAATATAGCGGCAATCTGCAAGAAGCGACGGGAGGTCGAACTTTTATTCAAACAGACAAACCGGAACCTGCGTGTGAAGCGATTTTATGGCAAAAGAGAGAACGCCATCAAAACACAAATCTGGATTGCTCCGATTGTCCATCTTTTGTTCCTGATTTTAAAGACACAAAACAGGGAATCGGACAGGACTTTTTTCAATTTCTGCGCGAGATTGTCGAGGCCCTTTTCAAGCACAGGGATTTAACCAAATAGTCCTCAGAAATTTAGAAAAAGTCCACTTAAAAAAATTTGTCGGACAAAAAACGATTTGTGACTCAGTATTTTTGATTTCACTATCCAACTACATTTTTCTTGGCCCATGCACATTCTGAACCCATCTACTGCGATTGCATTTGTTTTCATGTCCAGTTTCATTCCCGGACCAAGATTAAATGAGTCATGGAATAATATTTCACATTGAATATACTCCTTCCCTGTTTGGGTATACACACATTTTTATAAAAACAGTATTTCAACAGAGCATCGAGATTACTTACTATGGAAATGAACAAAGATATTTCCCACCATATCCTCAAAACCAAATTCATCTGGCATACAGTCTCCTAACCTGATGTAAAAATGAAGATTAGAACCCGACAAAGAAAGTTTGCAGGAGAAAAGAAGATATAAGTTTTGAGGAACAGACAAGTATCCAATCACCGGTTTTCAGACCAATAAGTTTGTTGAACAAACTCCATAAGCAGCCCCTTTTTTACGAAGTTATTGCTTAACAGTGACTACTCAAATATCTTTATCGGGAAACAAAGTTTTGACATATCAAACAATAATACTTTATATAATGCCAGCGCAAATCTTTTCAGAAAGAAAAAGTTTGTTCAACAAACTTGAGAACATATCGGACATCCTTAAAAACGGAAATTTTCATCGTATACTTTTTAAGAATTTTATTTACATCTTGGATTCCATTTTCATAAAAAAGTTTTGGGTCAATAAATTGGTATGGAAAATATATCGACCGGGACATGAAATTTTTTAAAAAGTTTGTTGAACAAACTTCTGTACAAGCGGATTCGGGAATGGAGCGTTATAATCCCTGAATTGGCGTTGGAAAAATTAAAGTGTTACTTTTTTGAATGAAGATGTGGTCTCCAAATCACCAACCCCGCCGCAGAGCAACGGGGTATTAAACTCTCCGCTCGAATAATTTATTTGTTCGGAGGGTTTAATGATTCGCCCTTCCGGGTGAAATAGAATCTGACTGCAACATTTTATGTAAGCATCATATCATGCCACAGGGAGGCGTATTGCTTTGTGGCGGGCATAGTAATTCCATTCAGAACTTTCTTGTTTTTATGGTAGACATATCTGTGAAGTGCATGGAAATATTGGTGTAGGTTCTGGAAAAAATTTTTGGAACGGCTGTTTAAGAAATTTTTTTAAATTCATTTTGAAGATGTTTTTGATAATTGGAACAGATTTTATACCAACAGTTTGTTGAACAAACTTTGGACATTTGTATATACTTGAAAGAAGATGCAGTATTTACAAAAACTTAAAAATAGGATAAATATATCTTTACACAAACTTAAATTATACTGTATTTTAAAGGTAACAGTTTGTATATGTTTTTCCACTTTTCCACTGCCCTACTTCTAATTGTTTAAATATTGAATTCTAATTGAATTTAATAGAAGATTTTTGACAATCCGTTACTTTTCCGGGACATTCTGTTACTTTCCCGTTTTTTTTCCAGTGAAATAGGGCTTCACGGCTTTCTGTCCGCGGGACATTCTGTTACTTTCCCGGACACTTTTCCACAGGGTGCTGTGCAGGGCTGGAGACAAAATGTTACCTTTTTCTTCCATAATATATGTATCGGCTGTCGCGGGCGTGGCTTTAAAATGCTTTCAGTTTTTGCTATAATTGGCGGTATGGATTTTTTGAACAGGCTGCCGATAGGCATTCAGGATTTTGAGAAGCTCCGCGAGGAGGGCTGCTTTTTTGTTGACAAGACCGGGCTCATGTACAAGCTGGTCCACAGCGGCAACGGCTATTTTTTCTGTCGCCCGAGGTATTTCGGTAAGACCATGCTTGTCTCGATGCTTGACGCATATTTCAGGGGTCGTCGGGACCTGTTCGAGGGGCTCGCCATCGAGGGGATGGAGAAGGAGTGGGCGAGCTGTGAAGTACTGCGCGTGGATTTTTCTTCCGGACTGTACACCGGGACAGGTTCCCTGGAGGCAGGCATAGAGGCTTTTCTTTCCAGATATGAGGAGCTGTATGGAGGACCCCTTTGCCAGGCGACCTATGGGCGAAGGTTCGAGCGCATAATCCAGGAGGCCTACAGGAAGTCTGGGAAGCCGGTCGCTGTTCTTGTTGACGACTATGACAAGCCTGTTCTGGATGCGATATTCACTGACATGGAGCCGCACAACATGGAGGTCCTGAGGGAATTCTATTCCGCTCTCAGGGGGAACGACTTCTATCTGAAATTCGTTTTCGTGACCGGCATAACCAAATTTGCCAGCGTGAATATATTCAACGGGTCCGGACAGCTCAAGGACATAAGCACATACCCGGCTTTCGGCGACCTGTGCGGCTTTTCCGAGATGGACGTGCACAGGCTGCTCTCCACTGCGAGGGGCGGTTCCGGGGAGTCCGCTTCCACGGTGGACGGGGATTCTGTGTTCGCCCTGATTGACAGGTGGTATGGCGGCTACAGGTTCTCCGATGACGGTGACATGCTCTTCAATCCCTACAGCGTTATGAACTGCCTTGACTTCAACGACGCCGATGCCTTCGCGTCCGGGGACATAAGGCACCAGTTCTGGATTCAGACGGGCCAGCCCAATGTCCTTGTCAACATGCTCAGGAAGAAGGGATACGACATTTTCAGCATACTATACGGTCTTAAGGTGGACCGGGAGGAGCTGATGGAGTACCGGTGGACCGAGGACGACCTTGTGCCTCTCATCTACCAGAGCGGGTACCTCACAAGGACGGGGGACGACGAGAACGGCACTGTAATGCTTGCCATGCCGAACGCGGAGATTGTGGAGGGCATGGTGAAGGCTCTTCTGGCTGAATTCACCAACGCGGGAACAATATCCAGGAGCGGGTCCGAGATTGAGCAGCTGCGCGGCCTGCTTGCGGCAAGGAATGTCGCGGGTTTTATCGCCAGGTTTGGCTCGATGTTTGTTGGCGCGAACATGGGTCCGAGGCCGGACTATGAGTATATAAACAAGCTTGTGTTCCATGTAGTTGCGAACCTTATCGGCGAGGACGTTTCCAGCGACACCAACTCCGACGTGATGTTCACCGTGGACGACGGGGCCGGGGGGGCGATAGGCTATGTTTTCCAGCTGAAGGTTGACAGGGGGCTTGCCCTGGACGATGTGAAGGAGGACGCTTTCGCAAGGATCGAGGAGAAGGGTTTTGCCCAGAGGTTCAACGAGCGCGGGATTCCTTGCAAGAAGGTTGTCCTTGTGTTCAGCACAAAGAAGGGCGGGGTGGCAGGATGGGCTGCAAGGTAGGGCTGGGGGCCTTATTTTTTCTTCTGGCATCCGGCGCGCTGTTTTTTTCATGCAGCAGGAAGTATGACTACGGGAACATAGATACCCCGAACTCTCTTTCAGGCTTAGGAGGCTCTTCTCTGGCCGGCGTTCCGGTTTTGTCAGGAAGCGTGCGGGTGGAGGCGGACTGGATGCTTGACTCCGAGGGGCTTGGACGGGTCCGGTCCATGGTGGAGAGTTTTCCCGACAGGCTTGTGGAGCTTGACCTTGGTGGATGTCCGCTCCCTGCCGGAGAGTTCGGGGAGTCCACAATTGCTGTCGGCGCGCTGGAGAATCTGGTCAACCTTGGCTCCGTCGTTCTTCCGGAGACCCTTTCTACGGTTCCGGCGTCCCTTTTCCGTGGGTGTGTCAGCCTCAGGTCCGTGAATCTTCCGGATGGACTGGTGTCGATTGAGGGGCATCCCTTCGAGGGCTGCGTAAGTCTTAGGGAAATCCACGCGGGCGCGAAGCCCCTTTATATTTTTTCGTATGTCGGGGACGGTCTTTCCCCGCCGGACATGGAGCCAAATCTCAAGTCCGTGGATGTCATGTGCGGACAGAATTCCGTTGACTACGCGGGATGGTACCAGTTTTGCCTTGAATATACCAGGTCCATGGAGCCGAAAAAGGTTTCGTTTGCGGAAATCTGGGCGTCGTCGTTCGAGGAGGGGTATGGTCCCGGAAATCTTGGAGACGGCAGCTGGGGGACATGGTTCGAAGGTACCGCGGGTGACGGGGTAGGGCAGGAGATTGTCATGCACTTCACCAGGATGAATTCCGTGAGCACAGTTACCTTCAGAAATGGAAATGGCAACACAAAAAACTTTTGGAAGTCAAACCGTGTAAAGGATTTGGACATATATTTCGGGGACGAGACCGTGCCGTTCAGGGTGACACTTGATGACACCTGCGAGAAGCAGACATTCCGTTTCCTCTATGGACAGAGGAAGCTCAGGCAGTATGACAAAATCAGGATGGCCATACGCTCGGTTTATCCGGGTGGAAGGGGGGACGAAACCTGTGTCGCCGAGATTGCGGTTAACGACGAGGAGATGCCGGGCTTTGTGGAGGATCCGTACACAAGGGGGATGGTCGAGGCTATACCCCTGTCTGATGATGGTGAGACCGAAAGCGAATACAGAATCTGGAGGCCAAGGGATTCGTATCCGGTCATGCTGATGTTCAATACGTCCAGACCCGCCGAGGACCTGGTGACTGATTCCCTCGTGTGCATGGTCTATGACGGAAATGGGTGGACCCCCGCAAAAAAGTCCGTCTGGTCCCCCCTTGCCGATGTCGTTTCGGCGGCCGAGAAGAATGGCAGGCGGACGGAGTTTTCATTCCATTCCGACGGTGATGTTGACGGCGATTTTGATTTCAGGATCCAGCTGAAGCGTCGTGTTGAACGCTACGAGGATGCCGATTACGGGACACCATATCTTTTTGATTTCGACGGCGCCAGGTTTGTTTTGGGCGAGGATGCCGATTTTTCCATGAAAAGGGTTTCCGTCTCGACCGAAAGTTTTTTTTCGGAACTGGAGCGCATGGACCCCAGAGGTATATATCGGATAGATTTGTACGGGGAGCTTGGGAGCGATTTTTTCCGGAAGATGGGGAACCTTCTTTCCGCGGACAGCGAGCTTGCGATCAACAGGAACTACATACTGAACATGTGGGGATGCACGTTCGCTCCTGAGCTTAAGCGGACTCTTTTGTCCGACAGCATCTGCGGATATTTTATCCAGCTTGTCCTTCCCGAAACCACCCGGCGGATTATGAGGTCGTCGATTTCTGTTGCTGCCGACATTATTTCCATTCCGCCCGGCGTTGAGAAAATAGAGGCGGGGGCTTTCGTTTCGTCCGGGGGCAGCCTTTACGATGTCTACAGGAACAATGTCGCGTTTGGCGGGAAAAATATGCAGAACGGATACAGCGTTGACGGAAGGCTTCTTCTTGAGTCCATTCCGGATTCGGGCGGAGCTAAAAGGGTTCTGCTGTACTGTGGAAATTCCGACGAGCTTTTGGGGGGCAAGGCCTACTCCGGCACCGTCGTTCTTCCCGATTCGGTTACGGAGATTGCGCCTTACGCTTTTTATGGGGCGGACCTGGATGCGATTGTTTTTCCAAAAAAATTTTCTTCCGCCGGGGAAAAATGTTTTGACCTTGCGAGGGTCTCCCGCGTGGATCTTTCGGAGACCGATGTGGAGAAATTTTCCATGGAGACTGTCCGGCAGTTTGGCGTCCTGCTTTCGTCAAATCCGGGGGTATCGCTTTCCGGCGATTTTTATTGCGTTAGCGCGTCTGGAAAAATGACGGACGGACTTGTTGCGAAGATTGTCGAGGAGCTTGGTGTCCGAAAAGACAAGAAGGTCTATCTTGATCTGGGTGGCACGTCCCTGGTTCTGAACGATGTCGAAAAAAAATTCAATCCCCTTCCGGACATGTTCCTTTATGATTTCCAGAACCTCTACTGGGTCAGGATGGGGAGCTACAATTATTTTCCGCAGAACACTTGCCGTGACTGCCACCAGCTCAGGTGTGTTGAATTTTTGCAGCAGCCTGACAGAATTGCGGAGCCTTCCTTCAGGGGGTGCCACGCAACGGCTGTCGCAATTGTGAACGGGAGAAGCTATCCGCTGTGGGATTATGCGCAGGGGAAGAAATAAATTTTTTAGGAGCGTTCTATGAGGAACAAGAAATTTTTGATTGTGTTTGCCGCGCTGGTTGTTTCTGTTTCGGCAGGCCTGTTTGCGTCCGGGACTGTAGGTATCGGAGTGCAGGGGGGGTATGTTCCTTCTCCGTATGGATATGGCGACACTGCCATTACGTTCAAGATTCCAAATGTTCCGCCGGTGTTTGCCGTGAATGTCGGAATCTGGGGGAACCAGGTGCACAGGGTTGGAGCGACCGCAGACTGGTGGCTTGCAAATCCAAACATTGTCGGGGTCCTGAACTGGTACTACGGTCCGGGTCTTGCTGCCGGTGCGACGTTCAATGTTAGGGGCGACAGGGCGTGCGACCTTTATGTTGGCGGGCGCTTTGTTGTTGGACTCAACGCATGGATTGTGGATTTCCTTGAAATCTATTTGCAGGCTGCGGGACAGGTTGGAATCGACACAAGCAATGACCATGTTTTTGACTGGGCGGTTCCTGTCAATCTTGGAATCCGATTCTGGTTCTAGTCCTGAAGTTTTTTTATCGGCGCTCGGAAAGAAATTTTTCTGGGCGTCGGTAGTCCTTCAAATTTTATTGAGAAAGTTCTTGACCTTGCGTCAATTTCCATTACCGTTCCCCTTCCCAAAATTGCGTGGCCAACCGCGTCTCCAATTTTTATGTCGCCAATCTTTTCAAGAATCCTTAGGTCGTCCTCCGAAGTCTTGATGTAGGCCTTTGCGCGTCTTTCCATTTCATCCGGTGGCGGCGAGAGTGTGTCCAGATTCTTTTTGTCCATGTCGAAAATAAATCTGGATGGGAAGCGGAATCCGTCTGAATGCTTTTCGCCCTCGGCCTCGCTTATAAAAAGTTTTTCCCTTGCCCTTGTCGCAGCGACAAAAGCGAGTCTCCTTTCTTCCTCCATCGCAGCCTGGCAGTCTGTTTTTTTTGATGGAAAAATATTTTCGTTCATTCCGCACATGAACACGTTTTGGAATTCCAGTCCCTTTGCGGCGTGCACCGTCATAAGCTGGACCGCATTTTTTCTTGCCACCCTGTCGCTTGATGTGTATAGGGCCACATGTGAAAGATAGTTTTCAAGAGAACATTCCTCACCGCATGTCGTTTCATATTCGTAGATTGACTGCTTCAGCTCGGCGAGATTGTCAAGCCTCTCCTGGCTTCCTTCTGTTCGGAGGGATTTTTCATATCCGCTTTCGTTCATCAGCAGACTGAACAGTTCGGAAATCGACAGTGATGGATAGATTCCGCTGTATTTTTCAATCAGGGAAATGAAGTCCCCGGCGGACGTTCCGTTGAAGATTTCGTTGTCAAGATTTTCTTTCAGGCATCTGTAAAGCGGGCTTCCGTTTTTTTCTGCCAGCGACTTCAGAAAATTTATTCGCCTCTCTCCTATGTTTCTTCGCGGAACATTCACGACCCGCAGAAACGAGAGGTCGTCCCTGTATGCGACCATCCGCAGATATGAAAGAGAGTCCTTTATCTCCGTGCGTGAAAAAAATGGCGCTCCGGAAAAAAGAGTGTAGGGGATGCCGCGTTTTTGGAAGACCTCCTCCACTGTCCTTGAGACATAGTGCGCCCGGAAAAGAACTGCGCAGTCGGAAAACTTTGTTCCGGATTTTTCAAGCTCCAGAATTTTGTCGGCGATAAATGCCGCTTCCTCTTCCGCCGATTTTGCATGGAAATATTTTGGCATGAATCCGCCCGCAGGAAGAACTGGCTCCAGATTTTTTTTCATGCGGAAGACATTTTTTTCCACAAGCGAATTTGCCGCGGAAAGAATCTCCGGTGAGGACCTGTAGTTTTTTGTCATCACAAATGTCCGGGTGCCGGGAAAGTGCCGGTCAAAATCAAGAAGATATTTTACATTCGCTCCCCTCCAGGTGTAGACCGTCTGGTCCGGGTCCCCGACTATGAAAAGATTTTTGTGGTAGCCGCAAAGGGATTCCATCAGCTCGTACTGTATTTCGTCTATGTCCTGGAATTCGTCAACCATTATATACTCAAGACGCTCCTGCCATTTGCGGTGGATTTCCCTGTCCGTCCTGAAAATGTGCAGGGTGAATTTGAGAAGGTCGTTGTAGTCCAGCCCGAAACATTTTTTTTCTTGGTAAAGGTAGCCATAAAAAATTATGTCGTCGCTTTTCTTTGCGTCCAGATATTTCTGTCTGACCTGTTCAAGGGAAAGGGAAACCATGTCCCTGTAGTAGTCCGGTTCCCTGAAGATTTTTCGGATCTCTATCATGTCGCGGGCGGCGGAAAAAGTCATGTCACGGAGGGTCAGGTTTCTTTCGTCGTAAATCATCTGGAGCATCGCGTCGATGTCGGAGTTGTCCAGCACAAGAAAATTTTTTGGATACTGCACGGCGTTTGAATCCTCCTGCAGGACCCCAACACAGAATCCATGGAAAGTGCAGATGCGTCCCGTGTCATTGTCGCCTGTCAGAGCCCTGATTCTTGAGCGCATTTCGTTTGCCGCCTTGTTGGTGAATGTCACGCAAAGAATGTTTGACGGCGGAATCCCGATGCCGTTGACAAGATATGCGAACCTGTGGGAAAGCGCGCGTGTTTTTCCTGAACCCGCTCCGGCAATCACCCTGACAAAGCCCTCTGTCGTTGTCACCGCAAGTTTCTGTTCTTCGTTTAAATCCTCAAGCATGATAAAAAATCCCGGCACAAAAAAGTTGTGAGCATAAAAAATTCCCGCAGCATGTGCGGGAATGGTTCAACGTTTTTTAGTCCAGCGTCACTCGTCGGACCAGATTAAATCCTCCTGCGCATCGGAGGCCCTTGATGATGACGTGGAAATTGTTTTTCCCGCTCCAGTGTCACCCGCAACGGTGCTGCCTGTCGATGTGCTGCTTTTTTTCAGGCCGCTTGTTTTTGTTACAAAGGACGCGACCTTGCCTTTTTTCATTGCCTTGATTGTGTAGAGCTTTCCATCCTCTCCCGTTATCTCGATCTGCGAATGGAGACTTACGTCAATCACTGTGTCCCCGGTGATTCTGTCACCTTTCTTCAGCTTGGTCCAGACTCCGGGCGCGGATTCATAGGAAACTTTTCCGACAAGCTTTTTCACTGTGAATCCCTCAGCAAAAAGTGCCGCGCAGAAAAGTCCCATCAATACTGTGGTTGCGAAAATTTTTTTCATTGTTACCTCCTTTTCTATCTATCTCAAATTCCCGATAACCCTTGTGCTTTCAGGAAGTTCGAAATTTACATCCGAATCCGGGATGCTTACCGGCTTGTATTTTTCCCATGCCTCGTGCACCGGAATTATCGCGGCGTTGGCTCCGGATTTGTTCCACTCAATCATTCCCATGTTCTTCGCCATCTGGAAGGTGTCCTGGCACATTGTTATCTCGACAGGAATCCAGACTTTGTTTCCATGGACGATGTAGTTTCCGTCCCCAATTCTTCCGACCTCAGAAACGGTGTAGCCCGAGTCGAATGCCATGTAGATGTGTCCCGGCACAGTAATCAGCGCGGTCTCGATTCCCAGGGCCTCAAGCAGGGAGCAGTTCAGGATTGTCAGGTCGTCGCAGTCTCCGCCATGGTAGAGCAGGGTCTGGTACGGGAACTGGAGGAAGTCGATGTTTGCCGATCCAACGTTGTCGGTGAACGCGGATGACGGGTCGATTACATAGTTTATTCCATAGGTCTTCAGCGCGGCAAAAATTCCTCTCGCGTACTGTATGTTGACGGACTCGCTGCTGTTGAGATGGTTCATCATTACAAGCTGCACAAAACGTGCGAAACGGAATGCGCTTGAATCCTTTCCGCTTACAAATGTCGCAGCCCTTGCGTCGTCCTCCCATGACATGTTGTTTCGGCTCAGCGTTGTCAGCGGAATTGTTTCGGTGTGTTCGGTCCTCAGTCCAAGATTTTTGTATGAGACCGTCACCGTGGCGTTGGTCTGGTGCTGCATGATTGTGTTCAGGATGTTCTCGTTGAGGAATGCCGTAAGCTCGACTGTGAATTCTTCGCCGTTCTGCAGGGAGTCGATTTTCTTTATGACGCTCCTGTTCGACATGAACTCCTCTATGAATATTGAGACCTCCACGTCGGTGATTTTGTTTCCCGCGGTGTTCACGAATGTTATGGAGCCAAAACTGTTGTCGTAGTAGTGGCTGTAGAATACCGGGAAGAGTGGGGAAACCTCAAGGTCCGTCGATGTGATTTCCGACTTGGACGAAATGGCCTTGGTCAGGTTGATTCTGACGAAAGCCCCAAACTTCAGGTCGCTCATGAAAGGCTCGTTGCTCCCGAGATAGTTGAAGCCGACAAACGCTCCCGCGCTCATAAAGGGAAGCACATGTGCGTTCGCCGAGACCCTTGCGCCCACGGAGAATCCACGCCCGGATGAAAAACTGTTGGAGCTGCTCTGTGGTATGTTCCATATTCCAAGCGTCGCCTCACCGGAGATGCTGAACCGGTCAACGATTTTAAACTCGTATCCCGCGCCAAGCCCCAGGTCAAACAAAAACAGGTTCGATATTCCGTTGCCCCGAAGAAAATCAAAGGAGCCCTGCGCCGTAAAATAAATGCTGTCGCTCCCGCGGACCGTTATCGGGGCCACATCAACAGCGGCCGTGAATCCGGGGGAGAGTGACAGGGGAAGTCCCAGCGGCATTCCCATGTAGGGAAGGACCCTCAGCTGCAGGTCAAGCGCGAACACACCGGAGCCGGCAAGGAGCAGGGCAAGGACAAGACCAAGTTTTTTGCTCAGAATCTTCTTCATATCACAGCCCCTTTAGAGAGTTTGCCTTGTCGATTCCCTTCTTTGCTGTCTCATTTTCCGGATCACGTTCAAGGACCTTCATGTACTGCCTGATTGCCGCGTCGTAGTTCTTCTCGATCACATACACGCTCGCAAGGTTGTTCATGGCCGTGGTGGAGCTGGATTTTGAGAACTCGCTTTTGGCTTCAGCGTAGCGTCCAATCCTGACCAGCGCAAGTCCAATCTTGTTCGGGTCGCCGCTTGCCTTTGCGTTTGCCAGCACCTGCGCAATCTCCGTGTTCGAGTATGCGTCCAGGGCGTTCCTGTATGCAAGTTCAAGCTGGGTCTGTCCTGGATTTCTGAAAAGACCGTTCGCGCCCGAATAGATTACAGGGGGATAGGTCTCCCAGGCCTCGTGCGTGCTGATGTATTCCGCGTAGATTTCCTCGTTGTTCGCAAGCTTGATGGTCTTCTGTGCTGCCCTCAGGCTGTTCATGAATCCCGACGAGAAGTTTTTCATGGAGAGACCGAAGTATGCAGTGGAGTCGTCGGTGACAAGCGTCTGTGCGTCGCCAAAATGGTTTCCGGCGGATTTGGGCGAGACCTGCAAATCGACAAGCACAATGAAGTCGTCGTCGCATATAAGGTAGCCGGTCGGGACACCAACGGACTCAAGGCAGCTCGCAAGGAGGATTCCCAGGTCGTCGTAGTCGCCTCCAATGAAGTTCATAGTCTGGAGGGCGTGCTGGATTGAGTCAATCTCCGTGCTGTCGTGGAATTCGGTGTACGGGGTGGTCTGGTCCTTTGTGTACTTGACACCGGAAAGCGTGAGGGCCTCGATCATGGCCGCTGCCATCTCAAGGTTCCTGCTGATTCCTGTCCTGTATCCGTTTCTCGCCACGCCGGCGACATATTTTGAGAACTCAAGGATTTCCGGAACGTCCGGTGAAATGAACGCGGAAAGCGCTGCGGAGTCGTCCCATGAGAATGCGTTCCTGTTGTACACGTCCACGATTATGTTCTGCACGGTCTGTTTTTTTGTTCCAAGCAGCTTGTAGTCTATGACAAGCTCACCGGAGATTTTTCCGTTCTCGCTGAATTTCAGAAGCTCCGAGCTGAACGCGGCTGTCAGCGGAATCTCCACCGTGCCGTATTTGTTGATTCTGGAAATCTCGTCGCAGATTTTTGTCTCGCTTGTGTATTTTCCGGCCCTGAACGAAATCTTCACGTCGGTGATTTCGGCTCCCTCGCGGTTTGTTATGCTCGCGGTGGCAAACCCGTTGTCCTTGTAGACGCCCATGAAAAGAGGGTAGGCGGGACTTGGCTGGTCGATGTTGATCCAGAATCCGCTTGAGCCTGACTTTCCGACCGTAACCGCAATACGCGCGGACACACCGAAGAAGGGGCCCGACAGGACTGAGTTCGAGCCGCTGACATTGTATGAGGCG
Source organism: uncultured Spirochaetaceae bacterium (assembly GCA_902783155.1). Lineage (GTDB taxonomy): Bacteria > Spirochaetota > Spirochaetia > Treponematales > Treponemataceae > Treponema_D. Next base: position 14,289 of record CACZPR010000114.1, read on the forward strand.
AATCCACCGAAACCGTTGACAGTCACGGTAGGATTGATTCTGAATCCAGCCTCCGCGTAAGCCCTCCAGTAGAAGTCCGAAAAATTCACGTCATCCTTTTCGCCACCGGCCCTGTCTATTTTCATTGACGCTGAGTACAGTCCGATTGCCGCGCCGCCACCGATATGGAGCCTGCTGAATGGATAGTAGTACGCTCCAATCCCGATGCCGCCGCCGACCGTGGAGAGGGAGTTTGTCATCTGGTTTGGCGTCTCCACCGTAAAGATGCCCTCAAGACCCGCCGTGAGAAATCCGAACAGGTCCACATCAGCCTGCACCGTCCCCGAAAAAGACGGCTTGTAGAAAGTCTGGGTTGGAATCACCATTGCAGGGGAAATCCTGAAAGTGAGGTCAAGAGAAAACGACGCTGCCGCCGTGCCGGTCAAAATGAGCCCCAGGGAGATGATTTTTCGTAGAGACTTTTTCATCCATGTCCCTCCAGTTTTTAAATAATTGGAACCTATGGACGGAACCGCCCAAAACCCTTCCTTGTGTATATTAAAACATTTTTTTCGCCATAAGGCAACAAAGTTTTGCAAAAATTGAAAAATTGGCGGGGCAAGGAACCTTTGCCTAGGGAAACACTGAATAATCAGAAAGCGGATTAGCTCCCTAGAGCTTGAATTCCTGAATCTGATCGGAGATTCCGGTCACGCTCTTCTGGTTTTCCATGGAGGATTTCGAGACCTCCTGCACCGCGCTTGATATTCCGTTCAGGCTGGCCGACATGACATTCATCTGGCTGTTTATCGTGCCGGTGATTTCCGCAAGGTTCTTCATTTCATCTATAATCTGCTGTCCGCCCGCGACCATTTCCGAGGAGCTGTCCGTGACTTCCGCCGTCGAACTCTGGATTCCCTGGATTGCCCTCAGGACCATCTTGTTTCCCTCGGACTGCTCGACCATCGCGTTCATGATGATGCTCTCCTGGGCCATGACCGTCTGCGCAAGCTCGTAGATTGCATCGAACTTCTGCTGGACCTCCTTGGTGTTTGTGGAGACCGTCTGTATTGATGTGGAGAAGCCCTTGAGGTTGTCCTTGATTGTCCGGCTCTGTCTGCTCGACTGCTCCGCCAGCTTTCTGATTTCATCAGCGACGACCGAGAATCCCTTTCCGGACTCACCCGCGTGGGCCGCCTCTATTGCCGCGTTCATGGCGAGGAGGTTTGTCTGCGAGGCTATGGTCTGGATTATCGACGTGGCCTCCATCAGCATGGCGGACTGCTCGATTATTTTCTCCGCCGTCCTGACCGCCGTATCAACAGCCGCGCGACCATCGTCGGATGCCTGTGTCAGGGAAGTGACGCTCTCCGTGTTGTTCTGGAGAATCATGGTCACGCTCTCGACATTGGACACAAGTTCCTCGACCGCAGCGGACGACTCCTTCACCTCGTCGAACTGGGAGCCGATGTTTTCATTCAGAAGATTGGACTTTGAGATAATCTGGTTGACGGAAGCCCCCGCCTCCTCGACACCGCTGGTTTGCCTTTCCATCTCGTCCTGGACCCTGTTGATTCCGCCCGTTATCTGGCCGATTTCATTTTTTACAATCTCCATCTCCTTCTCAAGCTGCGCTGAATTTTTTGTGGTCAGCTCAATCGAGTTGCGGAAATTTCTTAGGAGATATTTTGTCCTCTTCTGCAGGCTGTTGAGGGAGTTCGCCATTTCGCCAAGCTCGCACCTGAGAAGGACCGGAACTTTTTTTGTGGTGTAGTCCTTCTGCGAAAGGTCGTAGGCGAATTTGTTGATTTTTCCAATGGTGTTGTTCACGTCGATGAGAAGCACGTAGACTCCAATCAGTCCGGCCACAATCGAAAAACCGGTGAACGGGACGACCCTCGTGAAGAGCAGCCGCATGGTCGGGACCGCCTTGTTTGCCGGGACGGCGAAAATTGATTCCGTCATAAGGACAAGTCCGACAAAATCGAAGAGCATGATCAGTATGCTCCGCATTATGAAGGAGAATGTCTGGTAGTCCTTCCTGTACGGGAGCCAGGTCAGTGAGTTTTCAAGCCTCGCCACAAAAAGGATGTAGGACAGGACCGAAAGCGCGCACAGTCCGCCGAATGAAAGAGTGAAGCAGTAATAGATGTACGTCTCGCCGAGAAATGCCGCCGGGGCAAATCCGCGTGACTGGTTGTAGAATCCCACGATTATGGGAACAATCATCGAGAACGAGACCGGAACCGAAAAGCAGACCATCTCGCCTGACTTCACGTATTTGTTCACCCTGGCTATGGACTGCTCCGAACCGTCGTAGCTTTTGAATATGCCTGACATGCGGAAATAGAGTATGAAAGGCGAGACCAGCGACAGGACGAAAAAACCTATGTAGATTGGGTTGAGTATAAACGCAAGGGCCTCCTCCCCGGTGAATCCTCCCGTTATGATTGTGAACGGAGCAAAAAAGAGCAGGGGACAGAGGAACGAAAAAAACATGAACACAAAAACTTTCTTGGGGACAACGTTCTGTCCAGCCACAATATCGTTTTCCGTTTTTTCTTCTGACATAATTATCTCCCTGGTTTAGACACCAAACCTCTCTCCATTGTCGGAAGATTGCCGGGAAAAACTTAATCCGCCTGTGAAAAAACTTTCTGCGCAAACTTGACCGTCTCCATCGCATCCTTTCCGTAGAAGTCCGCGCCGATCATGTCCGCATACTCCTGCGTCAGCACCGCGCCACCGACACAGACCCTGCACCACGGGGCTTTTTCCTTCAGCTGCCTTATTGTCTCCTCCATCGCGGGAACGGTTGTTGTCATCAATGCGCTGAGCCCCACCAGACGGATTTTTTCCTGCACGACGGTCTCCACAATTTTTTCGGGAGGAACGTCCTTCCCCAGGTCGATGACCCTGAAGCTGTAGTTTTCAAGAAGGACCTTCACGATGTTCTTTCCGATGTCGTGGATGTCGCCCTTGACCGTCGCAACAACAACAGTCCCCTTCGGCTCCTCGGTCTTTCCGCTTTTCTCCAGTTTCTCCTTGATTGCGTCGAAAGCAAATTTTGCGGCCTCCGCGCTCATCAGAAGCTGGGGAAGGTAGACCCTTTTTTCCTCGAAGCCTTTTCCAACAATGTCCAGAGCGGGAATTATGTGGCCGTTGATTACATTCATCGAGTCCTCGGTCTCAAGAAGAAGTTCCGCCTCCTTTTTGCTCCTGTCCTTCATCCCCTTGACTATGGCATATTTCAGTCCGGCGATTTCCTCTCCACCGTTTTTTGCTTCGGGCGTGGAAATCTTTTTGTCCGCGGCGGGAACGTTCTGGCTCTGGAATTCGGAATACCTTTCAGCAAACGAAATGTAGTTCTGGCACTGCGCGTCGTATCCCGAGAGTGTGCAGAAACATGTCCAGGCCTTCATCATCTCCATTGAATTTGGATTCATGATTGCCGCGCTGAGTCCGTTCTGCATCGCCATCGTGAAAAATGTCGAGGTGACAATCTCCCTGAGCGGAAGGCCGAAAGAGATGTTTGACACGCCAAGAATTGTGTTTCCCTTCTTGACCTGCTTCACGTACCTGACCGTCTCAAGAGTTGCGATTGCGGCCCTGTCGTCGGACGATATCGCCATGGCAAGCGGGTCGATGATTATGTTTTTTGGGGAAATGCCGAAATCCGCCGCGCGTCTGTAGATTTTTTCAGCAACGGCAATCCTTCCCTCTGCCGTCTCCGGGATTCCCTTTTCGTCAATCGTCAGGGCGACAACAACCCCTCCGTATTTTTTCACAAGCGGGAACACCGACCGCATGACCTCTTCCTTTCCGTTGACCGAATTGATCAGTGGCTTTCCGTTGTAGATTCTTAGCGCCTTCTCCATTGCGACGGGATCCGACGTGTCAAGCTGGAGCGGAAGTTCCGTCACGGTCTGAAGTTCCTTGACGACATTTTCCAGCATCGCCACCTCGTCGATTTCCGGGAGGCCCACGTTCACGTCAAGGACCTGCGCACCCTTCGCCTCCTGCGTTATTCCTTCGTTTATGATGTACGGAATGTCGTTCTGCCTCAGGGCCTCCTTGAAACGCTTCTTTCCGGTCGGGTTGATTCGTTCCCCAATCAGGACTGGCGACTTTCCAAATTCAACATGGCGCGAGCAGGATGTTATTGACGAAACATTTTTGTCATCGGGATAATGCGGCGCAATTTTTTTTGCGGACTCCAGCTCGGAAACTTTTTTCACAAGAAGGCTTATGTGCTCGGGGGTCGTTCCGCAGCATCCACCGACAACAAGCGCGCCCTCCTCGCAGAACGACGAAACAATTTCCGCAAAACGCTCCGGGCTTACATCGTAGACGGTCTTTCCGTTTTCACTTCTCGGAAGTCCCGCATTCGGATTCACTATCACTGGGAGGGACGAAGCCTTTATCAGCCTGGAGACAATCGGAACCATCTGCTCCGGTCCAAGACTGCAGTTCAGTCCAAGCGCGTCAACTCCAAGCCCCTCAAGAACGGACACGGCAATTTCGGGAGACGAGCCTGTCAGGGATTTTGCGTCCTGGTCGTATACGGTGGTGACAAAAATTGGAAGCTCCACGCCGCACTCGGACATGGCCTCCTTTGCAGCAATCACGGCAGCCTTCGCCTCGTAGATGTCGTTCATCGTCTCGATCAAAATCAAATCGATTTCATGCCTCAGCGCGATTGAAAAAGATTTTTTAAAAAGAAAAACGGCGTCGTCAAAAGAAAGGTCCCCGAGCGGTTTCAAAAGTTTTCCGCACGACCCGATGTCGAACGCAATGAAATGAGGACCGTCGTCTTCCTTTTCAATTCTGTCCCGGGCCTCGTTCGCATTCTTTATCGCAGCCCCTATTATCTGTTCAAGGCTGTACGACTTTATTCCGGAAAACTTTGTCGCGAACGCTCCGAACGTGTTTGTGTTCACAATGTTTGAGCCGCTCTTGAAATAGGAGTAGTTTAGCGCGACTATATTTTCGCTTTTGTCTATGTTCCAGTTTTCGGGAAGCTCCCCGGGCTGAAGTCCCATGCCCTGCAAAACTGAGCCTGTTCCTCCGTCGCAAAAAAGAATTCTTTTTCCCAAATATTTTTTTATGTCGCGCATATTTTTCTCCTGCTATTTTTGAAAAGTGTCCGGCCTCACGCCAACAAAAGCCGTCACAGATTTTTCTGGCGCCATAATAAGCGAATCCATCAGGGTCAGTCCAATTTTTCTACAGTCCAAAATTTCAAATACCGTCCTCTGGTATTCAAGCGGAATGTCTCCAAATCCAGGACTATACCGTGGGCGGGTAACGCATTTTTCCTCGGCGGCCATGGACCTGAATTTTTCGCAGAGAAGGTCGCAGTATTCTTCTATATACATTGCCCCCGCCGCCTGCATGACCACGGCCCTTGACGGCTCAAGTCTCTGCGCCCTCTGGATTTCACGGTCAACCATTGGACCAAGCGTTGCCGCGAAAAGAAAAATGGATGTACATCCCGCAAGAAATTTTGAGATTCCCTTTCCATCAATCCTGTGTTCACATGCGGTCTCGCCAAAAAGAACATGGTCCCCGAACGCCCGCATTGGATAGCAGACATAGACGGCCTGCGGAAAAATCAGGTCCCCGAATCTGGCGACCACATCCCCGGCGACATTGCCAACAATCTGGTCAGGATTTTTTCTGTCACCGAGAGCGTATCCCATGTAACGGAAAACCTCCTCCATGTTCGGAACTAGAGTCCTTGAATCCACGCGGTCAACAAAAAGGGAAGAGTAGGTCATGGTCTACTTCACAATGCTCGAAAGGTTTTCGATAATCTTTTTTGCGACATCCGGTTTGTTCATCGAATACACATGGACATGGTTGATTCCGTTCGCAAACAGATCCACAATCTGCTCGGTCGCATAGGCGATTCCTGCCTGGGTCATTGCGTCTGGGTCGTCGCCGAATCTGTCGGTAATGAATTTGAATCTCGGCGGAAGACATGAGCCGGACAGTTTCAGGATTCTCTCAATCTGCTTTCCGTTTGTCACCGGCATGATTCCGGGCAGCACAGGAACATTTATTCCGGCGGACTTCAGTTTGTAGAGATAGTTATATAGAAGATTGTTGTCAAAAAACATCTGCGTGGTCAGAAACTCACATCCCGCGTCGATTTTCTTTTTCAGATTGTCGATGTCCTCGCGCTGGTTTTTTGAATCGGGATGCCCCTCGGGATAGCACGCTCCGCCAATGCAGAATCCGCCGAACGACTTGATGTCAAGGGCAAGGTCGCTCGCATAATGGTAGTCAAGATGGTCTGTGGTCATGCCCTGCGGAATGTCGCCACGGAGGGCGAGAATGTTTTCAATCCCCGCGTCGCGAAGTTTTACCAGCTGCTCATTCACCAGGGCCTTTGTCGATGATATGCACGAAAGATGCGCCAGCGCGACAACATTTTTTTTCTGAATCTCCTGCGCAATTGAAACAGTGTAGCCGCTGGTCCCGCCTCCCGCTCCATAGGTCACGCTCATGAACGACGGCAATGTTTTCGCAATCTCGTCCACAGCATTCCTTACCGTATCGTACACGGAATCCGTCTTCGGTGGGAAGACCTCAAATGAAAGGCTCGGACTGTCCTTTTTAAGTATCTCGCTAATTTTCATTATATCCCTCTTGTTGATTAACATATTGATTAACGGTAGAATACTAGCATGAAACGAAATTTTTTTAAACACGGTCTCATTTTAATTTTGGTGGCGGCGGTTCTGCCGGTCTCATGCAGCAAAAACAACAAGGCGGGCGAAGCACAGAACAAAGGCTCGGTGACAGTCGAGGACGGAACAGGACATTCCGTTACAGTGGGGGAGGTTCCGTCAAAAATTATTTCGCTGGGCGCGGCATCCACCGAGATTCTTTTTGAAATTGGCGCGGAAAAACAGATTGCCGCAGTGTCAGATGTCTCCAACTATCCCGAGGCCGCAAAGTCACTTCCTACAATCGGCGGATTCGACGCAAAGACAATCAGCATTGAAAAAATAGTTTCCTTCAATCCTGACCTGATAATAATCTACAGCGGAATGCACGACTTCATGATTGCGTCCCTGGAAAAATTTGGCATACCGTATTATGTCTCAAAGGACGCGACAATATCCGACGTGATTGACGAAATCAGGGACATCGCATATCTGACGGGACACAAATCAAAAGGTGACGAGCTTTCGGACTCATACAAAAAAATTGTGGCGGAACTTTCCAAGTCAATCGGCTCACAGGACTCCAGGCCAAAAGTCTACTGGGAGGTCTACAACAATCCCTACATGAGCATTGGAAAAAATTCATTTATGACCGACGTCGTAAAAATCTGCGGCGGAAAAAATATTTTCGACGACGTTGAGCAGGACTATCCTGTCGTGAGCGAGGAGACAATCATTGCGTCGAACCCGGACTTCATTCTCCTTCCGAACGACATGTTCCCGGACGTGGACGAGGTAAAGGGACGCGCAGGATGGCAGAACATTTCCGCGGTGAAAAATGGAAACATCGTCATAATCGATGCGGACATATACACAAGGCCCGGTCCAAGAATTTTTGCGGCCCTCCAGTCCATGAACAAAATTCTTTACGGAAAAGCTGACTAGCGGTCCAAACAGATGAAAACAAAATCCGTCCTTGGAACTGTTGTCCTTTTTTTTCTTCTGGCGGCGGTCTCGTTTGCGTCAACCTTTTTTGGCGCGGAGAAAATATCTTTCGCTGACCTTGCCGCGGGGGGAAGGGACGGAATAAAATTTATAATCCTTTTTGAAATAAGGCTCCCGAGAATTATTCTTTGCGCGGTATGCGGTGCCCTGCTCGGTGGAAGCGGCGCTGTGTTCCAGGGATTTTTCAGAAACCCTCTGGCGGATTCCGGAATCCTTGGAATCTCATCGGGGGCGACACTCGGCTCCATAGTCTGCGGATTTTTTCCAATAGCAAGCCTTTCCCTAAAATTTCTTTCACCGATGCCATTCTTTTCTTTCCTTGGCGGACTCCTGGCGGGGCTTCTCGTGTTTTTCTTTTCGCTCATATTCAGGAACGGCTCCTCGGTTACGACACTTCTTTCCGGAACAGTGACGGGAACTTTTTTTTCCGCACTCAGCTCCCTGCTGATTATTTTCCACGAAAAAAATTTCCATTCAATTTTTGTGTGGACAATGGGAAGCTTCAACGCAAAGGGGTGGGACGAAGTTAATTTCTTCTTGATACCGTCGCTCGTGTCCATTGCAATGCTGCTGCTCTGCGCTCCATCCCTTGACATTCTTGGCGGTGGAGAAAAAACCGCCCAGTCGCTTGGACTTGATTTCCGGCGGGCAAAAATTTTTATACTCCTGTCCGGGACCCTGGCCACATCCTGCGCGGTATGTTCGGGTGGAATAATTTCTTTTGTCGGACTGATTGCGCCCCACCTTATGAGAAGCATATTCGGACCAAACCACCGCACACTGATTCCACAGAGCATGGCCGCCGGCGCAATCCTTCTTCTTGTTTCCGACATTGTCGCAAGAACCGCTGTCGCTCCATCCGAAATACCGATTGGAATCATCACGTCACTGGTCGGTGTTCCATTTTTTATAGCTGTTCTGAAAAGGGATGTCTATGTTCACGGTTGAAAATCTCAGCGCATCGTACAACGGAAAAAAAGTTTTCGGGGACATATCTTTTTCCCTGAAACAAAATTCCATAACGGCATTGTGCGGAATGAACGGAAGCGGAAAATCGACACTGCTTTCCCTGATGTCCGGGATTGTCCATCCGTCGCTCAGGATTTGTGGCGGAATTTTTTTGGACGGAAAAAATATTCTCCTGCAGAAACCAAAGGACACCGCAAAAAAGATTTCATATCTCGTGCAGGATGAAAATCCAGCATGGAATGTCACGGTGGAAAAAGTTGTTGACTGCGGAAGATTCGCGCACAGAAAATGGTACGAACTGACATCACCCGGCGACAGAAAAATAATAGACGGCGCGATGGAGCTTCTTTCAATTTCCGAACTAAGGGACAGACCTGTCTCAACACTTTCGGGAGGGGAGTACCAGAGGACAAGAATCGCAAGGAGCTTCGCACAGGAGACGGACTATATTTTTTTGGACGAGCCCCTTGCCTCGGTTGACATAACACACCAGCGCAATCTCCTTGACATACTTCGGGACCTGTGCCGGAAAGGAAAGACCGTCTGCATATCAATCCACGACATAAATCTTGCGTCGCAGTTTTCCGACCAAATGATTCTGATGAGAAACGACCGCTCCGGAATCTTCCACGGACCAAGCGAAGAAATGATGTCCAATGATTTTCTGCGCCCGACCTATGGAAAGGATTTCCAGATTTTCACGCACCCGGTGACAGGAAAAAAACAAATCTGGTAGACAAATTTTAAAAACCGGGTTCCTTTACAAATTTCTTCCATTGAAATAATATAGTCCCCTATGGAAAAGACTGTATCAGAAAAAAATATTCTGGGGACCGAAAAAATCGGAAAGCTGCTCGCAAAATTTGCGATTCCCGGAATCATCAGCATGGTTGTGAACGCTTTCTACAATATCATCGACCAGATTTTTATTGGAAACGGAGTGGGCTATCTTGGGAACGGAGCCACATCGGTAATCTTCCCCATGGCAACGCTTGCAATGGCTTTCGCAATGCTCTTCGGCGACGGGGCCGCAAGCTTTATGAGCCTCAAGCTTGGACAGAGCGACAGGGACAGGGCAAACATGGGAGCCGCATCTGGAATAATTGGATTTTCAGCAAGCGGAATTGTTATAGCCGCGGTCTACATTATTTTTCTTGAACCAATCTGCAAACTTTTTGGGGCATCCGAAGGAATACTTCCATACGCGAAGGACTACGGACTGATAATCTCCCTCGGTATTCCGTTCTCATCAATATGCGCGGGAGGTGCGAGCGTAATCCGTGCAGACGGAAGTCCCAGGTTCAACATGGTCGGCCTTCTTTCGGGATGCGCAATCAACCTGATTTTTGACCCCATATTTATTTTTGTCTGCAACTGGGGAGTGAAGGGCGCAGCATGGGCGACAATAATGGGACAGGCCGTCAACGCAGCTCTTAACATTTTCTATCTCCTGCGTCGCACAAAGACAATCAAACTGACGGGGGACGTCTGGAAAAAATCATTCTCGGTGTCATGGTCCATAACAAGACTGGGCGTCTCAAGCTTCATCAACCAGATTGCACTTGTGGTTGCCATAGCGGTAAGGAACAATATTCTTGTGACATACGGGGCCACAAGCAAATACGGATCGGACATACCGGTCACAGCCCTTGGAATCACCATGAAGACCTTCAGCATAATCATGTGCATCGTGCTTGGACTCTGCACCGGCTCGCAACCAATCCTTGGGTTCAACTATGGCGCAAAGAATTTTGACCGAGTGAAAAAAACTTTCCGCCTGACCGCGACAATATCAAGCGCAATATCAATTGTGGCGTTCATTCTCGCGCAGCTGATTCCCCTGCAGATTATCAGCATATTCGGATCGGGGAGCGACCTGTACAATGAGTTCGGCGTGAAGTGTATGCGCATATACCTGATGCTGATTCCTCTCTTCGGAATAAACATTGCGACCGGCGTGTTTTTCCAGGCGATAGGTTATCCAACGCAGTCGTCAATCCTCTCGCTCTCAAAGCAGATTATCTTCCAGCTGCCGGTGACGGTCATAATCCCGATGTTCCTTGGGCTTGACGGTGTTTTATACGCCGGACCTGTTTCAGATTTTCTGACATTCGTTCTGACGGTGGTCCTGCTCTTCGTCTACTGGAAAAAAATTTTTAGGGGAGGGCGGACCAATACGGAAGTAAATTAGCCGACAGTTTTCCCCGACTCCTGCCGATAAAATTTTGCGGACATCTTCAACAAATTGTCCATTTAGGATATTATTCTAATAGCGCATCCGGGATTTTTTGACAGGAGGTTTTATGAAAAAAATTATCACCATGGCGGCCGCAACACTTTTGGTCGCCGGGTCCGTTGTGGCCCAGCCAAAAATAAATGTTTCCTTTAAAATGAAGTCCAACATAGTTTCCACCGATTTTGACAGGTGGACTTTCCTTGACTACGGGGGCTACGGCGCAATAGCAAGCGGACTGCTTTTTTCAATGGGCAATGACAATGTTGGAATCGAGCTGGAGATGGACCCATACATTGCGTTCAACAGCACGGCAAGCGAGTGGTTCAAAAACTTTTCGCTTGAAAAATACAATGCCTGGGTCTCCTTCGGCAAGACAGGCTCTTTCTTTTTGAGGATGGGTTCATGGGATGACAGGGCGGTAAACTGTGTCACCGATGGCGCGCTCTTGATGGACGGAATAGATTTCTCTGTGTACAATCCGGGAATGATTTCCAGCATCACCACAAAAAATCTTTCGATGGACATCAGCTCGCAGTGCGGATCCTCCTCCTCAAAAAAACTGGGCGCAATGTTCCAGTACAAAAACGGTCCCTTTGAAATCAGGGCCGGCGCAATGAATCTGAATTTCCTTGGAGACGAGAACACCGGTGACAGCAATCTGGCGGTAACGGACAAACTTGTTTTCGGGGTGGACACTTTCATGGCCGAGATAGGCTACACGCTGAAAAATGTGGGACGTCTCACGGCAACAGGAAAATTTGCGAAAGAGGAATTCGCTCTGGCAGCATTCTACGAACCTTCGTTCCCGTTCCTGAAAAACCTTACAGCGCTTGTGGGATTCACCGGCGAATATAAGAACAAAAACAAGGCTACGGCAGCCGGGAAGGACCTCTGGGGATGGGGAATAGATTTCAGGGCAAGATATGTGTTTGACAGAAGCATCTCCGTGACAACCATAAACAATTTCACAATGAACCAGCGGGACGTTGCATCCGGGATAGAAAACGGAATCGCGATGGAGAACATGGTCAACATGCTGTACAACGTCCATCCACGGAAAAATGATTTAAAGGTCTACCTGAACGTTCGCCACTATACCGGAATGAATGCCGCGGCAAACGGATACAAACCGACACTGCTAACCGTGGCGGAATCCGGGAACGCATCAAAGCTGGACTGGGTATCGAATTTCAGAATCACGAACGCCTTTGAATACAAGTTCAACGACAACGCGAAACTAGACGCAGGTATAGCATTCAACATCCTGAACTGCTTCAGCAACCAGGACACCGCGAACGACCCACGTTTTGATATACAGATACCTCTGGTCTTCCAGGTTTCGTTCTAAAAAGCATTCCATATTTCCATAGTCCGGCCACATTGATTTGTGACCGGATTTTTTTTGTCCGCAAACATCCCCAACATAACAGCGGTTATGTACAATTAAAAACTCTTTGAAAATAGGTGTAAGACATGCCCAGGCGATTTGATTCGGTATAAACTGTTACCAAAATTGCTTAATACATGCCAGCTGTCTACAAAAATAGACAGCAATGGTAACAGTTTGTCTAAAAATTTGAAAAAAATGCCTGGAAAGCAAGGAAAAATATAAACTGTTACCAGAATAAGAAGGAAATACCGCAGTTTTGCAAAGCGCGTCTGAACAGGCTTTTCTTCTATTTTAGCAATGTTTCACTAATTATTTGGGGTTACAAGAATGCCCCCCCCCCGGATTGTATAAATATACAAAAAAATGTATCGATTTAAAAATGGGTACAGGGGTATAAGGTTTGTTGGGCCACGAGGCAAAGAGAAAAGACCTTGCAAGCTGTGGTAGACAGAATACTAATTACACACAGTTTTGTAGGTACACCATATATAGCGTATGCCCACGCAAGGAGTGAAAGCCCGAGTCTCCTGCTCGCAAAAAAACAGGCCTTCGCAGACCCTATTCAGACCACCTCCCGAAACGGACAACTCCCATAGGGCCCACATCCGGAGGACATTCGCATCCAACTCCCAAAAAATTCTCACTACGCAAAGGAGGTGGCCCCCAACGCGCACAGACAGACCTTGCCACCACGCGAAGGCAGAAACTCCGCAGCGCAACAGGACCATATTTTTTCAACCCTGGCTGACAGCCCCTTGAAAACGGCTCGCAGGCAGGCCAAGATAACAAAACCAAGTTTTTAACCCGCGGTCCACCGTCAAAAGAATCGACCCAGCACAATTGGCCACACTTTTACAGCCCATGTTATAAAATTTTCCCGTCCGCCCCCTCAAAATATGGGAAAGAACATTCAAGAATGAAAGGTATGTCATAAAATCTATATTTTATGGCACGTGTCATAAAACAAGGAAAAAAGTAGATTTATTTTTTATACATACAAATTGCTAGTACATCTATTCACAGCCTCCTTTTCAAGAACCCGCAGAGCATCTCGCGTACCGCAACGCAGAGCGTGGTGCCATCTTGACTTATACTTTATTTTAGTATACTATAAACACTAAAATAAACAAAAGAGGGGATATTTTATGCCAATTTTTAACGAGGGCCATAATCTTGACACAGAAGAAGCACCATGGCCTCTGAACAAATCGGAAGCGCAAAACTTACACGAATCGGTTCCAGGTTACAGTTTGACCAAAAACATTGAACAACCAATTCCATCCCATCCACGACAAATTCCTAACGTGCAATATACCATACAAAATACACAACCCACTCCCCTACTTCATACGTTACCAAAATCTCCAGACTCAATATCTGGATTCACCGATAGAGATTCTAATCCCAAAAAACTGCATGACAGATTTGATTCAGAAAACAATCTACCGTTCGGATTTGAAGCTTCAGGAGAATCAAAAGAATTAATAAAATATAGAAGCTTTATACCCAGTATTTTTATATCTGCGGCCCTTCCCCTCCGGGATGTCAAGAAGCAAGTCTTCGACAGAAGATACAACAACATAACGTTACACCTCAACAGTCCAAACCTAGTTCCCTACGGAAAATATGGCCGCCTTCTACTTTCTATTTTGACCACACATGCAGTCCAAGCAAAAAACAATCTGAACAAAGACGGCACCATCACAATAACCTACAGTTCCCTTCAGGAACTCTTGGATGAAATGCAGCTCAGGAAGCAGCGCGGGACAGATATAATGGAGCAGCTAAACAGGTTTAAATCTGCGACGTTTATTTACGAAGATGAAAACATTTCGATAACCCAGAAAAGCCTGTTCCCGGAATACTTTGCAGAATCAGACCGGGGCTTGGTCCAAGCAAAGAAATTGTCAATCAGAAACATAATGTTTATAGACAGTCTCCAATATATAGAGCTTGATGACTCCATATCGGATAAACGAAACATTTCCTTCTCCATAGTTTTAAACAACAAATTTGTTGATCTATGCAAAAGACATTCGGTTCCCATTGACTATACCGTCTACAAGGAAATTTCTAGCGCCATGGGTAAAGATTTATATGCATGGATTATTTATCGAAACAACTCCATTGGAAAAGATGGAATATTTATCCCAAGATCAAGCATGGTCGCACAATTCAGCGGAACAATCCAATCTGACCAAGAACGTGCAAATTTCAAATACATCATTGACCAGGTTCGGCAAATCAAAGCAAAATATTATCCAGACCTTAGGTTCACCGTTGACCGTGACTATCTGGGAATCACATTTTACAAATCCCCACAAATCATGCAGCCAAAAGACCCCCGTTATGTGCTGGCAACAAATATATGACAAACAAAGAAGGAGTAGGTATAAAATTACAAGCTGTTATTTTTATAACAATATATACGAACAGAAACGCAAAGACAATTGGAAAGCCATGAAGAAAAAGCTAACGATAAATTCTTGCGCAAGAATTTATAAAGAAATATTTTCAATTTTTATATGGACCTTATTTTTTTCCCATCATTGGGTATTTTTAAATTTAATCTTCTCTTATGAAACTTTTATCAATTATTTTAACTTTTATTTCATAAAAAAATAAAACCATCCATGGGATTTTTTTTATAAATAAAAAAATAAACAATTTATGATTATTCTATATAAAAAAATATAAATAATATCTCATAAAAAAACTTATGAAAATAATTTTTCTAAGGATTTTCATTCGCAAAACCCAAATTTTTGATTAAAACCTTTAACCAATCGCACACTATTTTTTACAAAATACAATCAATCACGCTTTATTATATATCATCAGACTTGCTGCACACTAAAATTCTTGCCCTCATAATAATTTTTTATGTCATTTAAAATGATTTCGGCCAGTTTTTCGTCATAAAATTTTGTCAATTCCATGGAGACATTCTTCTTTTCAAAATCAATCTGCACGGTACATGAATATACTTGCGTCGCCATTTTTTTCTTTAATGATATATTCTGATTGTACCGTTTTGTGACTTCCTTCTTGAAGGCTTCCTTTGTCCCCCCTTGCCTTTTTGCTTCCCGAATAACAGTTTCCAATTGCTTTTTTGTCAACGTACTGGCCTTCCATGTATCTCTGGTGGAAGGTTCTTCGGTCAATTCATCGAGCAACTCCTTGTTTTCGCTTACAAAACTATGGGCCCTAAGAGCCTCACTAACCCACCCCTTTGTTTTATGCAATGCCTTGGCTATTTCATTTTGTGTCATCCCCATATCTATCAGCTGCGCAATATAAGACTCCCGCTCTCTTGAAGATAGATTTAGCCTTTGCTCATTTTCGGTAGCCTGGATGATAATTCTTTCTCGTTCGCTAGTAAAATCATTTTCCACAATACATTTTACAGTTTGAACATCACGCAAGAGACACGCTTTATATCTGCGGTGTCCTGTTTTTACAACATATTTACCATTTTTTGGTGTCACAACTATCGGTTGTATTTGTCCATTTTCACGAATGGAATCACCAAGTTCCTCAAGGGAATCATCCGCATATATATCGCGAATATTTTTGTCAAGCTCTATTTCAGAGATAGGAATATCAACAAGAGCATTTATCGCGTATTCTGTTTTTTTTGCATGGACAGCATCATTTGATGCCGTTTCATCATCAATATCAAAACTCAAATTTCTGTGCACTTCTTCTAACGGAGGTCTTTTTTTCATATATACTCTCACTTAACTTTTTTAGCCAACATAGAAATGCTTTTGCAAAAAGGATTTGATGGCTGATATTCCTGCATCGGTACATGATAAGATATAGAACCTGGCACAGCCCGGGAATCATGAAATTCAAAAACCTCATATGAAGATTTTTTCAATGTATCAATCCAATATCTATGTACAGCCTTCTGTGGATTTCCCTTATTCACAATAAGATATTTGCATGGTGAAAATTTTCCGCTATATTGTACTTTCAGCTTTTTAATTTGTGCATTGAAATTTGTTAAGCTCTCAATTGCAAAATCTTCTGGCTCAATTATTGGTATAATATCCGTCGCATTGGAAAGAATTATTTTTTCATAATAACCAAAAGAAGGAGGCAAATCAAAAAACACATAAGCAAACCCCATCAATTTTGCATCTTCGATAAGCTTCATTATAGAATGGGGATCGTCACGAAAGCCAGTCTCCATATAGGATCGAAGGTTATTATCATTTTTTTGTGTGCCCAACAGATAAAGACCTTTAAAATCATCTGTTTCAGGCCTGCACTGTACAATCGCATCCTTCAAATCAGATTCTTCTTTCAGCACGGCCAAAAAGCATTTGTCCTTGTCCACAAAGTTATACTCATGGTCATACAAATAAGATAGATTCCCTTGCTGGTCCGCATCAACCAGCAAAACTTTACCATAATGCGAGAGTTCATAGGCTAATGCATTGGTAAAAGTTGTTTTTCCTACCCCACCCTTTTGCATAAAAACACAAAATACTTTCATCTTTTCCTCACACCCAAATTTTTTCTTACATTATATCACTAAAAATAATTAATTCAATAAAAAAAGCAAAAAAAGAGCTCTAAAATGGAGTTTTTTTTCCATTTTTCGCGCACCAAGCGAATTAACTTGCCAAATATTCAATTCCCTTTAAGATTTTTTATCCAGCAAGACTTGAAACGAACCGCGGAAAGCTCAAAGCAGAACAGAGACCGCCCTGTCCAATTTCCGGTTCTACACCTCCAAAATCAAGATCAGCTGGACAACAATTAATATCCTTCTATGTTAAAATCTTATGCATACTTATGTTTATGGTGAAAAACAGTCTGCACATTCCATATAGTAGTCAAATCCTGTATTGATTTTCACATCATCCTTCATGTTCCTAAATTTCGCACACCAGAAGTTATTACCCCAAAGCTACTTGTTGCTGTGTCTATAAGCTTTTGATTCTTTCCTTTCTCGCAGCTTCTTTTTCCTAATAAAACTTATACACGCACCTACACCATGTAATCCTGGAACTCTTGCAAGTTTCAATTTAAGCAGAATCAACATACCTCGCTGCAAGCAACGAGGTATGTTGTTCTCAAAAGGTATCGCAGTCAGATTTCATACCTCCTATTTCGCCCCTATTTGCAACGTAGTTTCAAGCTAGGGGCTAGGTATGAAACATTCCGCACGAATCAACAACATAGATCTTTTTTTGTAGTGGCGCCCATTTATAGACCACAGTTCGAAAAATATGTGAAAGCCATCGGCGCATACAAATGCTGCATGGGATTCTCTGCATGGTAACAGTTTGCGCTCATGCTCTACACACAGTGGCATCTCAAACACGAACTTTTAAGCATTGCGGATTCATTCAAAAAGAAGAAAATATATCTTTATCATTAGGGAACTTCAAAGAAAGCCAATTATTCCACAAATATGACATCAACAACAGTCTATATGAATATCTTTTCATAACAAACACCAACGAACATGGGAAAACGTACTCCCAAAAACATGATGTTGACCAAGGGATGCTACA
>CACZPR010000115.1 GCA_902783155.1 uncultured Spirochaetaceae bacterium
ATCAAGCTTGTCCTGACGGGCCTTGGCTGCGGCTTCCGCATCTGCCTGGGCTTTCTTTGTCTGTGCCTCTTCAAGGAGCTTTTTAGCATCCTCATCGTTTGGGTCTGTTTTCAAAAGTCCGTTCAAAAGAGTTATGGCATTTGAATATTTTCCATTATCAATATAATCGCGGGCCTGCTTTAATTTGTCCTGACGGGCTTTTACGGCTGCGGCTTCTGCGGCTGCTTTCTTTTCAGCTGCTGCCTTTTCTGCGGCGGCCTTTTTTTCTGCTGCAGCTTTTTCAGCAGCCTCCTGTTTAGCCTTGTTTTCCTCGTCCAGTTTTTTCTGGGCCTCATCAAGAAGTTTTTTGGCTTCTGAATCGTTCGGGTCGCTCTTCAAAAGTCCGTTCAAAATTGTAATGGCATTTGAATACTTTCCATTATCAATATAATCGCGGGCCTGCTTTAATTTGTCTTGACGGGCTTTTTCTGCCGCTGCGGCCTCTGCCTCCGCCTTTTTGTTCTGGGCCTCTTCAAGCAGAGCTTTTGCATCCTCATCATCAGGATTTGTTTTGAGCCAGCCATTCAGCAAAGTGATTGCCTGTGTGTATTTTTCATTGTCGATATAGTCGCGGGCCTGGGAAAGCAGTTTGTCCCTTGCGGATTCAGTCGCTTTTTCAATGGCAGAATCTTTGTCCGTTCCACCGCCAACTGTGTTTTTGCTTGGTCCACCAAGATTTCCATCATCTGATTCCGTGTTTGAATCTGCACCAGAGGTTTTATCATCTCCAGCTTTTGAATCAACATCAGAAATCTGTCCCTCTCCTGTTTGAGAATCTGTACCTGTTGATTCAGTCTGGTCTGTATCATCTGTACCCATTGTGCCGGTATCAACATCTTGATTTTCATCCGTAGGATTCTGGTTAAGACTATTGTTTTCATCATCAACCGGAATGTCGTCTTTTTGGTTCTTGTTTACGACATTATTGTTCGGGACATCGATAACAACAGTCTGCCCCGGCGCACCCTTGTTTGCATCAATCAACCGAATGGGACTGTAGTCCATGGTTGAAACAGGTTTCATTGTTGCTGGGTCAACCGTTTCACAAGAAGAAAAAATTCCTCCAAGCAAAGCAACGACAAAGCCGCCTAAAATGAGACTTTTAAGAAGATTCTTCATTCGTACACCTCTCAATGCAATACAACTTTTTTTGCAATTATTTACTATTATAACAGAAGAATTTCTATCTTTCAACAAAATTTACAAGAGCATTTTCATGTTGATTTACAATTCATGCTTTGATATTCTATAAAAAACTTTGCGGAGGAGATTTATGAAAGTTGTTTGTGATTACTGTGACTGCTATATTGAGGCGACCGATGAAAAATGTCCGAACTGCGGTGCGCCGAACACCCATTTTGTAAGAACCGCTTCCGACACGCCCAAAACAATCGAGCAGCTGAAAGACTTTTGTATACGAAAAAATCTCCCGCTGGAAAAAATGCACGTCCACATCGGCGAAAATTATAATCAGCCAAAAGCATTTGGAATCTACAAAGACCCGGCGACAGGACATTTTATTGTCTATAAAAACAAAGGTGACGGCACACGTTCAATAAGATATGAAGGTACAGATGAAGCTTATGCCGTAAATGAAATCTACATGAAGATAAAGGACCTGATTCTGGACGCGCGTAACAATTCGACCCCTAAAACTGAAACAAAATTTTTCCCGGAACAGCATGTTGGCAAAAAAGGCAAATTGATAACTCGGATTATAACCATAGTATTAATTCTTGCTGCTCTGTGGTTCGTTGGAACTAAATTTACAGGAAAGGGATTCAATTTAGGTGGAAATTATGGCGTAGGAAGTGTCGTCGAGTCAATATCAAATATTTTCGGTGGATGGGATTCTGATGATTACAGTGACAGCGGCAATAGCGTCACAAATGACTGGGATACAAATGACGATTGGGATTCTGACACAGACTTCGATGTAGGCGATTTATTTGATTCCTTCGACTTCGACTGGGATTCCGACTGGTGACAGATTACAAAGCTCCGTTTTCTAATCTTCAACAATGGTTTTATAATCCCAGCAATGTTTTGGGTAACGTCCCCTCATTTCCGTGCAGATTTCGGGCCATGTGTTTTTCCAAAAATTTTCCAGGTCACGTGTTATCTGCAGAGGGCGACGGGCAGGTGAGAGCAGTTTTAGCAAAACAGGGACTCCCATAATTTTCGGAGTCTGAAAACAACCAAACAGCTGCTGTATGATGATTTCCAAAACCGGAACAATTTCGTCCGACTGATTTTCATAGACAATTTTCCGTTTTTTTCCGTTGGCCAGCACAATCTCCTTCGGAACCTTTTTGTTGATTAAATCTCCTTCCAAATAATAGAAGAAAGCGTTGTAGACAGATTCGCCATTCAGGTTTTGTTTTGAATGAACAAACGGCGGAAGCCACTCGTCAACGGACTGCTGGAGATTTTCAAATCTTTCGCGGATTTTTGCCTGGTCCTGGATTTCGTCTGTCCCATTTTTTATATAAAACTGTACCCTTTTCAAAAAGGATTCGGTGGACTGATTCAGAGGAAGAATTTTGATTCCATCTGTTTTTACCCGACCGCACACAGCTTTGACATAATCTTCATCCTGAACAGGGAGGCGAACTTTTTTCAAGACTATTTTTCCATAAGCTGTCACTTGATTTTTGGTAACAGAATTATCTGTACCCATATTGATTTGCTCAAAACTTTTTGCCCTGTCCTGCATGAATTTAATTGCAAGCTCCGAATCAACAGGCTCGTAAGAATAGATTTTTCCCTGACTTTCCCCCGCATCCACATCCGGAGCAACAATATAGTTGGGAAGGGCCTGTTTTTTATCAAAAATTGACGCAAATCTGCCGGAAGGAAATTCGTAGCGACAGGAATTTGGAGATTCCTGAACTGCAATCCTGTCAGAATATCCACAGAGGAGTGCATAAGCTGTGGAAAATTGATTTTGAACTTGTGGAAAACTTGTAGAAAAATCATAGTTTTTGGTCGCAATCTGTACCCGTTTTTTTAGGTTCTCCATATATAATTCGCGGATTCGTTGATTCGTCTGGTCTGTTAATAGATAATCCACTGCAAGTCTTGTGGAAAAGTCCGTTTTTCCAAATGGGATTCCACTCAGAGCAACACAGCCCAACCTTGGATGGACACCCAAAGAAAGACATGCCTTTCCCAAGCCGGTGATTTTTCGGTCGTGAACGCAGCCAAGCATGTTCAAAGTGTCAAGAGCAGCTCCCCATGCACCCGCAGAAGGTTTATCCAGCCAGTCAACAGATTGCAAATCGCCTGCGCCCCATTCGGCACACTCCAAGACAAGCGTTGTTAAATCGGTCCGAAGAATTTCTGGAATTTGGCTTAGAACCAGCTTTTCGTTTTCGCTCCACAGCCTGATACACTTACCGCTGCCTGTTCGACCCGCGCGCCCGGAACGCTGGTCAGCATTAAAAAGGGACACTCGTTTTGTGACAAGTCTTTCCATGCCGATTTTTGGACTGAATTCTGTCACCCTTGCAAGCCCGGAATCAATAACAACAGAGATATTGGGTACAGTTAGCGAAGTTTCAGCAATGGCAGAACTTAGAATTACCCGCCGTCTGCTGTCAGTGGATTTTTGCAGGACTTTTTTCTGCTGTTCAATGGGTACAGAGCTGTGAAGAATTTGCAAATCAAGCGTGGACGGATCTATTTTTTCTTCAAGCTCCTTTTTTGTTTGATTTATCTCCCTGATTCCGGGAAGAAAAGCAAGAATTGAGCCACCATCGTTTTGATTAAGGCACTCAAGGACTGCTTTTGACACGCTCCAGTCCTTTTTATAAAGAATGTCCACCGGAAACATCTTTCCTGGCACAGAATAATGCGGACATACAGATTCTCCGCCAAAATACTCGCAAATCTTTTTTGTATCGATGGTTGCAGACATTACAATCACATAAAGGTCATCCCGAAGAGACATAACTTCCTTTAAAAATGCCAACGCAAGGTCAATATCTAACGACCGTTCGTGAAATTCATCTATTACAATCACAGAAACACCAACTAACGAAGGGTCGTTTTGTAATTTTCGGGTCAAAATGGCTTCTGTAAGCACCATAAATCTGGTTCTGTCACTATGTTTTGTGTCCAGATGCATTGAATAGCCGCAAGTCTGTCCCACATTTTCGCCCAAAAGCGATGAAACCCGCATGGCAATGTTCAAAACTGCAATCCGCCGTGGTTCAAGCATCAAAATATTGCCGGAAAAATGCTTCATCAGGGCAAAAGGTATTGCGGTGGATTTTCCGCAGCCTGTGTTTCCGGTCAAAACAAGAAAATGGCTTTCCGAATTTTTCAGAGACTCGCAGATTGTGTCCAAATGCGGATAGATAGGAAGATTTTCCAATTCAGCGGGATAAAGACAGGAGTTTTTCATCTATCGCCTCAACAATATTACGTTTTTTAAAGGAGATTTTTCCAACTACCAAACGGTCGTAAACCAAAAATATAGATTCCACCATAAAACCAAGTTTTCCAGGCAGAGAAATGTTTTTATCAACCGTGAATTGAGAAATAAAAACCATCCCAATCAGCAAAAACGAACGCTCCAAACCGGAACTCAGTGCGCCAAGAGTGATTTTCCAAGTGCCAATCGAGAAGAGGACTTTACCGAAGGGTACAAAAAGACTGAACAGAGTCACAAAAATTAAAATCAGCAGGGAAGGGAGCCATTTTACTTTTCCATGCCTTTTTATCAGCCCCAGAACAAAAAAAAGTAGCACTATGCCAATCTGTACCCATAAGTTTTTAACAACCATAAGCAAAATCATAAAAATCAGCGAAAAGCACAGGCGAAATACAGAATTTTTCCACAGTTTTTCCACAAAATTTTTTTCTTTTTTCAAATCTGTTGATTTCTTGTGGAAAACCTTTCCAAATCTGTCGCCATTGCCTGAATCTGCCTCAGTTTTTCCACAGAAAGAACCATACCACCGGGAACGGTTTTCAAAAATGTTTGCAAAAATCCCCAATGCAAGGCCTGTCACAAAGGATGAAATCAACAGCACCGGGGCAACAAATCTTACATTCGCACCGAACATTAAAAATCTGGCACACACAAGCTGCGCACCACAATTTGCCGCCGCACCCGCAAGAGAAAGACCTATGTTTGAGAAAAATCCAGTTCTGTAAAAAATCCAGTAGCCAATCAGCATGACAAGTCCGCTCGCAATGGAACCAGAAAAACTAAACAAAAGTATATATGAAAACAAAGTTCCGCTGACCAATGCCTGAACAAAAATCTTTAACAGCACAAGCACCAGAATTTCGCCCGGACGCAATTTTTTCAACGCCAACAGTATGGGAAGATTCGCCAAGCCAAGGCGCAAAAAGGGTAGGGGTTTTGGAATTGCGTATTCTATTGACGACAAAAACATGCACAGCGCGGCAAGAAATGAAATCTGCTCAATAGAAAACTGTTTTTTTGGGACCATTTTATAATTATATAAAAAACAAGCCCCCGACAACAAGTGCCGGAGGCTGCAAAAATTATGGGATAAAATTATTTTGCATCCACAACTTCAAGGTCGAATGCAATATAGGTGTTGCCCGGAATTACACCGCCGGCCCCTTCTTCTCCATAAGCAAAATTCGGAGGAAGAATGATTGAACGTTTTTCGCCAACCTTCATGTCCTGGGTCATCAGATCGAATCCCTGAATCATGCGTCCAGCTCCGGTCATAAAATCAAAACCGCCCTGGTCAAAAACATCACCGTCCAGGAAATAGCCCTTGTACTTGATTGTGACATTTTTGAACGAACCGATTTTTGCTCCGGCTCCCTGTCTTGTAATCTTGTAGTAGATTCCGTTGGAGTCCTTTTCAAAATCAGAATACTTGGAAGCAATCAAATTAAGCTGCTCTTTTTCGTAAGCGGCTTTCTTTTCTTCCTCGGCCTTTTTGATGTCGGCAATGCGCTGGTTGAAATCTGCCTGGGTAGCCTTGAAATTCTTGGCATCCTCACCAAGTCTGTAAATCTTCACGGACTTCATAACTGTACCCTGTTTCAGAGTATTCACAACTTTCTGGCTGTCCTCATCGACGACCTTTCCAAAAATTGTATGATGTCCGTTGAGCCAGGTTGTAGGAACAATAGTTATAAAAAACTGACTACCGTTAGTTCCGGCCCCTGCATTTGCCATGGCAAGATAACCGCCCTTGTCAAAAGTCAGTCCATCGACAATTTCATCCGGGAACTGATATCCTGGACCACCGCTTCCGTTGCCCCTGGGATCTCCACCCTGAATCATAAAATCCTGGTCATCACCATTCGCCTTGCTGATTACACGGTGGAACTTGAGTCCATCGTAAAAAGGTTTTCCCTTTGCGGCATCAAAAGTTCCTTCCGCAAGACCAACAAAATTGATGACAGTCATTGGAGTCTGTTTGTAAAACAGTTCCAAAACAATTTCTCCGTTTGCAGTATCGATAACAGCAAACAGACCTTCCTTTCCATCCAGTGCCTTATTCATAGCAGGTTTACATCCTCCGAGTGAAACTAAAACGCAGCCCAAGAGCAGCGCAAGAATTGATTTTTTCATTTTATTCCTTCCAAATTAAAATTTACCCATCATCCACTTGTAAAGGGCCTCAAGTCTAGAACTCAAGGATTCCTTCATGGAGTCCTCAAGAAATCCAATTGCCGGGAAATTCGCCTTAACCAAAAGATAGACCATAATATCCTGTCCACAATCAACAACAACTACAGAAATCTTAAGGTCATCCTCCGAGATTCCCTTGATTGGACCGACGTAAAGTCCCGTAGTGTTTGAAAATACCGCAGAAATCTCATCAGAGGTCTGGCGGTAGTCGATTTTATAATTGATTTTGCCAAAAGAATTGTCATTCTGATAGCAGTAAATCACTTTTCCATCGGCGCTTCCGCTTGTATCGTCAGGAACTTTTGTTCTGTCCTTTGGTCCCTTTATGCAGTAGGCTTCCTTGTACAAAGTCTCCAGCTTCTTTTTGCTCGAATAATACTTGATTCCCTGCAAAGTGCTAAGCGAGCGCAAGATTTTGGAAACCCTGTCGATTGTAACGGAAGACGGATTGCTGGAAATATCCGATTTTGAAATCAGATAGAGCTTTTCCCACATAAAGACAGGCTTTTTGGAGCTTGTCCAGATATTTTTTGCCGAATTCGCAAGATTTGTGTTAGGTGCCAGGGCCGGGGTCAGATTATTTTTGAAAAATGACCTCTCCATGGAACCATTTTTTTTCAGTTCCGCATAGACGGTTGAATTCACAAGATTCTTAGCGTCATAGGCCGACAAAGCTGATGCAGAGACAAGCAAAAGCCCTGCAAAAATGATAGCGGTTTTAGCAAATTTCATTTTCCCCTCCAAAAAAGGAAAGTTTAGCGTACTCCCTTGAAGATTACGCGAATCTGCTTATATAAACCATCTCCCTCGCTTTTGGTTTCAATATCCGGAATATCATTTAAAGTTGTGTGGATGAGTCTTCTTTCAAAAGGATTCATCGGTTCAAGGAGGATTGAGTTTCTGCTGGACCGAACCTTGTCCGCCGTAATATATGCAAGGCGCACCAAAGTTTCCTCGCGGCGGATTCTATAGTTCTCGCTGTCCAGAATGATTCTGACATCCTCTTTTCCCAAATGGCCGGCATAGACGTTGGCCAAAAGCTGAAGAGCATCCAGATTTTTTCCCTTGCGTCCAATCAAAATTGAAGAATGGGAGCTTGTGAGCTTTATGCCAATCTTTTTCTCCTCACGGAAGATGATTTCAGTGGTAATATCGTAGCCCATCTTTTCAATCATCTGGTTCACAAAATCCAAAATCTTCTGCTCAAATTCATCCTGGGGCATTGGATTTGCCACAGCACCACCGGAGACTCCAGCTGAAACTGATTTCGGCATACGTCCCTCGAACTCCGGTTCAACATGATTTACGGAATCCACCGGAATGACACGTATTTTTGCATAGCCCTTTTTGAACAAGGACTTTTTCTGTAGCTCAAGTGTCTCCACATCGAACTGGTCCCTTTCCAGTCCCAATTCCTGTGCAGCCTTTTCAATAGCTTCTTTTTCTGATTCTGCTTCAAACTCGTATGTCATATATCTAACCCCTTAAAATTATTGTCTTGAAACAATTTTTACAAACGACCCTATCTGGTCTTTTTCTTTCCGCCCTTGAATTTGAGAACATTCTTGTTGACCGCCGGAGTGTTCTTTTCAATCTCCAGACGCTTTTTCTTCATGGTCGCGTTAATCACAAGCTGCTGTCCAATCTGGAAAATGTTGCTGGCTGTCCAGTAAAGAAGAAGTCCGCTCGGTACATTGTAGAACAGGAAGAAGAAAATCACCGGAAGACCGTACATCATAAAGACCATCTGTCCCTTGCTCTGTGACGCTCCCGAACCAAACTGGGTTATCTTTCCATTAAACAGCTGGGAAACCAAGTAGATTATTGGAAGTATTCTCAAATGGTTCTGAGTGAATGTCGAGATGAGAGGAATGTTCTTTTCCCAAGAGAAAACGCTGTCACCAACGGAAAGGTCATCAATCCATCCCTTGACAAATGTTGCTCCACGGAACTCAAAGTAGTTGTTGAACACATTGTAAAGCGCAATCAATATGAACATCTGGAGAATCATAGGAAGACATCCAGAAACAGGGTTATAGCCAGCTTCTTTGTAAAGTTTTGATGTCTCCTCGCTGAGTTTTGCCTTGTTGTCCTTGTACTTTTCCTGAATCTCCTTCATCCTTGGCTGGAGCTGCTGCATTTTGAGAGTTCCCATCGCGCTCTTTCGGCTGAGTGGGAAAAGCAGGAGCCTAAGAATGATTGTCAAAATGATGATTGAGACACCCCAGTTCTTGACAAGTTTCTGAATCATCTCAAGTCCCCATTTCAGAGGAATTTCTATAAATGTGAAGAATCCGCTTGTCTGGAGAGCCTGGTTGAATTTTGCGTTGGACAGACCCCATGTGTTGCTGTCTGCCTTGCTGTATTTGTTAAGTTCCGACTCACTTCTTGGTCCAATGTAGACATAGTAGACATCCTGCACTGTCGCAAGGGAGCCACCTTCGATTGGACTTCTTGATAAGAAGGCCTGGGAATTCATGTAGTCGCTTTCGCTCTTTGTTGAAGTCCTGACATTGGCAGTCATTTTTGAAGGATCCTCTGGTTTTACAAGGATTCCAAAATATTTTCCACCAACGCCCGCCCATTCATAAGGCTTGTTGTACTCTTTGTCAGAAAGACCCTTGTTCACACGCTTTTTGTCAGCATAGGCAAGATACTGGCGCACCTCGTAGCGGTTCTTTTTGTCGTAGTGTGGTCCAATCTGCGGGGAGGTCCTGATTGTGTATGCCGCATCGTTTATGTTCAGACCGTTTTTGTCATAAGTCTTGATACCAATTCCCAGCTTGAAAACATATTCGTTTGGTTGAAATTCGTATCTCTTCAGCAAAGTGATTCTGTGTGGAATTCCAAGATAGTCCTTAACCTCGAAGTCCCTTGTGAACACGATGGTGTTTTCATTTTCCTGCTTGACATTGAAAACTTCATTGACTATTAACGAGTTGGAATCACCAAAGGCCAAGGCAAATGCCCTGTTGGTGTCTGTCACATTGTCAACCATCTGTACACCTTTGCCAGTGTCCTTGTCGATATGGTCCAGAAGTGTGTAGCTAATCAGGTCTCCACCTCTGTTTGTAAAAACAGCCTCAACCTTGTCGGTCTTGATTGTGTACTGCTGTTCGGGAATGTACTCCTCGACCACCGTTGTATCGCCGCTAGAATATGTGGAGATAGATTCATCAACAGATTTTGCGACTTCCGCCTGTTTTTGCTGCTGAATCTCCTGCTCTATTCTCTGCTTTTCCGCCGCCGCCTGCTGTTTGGGGAGAAAAACTGTAAACTCAAGCACCATAGATGCTATCAAAACAACCGCACTAAGTAAAATAGCTATGATGGTATTTCTTTCCATAGTAGATTTTCCTTTTAAGTTTTTGTTAAATCAATCCGGGACGGGATCGTAGCCACCTTCATGCAAAGGATTGCAGCGAAGAATCCGTCTCACGGAAAGATACAGACCTTTTACGGGACCATGCTTTTTGAGTGCCTCCAGCGCATATTGAGAACAGGTTGGTGTATATCTGCAACATGGCGGAAAAAGAGGGGAAATGAAAACTTGATAAAATCGTATTAGAAGACTAAAGAATTTTACAAAAAAATCCCTCAGTCCTTTAATAAACCAGCCTTTTGACATAATATTCTAAATTTTTCACACCGCGATAGGAACGAGTCATTTCCGGGGTAGACCAACAAAAGCATGTCGTAGCCGGTGTTCAGGTGTGTTTTAAAAAAACGATATGCCTCACGGCTATAGCGTTTTGATCTGTTTCTTTGAACAGCATTGCCATACCCGCGCGGAAGAGGAAAACCGATTCTGTTAAAGTTTCGGTCGTTCAGCATATAGAAGAGTTTGGCTCCGAAAACGCTGACTTTCTTTCCCGTCTTAAAAAGTTTCTGGATGTCAGCAGGACGTTTTATATGCTCGTCGCGTGTAAAACGTCCTGTTTTTAACAAGTCTGCTTCCATCCCGCAATAAAAATCCTGCAAAAAAAATTACATCTTTGCAGTCTGGTTGCGACCATTCTGGTAAGGCTTTTTCTCATCAGAAACAGTCAGCTTCCAGCGGCCCTTTGCTCTGCGGCGAGAAAGAACCATACGGCCACCACGGGTCTTCATGCGAGCGCGGAATCCAAATTTTCTATTGCGCTTGACTTTACTTGGTTGATATGTACGTAACATAATGAACGACTCCTATCTTAAAAAATAATTTCCCAAATTACAGTAGTAGAGGTCATATTATCATTATTCTTTTGATTTGGTCAACATACTGTTTTTCAAATCTGCAAAAATTTCTGCCAATTCCGGGGGAAGTTCATCGGTTTTATATGATTTTTGAGCATTTTGTAGGGGAATATTCGCCCGGCTCAGATTTTTTTCTTCAGTTTCAATCCTTTTTTCGATATTCGCCCGCACAATTTTTTCTCTTTCACCCGAACCGGAACTTTCTTCACGGTTTCCCCTTAGCTTGAAGGCAATGGAATTTATGTTCGCGTCTGGAACGGACATCTGCATTCCCTTTAAGATAAATTTTTTGTGGAACTGGAGCAACGAAATCCACCCCGGATGGTCGGCTTCAACCAAAAGCATTCCGTTTTTCAAATCAACAACGCGGCTGTGGTCAATAAGATTTTGTCCCTCGTTCGGATTCATCTCCGGGTTCACGGATTTTATTCTGGACAGAACGTTTCTCCACGACTCGACAATTTTGTTTGCAGACCTGGACCCTTCCACGCTGATGTTTTCAAAAGTCCTGTGGATAAGCTCGTTTATGTTCACAATGTCTTCATTCATTTTGATTCCGTCCATGAACCGTTTTCAATTTTGTAAACTCTGGTTGTCTCATGCCTGTAGTTTTCATAAGGCTCCCCGGGAAGAAAGGTGCAGAAAAGCTGGTCATAATCAGGAAGCATTGCAGTAAGCCTCTTTCTTTTTTCCGGGTCAAGCTCCAAAAGAACGTCGTCCATAAGAAGAACCGGTTTTTTTCCTGTCACCTGAGTGTAGAAAACTGCCTGCGCCGTCCTCAAAACCAGAGCAACAAGCCGCCTCTGTCCGGTTGATGCGGTCGGAATAAACTGTACCCCGTCTTTTATAAATACAATTCTGTCCCTGTGCGGACCTGTCATCGTTGTTCCCAGACTTCTTTCGACATCCCTCTTGCTTTTGACAAGCTCCATGATTTCATCAATATTCGGAAGAGAAGCCTCGTCCTGACTTTTCCACGACGGAAGATAGCGGATATTCACTCCGGCAATGCCAGACACATTTTCGTACATCTTCTCGAAAATCTGGTTGAACTGAAAAACAGCGTCCTTACGTTTTTTCTGGATTTCAAGTCCGTTCATTATAAGCTGGATGTCGTAGGTATCAAAAAGCTCGTATTTTTTTTCTTTGAGGCACAGGTTTCTGTTTTTAAGAATCCTTCTGTAGCGGCGCAGCACATCGATATACATCACATCGTACATACTCAGGGACTGGTCCAAAAAAAAGCGTCGTCTTTCGGGACTTCCCTCGGCAAAATCCAAATCGTCATGGCTGTAGAGTACGCAGGGCATTGTGTTAATAAGTTCCTTGCGGTCGTGGATAATTTTACCGTCCTTTTCGATTTTTTTGTGACCATTTTCAATAACTATAAAGGTTGTGTGGACATTTCCATTTTCTTCCCGGTAGATTGTCCTGAGGCTCATCGATTTTTCACCGTTTTTTATGAGTTCGGAATCTGTATGTGTCCTGAAAGATGAGGCATAGGAAGAGTAGTACAGGGCTTCCAGAAGATTGCTTTTTCCCTGTCCGTTTTCGCCCGTAAAATAGACCTCCTTTGAAAGAAGGTCCATGGGCTTGTTCAAGAGGTTTCTGAAATTTACTGGAGAGAGAGAAAGAAACGGCACTATTCTTTATGCATCGGCATGATTATATGGAAATAATCGGCTGCGGGTTCGGGACGCATTGTTACCTGCTTCAGCTCCTCGGTGAATTCAAACGTAATCTTTTCGGTCGGGATTACCTTAAGAGGCTCGTCCACATAGCGGTAGTTAAACGCAAGCGTGCAGCTCTGTCCGGCATACTCACAAGGGATTTCCTCATCCGCGCTTCCCATGTCAGACTGAGGTGAAGTAATCTTAAGAATTCCGTCGCTCACTTCAAAATAAATGCGTCCGGCTTTTTTGTCCACCATGAGTGCCACACGCTTCAGTGCATTGACCAAATCTTCTTTGTGTACCTGGAAAGAATAAAGCTGGTTTTCAGGGATGACCCTGTTATAGTTCGGGAACTGTCCTTCAAGAAGAACCGAACCAAATTTGTAGTTGCCGAATCTAAAGAAAATCATCTTGTCAACAACGGCAATGGAAATGTTTCCTTCATCCGGTGCACGCTTGGAGATTATGTTCAGAATCTTCGGCGGAATAATAAC
This sequence comes from uncultured Spirochaetaceae bacterium, assembly GCA_902783155.1. Lineage (GTDB taxonomy): Bacteria > Spirochaetota > Spirochaetia > Treponematales > Treponemataceae > Treponema_D. The sequence continues at coordinate 13,074 of CACZPR010000115.1, forward strand.
GGCGGGGAAGTCGCTCACACCGGCCAAAAGATTTTTTGAGGCAAAGCTGAGTCTTCTTCCGTCGGTGGCAACCAAAATCAGATTGTCGCCATTTTTTTCAAAGAATACTCCGTTCATAAAGAGGCGCGTAATGTCGTCGCTGACCGCAAATGATGTCTGTTCAATCATCTCCTTGATGTCCTTGGATGGAACGTCAAAATAAGGAACATTGTCTGCGGAACTAAAATCCGGGAATTTATCAACGGACATACTCTTAATCTGGAATTTGATTTTCTTTGTGAGAGGTTTGATTATGACCGTTATTGCCTGGTCGCTTCCATTTTCTATAGGCTGGTTGAATTCAATCTCACCTTCAGGAAGTGATGTAAGTATTCCCATGAATTTGTCGCAGTAAATTGTGGTTTCGCCTTCCTCCTGAATTTGAACAGGAAGAGTTGTTTCAAAATTTACTTTGCTGTCGGTCGCTTTTATGGTCAATGAATTGTTATAGGCATAGAGCGCCACATTTGAACGGATTTCAGCAACCTGTTTGGTAGAAATGATTTCTTGGGCAATTGCAATTTCCCGAATCATGGCATCTTTATCAAAAGTAAATTTCATACATCCTCCAAATTTTCTAATCGGAATCTACTATATCATTTTTTTTTATTATAAAACAGACCTAATTTTGTTATTTAATAAGAAAATTTTTTAACATAACCAGATTCAGTGTATAGTGATTTTTCAAGAAGGATTTTTACGGTTTGCATAAATATGCAGATTTCGTTTTTTGTTTCACAGACTCTAAATTTATAAATTTATAAATTTTAGTAGGAGTAATAATAAGGATTGTGAATTCATTGAATTCGTGGCTAAATCCTTGTAATAAAAGAACTTAGCTTGTGGAAAAGTCTGTGGTTGGAATTCACAGGATAAGCACATTTGCACAGGCCGATTGGAAATCAACTGCTTTTCCACAGGATAGTATCAAATTCATAACAAAATGAGTTCAACGTGGTTTTCATGCTGGGAGTTTATTTTTTATAGTTTTTGATGTTTCTGATAAGCATCTGTATCGTGGAGTTCAGAACGGTGTCGGTTTTGAGCTGGTCCACGATTTTTTCATAGCTGTGGAGGATTGTGGTGTGGTCTTTTCCGCCAAATTCATTTCCAAGCTCCGGATATGAATAGTCGCAGAGTTCACGCGCAATATAGATTGCAACCTGACGCGGAATGAGGACTTTTTTTGAACGGTGCCGGCTCTTCAAATCTCCGATGGAAATATTGTAGTGTTCCGCAACAACTTTCTGGATTGTGTCTATCGTAACCGCTCCCATGGAAGGCTGGGTAATTGTGTCGCTAAGTTCCTTCTGGGCAATCTCCATTGTTACCGGCTTGTCAAGGAGTTCAGCGTAGGCGAGCATTTTTACAAGGCAGGACTCCAGTTCGCGCACGTTGTTCTGGACATTTTTTGCAATATAGTCAATCACGTCGTCGGGAATGGATTTTCCCATAATCTCCAGCTTTTTCTGGATGATTGCACACCTTGTCTCGTAGTTCGGCGGATTCAGGTTGACCGTCATGCCCTTGGAGAATCTGGTCTTGAGTCTTGCCGTTATGTCTTTCAGTTCGGACAATGGACGGTCGCATGTAAAGACCATCTGGCTTTTGATTGCGTCCAGAGCCTCAAATGTATAGAAAAGTTCTTCCTGGGTCTGTGTTTTTCCCTGCAAAAAGTGGATGTCGTCCAGCAATAGCACATCTAGTTTTCTATATTTAGACTTAAATTTTTCGATGGCATTGTCTTTGAGTGACGACGTAAATTCGTTCGTGAAATTTTCTGCGGTCAGATAGCGGATTTTCACATCGCCGCCGTTTTTTTCGTAGATGTAGTTTCCGATTGCCTGCATCAAGTGAGTTTTTCCCAAACCGGAGTCGCCGTAAATCAAAAGCGGATTGTAAGCCTTTCCCGGATTTTCAGCCGCTGCCTGTGAAGCCTTGTATGCAAGTTCAGCATTTTCACCAAGAACAAAAGAGTCAAATGTAAATTTGTCGTCCAGCTTGGTCTGTTTTTTGTGGATGTCGGGAACAGCTGGTTTTGGTGCAACAAAAGTTGGGGTGGCGGAAATTTTTGTTTCTGCCGGGGATTCTTCGGTCTTTTGCGGCTCATTTTTTGGAGTAACAGATGTCGGTGATGACGGAACAACAAAAGAGTTTCGTGGAATGTGCTTTATGTTCACGTTCTGCCCTGTCATTTCAAATATTTTGGTCTGGACGGCCTCAACATATCCGCGCTGAACCATTGATTTCCACATGAATTCTGATGGAACAGAAACTGTTATTTCCGAAAGAGTGTCTTTTACGTATTCCATGTTGAACCAGAGCTTAAATTCGTCTTCCTGCCCCTTCTGTCTGTATTCTTCGTGGATTATATTTAAAACTTCATTCCAAAATGCCTGATAATTCTGTTCGCTCATAACGGTTCATTATACCTTGTCTTGTATTTTTTCTTCAATAAGTCTATAATTGATTTTTGAAAATTATTCTATTATAGGGGATTCTGTTATCCGGGAAAAAATCGTCTTTTGGCGGTGCGGATGCTTAATAATGGTAAAAAAATGTCTGATGAATTGAATAATCAATACTCCGCCAGCAGTATTCAAGTTTTAAAGGGGCTGGAAGCCGTTCGAAAGAGACCGGGTATGTATATAGGTTCCACCGGTCCAAATGGATTGCATCATCTTGTTTATGAGGTTGTTGACAACAGTATAGACGAAGCCATGGCCGGATACTGCGACACTATTACCGTGGCTCTTGAAAAAGATGACATCTGCCGTGTTGAGGATAATGGGCGTGGTATTCCTGTTGATATGCACCCGACCGAACATATTTCCGCACTGGAACTTGTTTTGACCAGACTCCATGCCGGTGGTAAATTCGACAAGTCAAACTACAAGGTTTCCGGTGGTCTCCATGGTGTCGGTGTCAGCTGTGTAAACGCACTTTCAACATGGATGGAAGCATTCGTCTATCGTGAGGGAAAACGCTATCAGCAGAAATATGCCGAAGGAAAACCAAAGACAAAAGTTGAATGTCTAGGTGATACGGAACTCCACGGTACGATGATTCGTTGGAAGGCTGACAAGACCATTTTCACCGAAACGACCACATACAATTTTGAAGTCCTTGCCCAGAGATTGCGTGAACTTGCATTCTTGAACCCTGGAATCACAATCAAATTCCGCGACGAAAGATTGGAAACCCCGAAAGAAGTCGTCTACAAGTTCGAGGGCGGAATCAGGCACTTCACAAGTTTCCTGAACGAAGGAAAAGCCGTTGTCCCTGAAGAACCGATTTACATCAGCGGTGAATCAAACGATGTCATCGTCGAAGTGTCAATGCAGTACAACGACCTTTATTCAGAAACCATTTTCTCTTATGTAAACGACATCAACACACGTGAAGGCGGTACACATCTTGACGGATTCAAGACCGCACTTACAATCACTTTGAACAAATTCCTCCAGCAGCGTGAAAAACTCGTTAAAAAGCTGGACAAGGACGAACGTCTTTCGCAGGATGACTGCCGCTCCGGATTGACTGCCGTTATTTCGGTAAAAGTCCCTGATCCGCAGTTTGAAGGACAGACAAAAACCAAGCTCGGAAATTCAGAAGTCCGCGGTATAGTTGATTCAATCGTCAAGGAAAAATTCACTCTCTGGTGCGAGCAAAATCCAAAGGTTCTTGATTTAATCCTGGAAAAAGTTGTCGGTGAAGCCGTTGCACGTATTGCCGCAAGAAAAGCAAAGGAAGCATCCAGAAAAAAGACTTTCGGCGACGGATTCGGTCTTCCTGCAAAACTTTCCGACTGTTCTCTCAAAGACCCTGAATTGTGCGAGCTTTACATTGTTGAGGGAGATTCTGCTGGTGGTTCTGCAAAAAAAGGACGTGATGCAAAAACTCAGGCAATCCTTCCGCTTTGGGGAAAAATGCTCAACGTTGAAAAAGTCCGCCCGGAAAAGGTCGTGAACAATGACAAGCTGGAGCCGGTGATTGCATCCCTTGGCGCAGGATTCGGAAAAGATTTCAACATTGAAAAACTCCGCTACCATAAAATCATAATCATGGCCGATGCTGATGTTGATGGAAGCCATATCCGCACTTTGCTTTTGACTTTCTTTTTCCGCTACATGCCGCAGATTATCGAGCAGGGCTATGTCTATCTTGCCATGCCTCCGCTTTTCAAAATCCAGCTTGGAAAAAAAGTCATCTATGTTTATTCGGACGAAGAGCGTGATGCCGAACTTGAAAAACTTGGCGAAAGCAGAAGCAAGGCAGACGTCCAGCGTTACAAAGGTCTTGGTGAAATGGACGGAAAGCAGCTTTGGGAAACGACGATGGATCCTAAGGTGCGTAAGATGAGGGTCGTTACGATTCCCGATGCAATTGCCGCCGACAAGATTTTCTCGGTGTGCATGGGTGAAGAAGTCGAGCCGCGCCGCAAGTTTATTGAAGAAAACGCAATCTACGCGAATCTTGATGTGTAAAAAATTGAAAGGGTGAAAAAATAATGGAAGAAATTAAAACGCCGGAAGGTGGAACAATCATAAAAATCCCGATTGAGGAAGAAGTCAAGCAGGCATATATTGACTATTCCATGTCGGTTATTGTAAGCCGTGCCCTGCCTGATGTTCGGGATGGACTTAAACCCGTTCACCGAAGAATCATTTATTCAATGGACAGGCTGAATCTCCATGCGTCCGGTAAAACAAGAAAGTGCGCCACAATCGTTGGAGACGTTCTTGGACATTACCATCCGCACGGAGACGCTTCTGTTTACGATGCCTTGGTTCGATTGGGACAGGATTTTTCACAGCGGTACATAATCGTAACTCCAGGTGGAAACTTTGGTACAATCGGTGGAGACCCTGCCGCAGCATATCGTTACACTGAATCAAAAATGGAAAAGCTCGCGGAGGAAATGGTTGCCGACATCGGTAAGGAAACCGTTGATATGGTTCCGAACTTTGACGACACGACCGTTGAGCCATCCGTTCTTCCGACAAAATTTCCGTTCCTTTTGTGCAACGGTTCAACAGGAATTGCAGTCGGTATGGCAACAAACATGCCTCCTCACAATCTTCGTGAAGTCGCATCGGCAATTTCCGCATACATCGACAATCAGGAAATTTCCATTGATGAACTTTGCCGCCACATAAAGGGACCAGATTTCCCGACCGGCGGAATCATTTACGGACGCGAAGGAATCAAAAAGGCATATACGACTGGACGCGGAAAAATAATTGTCCGTGGAAAGTTTATGATTGAAACTTCAAAGACCGGACGCGAATCAATCGTCTTTACTGAAGTCCCTTATGGAATCAACACGACAAATCTGATTAACCGCATAAAGGAACTTGTCCGCGACAAAGTGATTGACGGAATTGTTGCCGCAAACGATGAATCATCCGACCGCGCGGGTATGCGTATCGTGATTGATTTGAAAAAGGGTGCGGTGACAAAGCTTGTACTGAATCAGCTTTTTGCAAAAACCGAGCTCCAGTCAAATTTCGGTGTAATCAATCTTGCTCTGGTGCAGGGAAAACCACAGACACTTACGCTCAAAGATTTGATCCGCTATTTTGTTGACCACCGTGACGAAGTTATTACACGCCGCACAAAATTTGATTTACGCAAGGCACTTGAACGCGCACACATTTTGGAAGCACTCATCATTGCTGTTGATAATATCGATGAAGTAATCAAAATCATCCGTGCCAGCCGTGACACCGAGGATGCAAAAGCCAATCTTGAAAAACGCTTCGGATTTGATGACGTTCAGGCTCAGGCAATCGTTGATATGCAGCTCAAGCGTCTCACACACCTGCAGATTGACGAACTCAAAAAAGAGATGGCGGAACTCCAGGCTTTCATCGCATACTGCCGCGATCTTCTTGAACATCACGAAAAAATCCTCCAGCTGATAAAAAAAGAAACAAACGAACTTGCAGAAAAATATGGCGACGACCGCAGAACCGAAATCATTGCCAGCGAAGTTGAGCAGATTAATGTCGAGGACATGATTAAAGAAGAGGACATGGTGATTCTCATCAGTAAGCTCGGCTACATCAAGAGAATTCCGGTCAGTCTTTACAGAAGCCAGGGACGCGGTGGAAAGGGATCGATTTCCGCAAAGCTCGTCGAAGAAGATTACATCAACCAGCTGTTCATCGCTTCAACGCACGACTACCTCATGTTCATCACGAACGAAGGAAAAGCGTACTGGATAAAAGTCCACGAGATTCCAGAAGCAAGCAAAACCAGTCGCGGCTCCCACATCAAGAGTCTGCTCGCCGTAAATGCGAACGAAGAAATAACGACCGTCGTAAACATGAAGGAGTTCTCAGAAACCCAGTATCTGTTCATGGCGACTGCGGGTGGTGTCGTAAAAAAGACTCCGACATACGAATTCAGAAACGCAAAAACAAAAGGTATGCAGGCAGCTGGATTGAAAGACGGAGACAAGCTTGTTAGCGCAATTCTTTCAACTGGAAATGATGAACTGCTTTTGGTAACCCGCCGTGGACAGGCACTCAGGATTTCCGAAGAAGAAGTCCGCTCAATGGGAAGAACCGGCCGCGGTGTAATCGGAATGAAACTTTCAGCCGGAGACGAAATCTGTGCAGCAATCCATGTTGACGAAAGCGCAAAAATACTTGTCGTAACAGAAAAGGGAATCGGAAAGCGCGTTGAGTTTACGGAATTCAGTGCGCATGGACGTGGAACCGGCGGACAGAGAATCTTCGGCAACGTAGATGAAAAGGGCGAAATAATCGGAGCCTTGACAATCGGCGATGAAGACAGCGTGATGTGCATAACAAGCCAGGGAACCTCATTGCGCGTCGAAGCAAAAGAGATTTCACAACAGGGACGTGCAAGCAGCGGCGTAAAAATTGTAGACATCGTTGAACCTGATTACGTTGTTGGAATTGACCGAATCGCAAAAGGCGAAGAAGACTAAAAAAAATTACTGACCAGAGACCGTCTCAATTGGGGCGGTCTTTTTTTTGTTTTTAATAAGCTGGACGACATCCGATTTTCGCTCGGCATCCACATACCTGTCTTGCGCACAAACACATTAAACCGGCTTTTCGGGGTTCCATTAAAACCGGTTATGAAACATCAGTTTCATAACCGGTTACCTTAAAAAACGCGAGTTTAAAATCGCTGTATTTCTGCGATTTTAAACTCGTCACCCGATTGATAATGAAATTATCAATCGGGTACATTGCTACCGCAAGCCGCAAGCGGACCCCTCCAATCCGGCGTAGTGAACGGAAAAAACACATCAAAATGCTTCCGTCAATTACTTAGTACGCCCTGTCTTGAGCTGATTGATTCCATAAGATCCAAAACTGTTTTTCTGTTGAAGGGATTAAGTTCCTGATATTTTTTCAGAAGCTGCTCGTACTCCGCGGAAAGCTTTTTTGAAGACTCCGTTTTTCCCGTGACAAGATACTCCACCGAAACTTTCAGCGCCCGCGCAATCTTCACGGCATTTTCCACCCCCGGCTGTACCCTTGGTCCCGAAAGATATTTGTCCAGAGTGTTTTTGCTTATGCCTGTCATCTGCGAAAGTTCCTTTATCTGTATGCCCTGAAAATCCAGTTCAGAGCGCAGGTTCTCTGAAAATCCCATTCCACTACTATAAACCATATCTGACGCTCAAATTCTTGACTATTTCCATATATGACGTATAATGGTTTAAAAGCGTAATATTTGGTGCTTCTTTTCTGTCAATAACCAAAAATTCACGCAAATGGAGAAATGAGATGAAAAGAACAACAGCAGTTTTAACCTCAATGCTCCTCAGCGCATTGATTATGAGCGGATGTAAAAACGATGTTGACGTGCAAAAGCCGACATCAGAAACAGAAAATGAAAATACAGAACAGCCAAGCAATCCAGAACAGCCCGATACTCCAATACAGACTGATGCAAATGCAATAATATCTAAAATTACAACCGCATCGCCTGCGGAAAAAGAAGCGTTGCTGAACAGCATCAACAGCATCGATTTTCTGGCTAATCATGGCATCCAAATATTGCTGGACGGTGAAGGAAAATTTTCTGTCGCTTTACCGCAGAACCTAAAATATAATGTAGCCGTTGCAAAACACGATGACAAGGTAGATATATACAAGACCGCCAAGGTAGCTGACGACGAAAAAAATAAGATTCCGGCAAAGGCAAAAGAAGCTGTGGATGGCTGCACCCTTCCCGATGCCGTTACATGCATTGACAATAACGAGTTGTCCATTTTGAAACCTTTGATTTGCGCCGCCATAGAAAATGCAAATTGGAACAACATGACATATACCCCGGAATACAAGGATGGCAACATTGATTGTAAATTTGAAAATCTTTACTTAAAGATGTCGGACATGGACGCTCTTCTTGATGGTAAGGAAGATGGTGCCCTAATCCTTTCCTCTGCGGATGGTAATGTTGTAATAAGTGCTATTAAAAAAGATCCTATCTATCAAGAACGTAATGGGTCGGCTTTGAATTTTACCAAGAGCGATGCTTCTTCCATCGTTATTGATTTTGGAGATAGCGAACAAACAGAGTTATCTGGGTATTATCGTGGTGGTTTTATATTTGATAAAAATCAGAACGTTTCCTTATTGGCTGAAAATAGCAATGTTCTAGAACTAACTAATTTTTATCCTCAGGATTTCCAAGGTGAAGGAACAGATGAAATGTCCATTCTTGGTGCTTTAAAAAATTCTAATTTTAAAAATTTTAAACTTCTATTTAGCGGTACAAATTTATACAAGGTTCACAATATTAAAGGCTTTTTAGAAAAATGTTATGATTCAAGTATAGAATTAAAGGCTGTAAGATATAATGCCTATGATGCTTTACCGGGGGATGCTAATGCGAACAATGAAAAACATATGTTTGATGATAGTAATACTATCTTTTCTGAAGCTCCTACGTTAAATGCAAAAGCTGCCGCTGCAATTCTTACAGGAGGAGAAACAAATATTTTGGCAAATGTCCGTGTTACTCCATATCAAGGCGGTAATGCTTTTGAAAAGCCAACAACTGCAAAAGGAAAAATCGTTAATGTCCAGTTTGATACAGATATGAGTAGTATAACTGGTGGTAAACTAAAAGCGTATGGTGTCGTTAAATTTAACGACCTCCCACCTACAGCTCTAGACAGTGATCAGGATGCGAAAGTTATTTTGAACAAAAAGTTAGATGGTTTGAATAAAGAAACCTTTAAAGTGGATATATTAGATGTGTCAACGATACCAGCTCCTTATAACACGCTGGAAAACATGAAGTATTTTAATTCCATATCGAACGTTTTATTTGTTAGTGAAGCTTATGTAAGTATGGAGCGTCAGTCATCTACAACAATATATATTGGTGATAAATACTTTAAAGCACAAGTTAATAATATTATTCATACTAATTATACAAATATTTCTCGTGAAAAATATGCCTATGAAAAGGTTATAAAAAGTAATACAAATGAAAACATCCTTAAACGAAGTAACGAAAATCTTGTTAGACTTAATGATGACGCAACGTCAATACCTGCGACTTCTCGTGTAAACAATATCAAACTTACTCCAGTGCAAAAACTATTGCTTGATGATCAACACATATATGGATAATTCCATTATCTGTATAAAGGGCAGCCCTCGTATTTTCGGGGGTTGTTTTTATTTGTGTTGACTGAACTACGGTATTGACGTATTTTTTTTGCAAGGGGGCTGTAAATGAAAGAACAGGCATTTAATGAACTTATGGAAAGCATGAAACAGGCTGTAGCAATCTCAAATGGTGAAATGCAACCTTCAAGGACATTTGTTTATTCCCCTGTTAATGTAAAAGAAATAAGGGAAAGGACAAATAAAAATCAAGAAGAATTTGCAAATATGATAGGTGTAAAAGTTGGAACCCTTCGCAATTGGGAACAGGGAAGAAGAAAACCTGATGGAGCTGCTCTTTCCCTGCTTAAAATAGTCGCCGCCAACCCCATATATGTGGAACAGATTCTGAAGTAGGATTGTTTAATTTGCAACAGCCATCATATTCTTGGGGCTATTTTTTTCTCTAGCAATTTTTCCAGATTTTAAATCAGCGTAGTTTTTGCACACTGGATGTTGTTCATTTTCGTAAACTCTTGTAGCTCAGTGAGGGCATATCGCCAAGTTGTTCTGCGCACTGGACATTATTCGCTTCGCAATCTTTCGCAACTCGGCAATCGGGTGCGCGCCCGGTGTGCATGAATTAAAAGAGACCTGCGAAAGCCAGAAACATTTAATTTGCATGAATAGCAAGCGGCCCGCCGGTGGAATGCATGAATTACAAAAGAGTGCGAAGCAAAAGAAAATAAATGAGCCGAACCGCGAGGCGATATGCCATGGACAGAAAAAAAAGAGACCAAATCTTCGATTTTTCAATATTGCTGCGAATGATTTTCCGGTTGCTGAGCGTAGCCGAAGCACAATTATTCCGTGAGCAGCGTTAGCTGCGAACAAATCCGCTTGTTTTCCCCTTTTTATCTTTGAATCTTGAAACCGAGCCTAAAAAAAATTTGCAACAAAAAAAGATTTTCCAAAAAAACGCGCAATTTTTTTTACAATCCTGATTTTCACGGCATATTATAATAGTGGAGGACATAATGCCTGGAATCAAAAAGTCTCCCGCATGGGAAGAACTCACGTTTGCAAACAATTTTCTTTTCCGCAAAATCATGGAGGAAAATCCTTAAGGAAACAGCGGTTTCCGAAATCTGCCGCCAGCTTTGCTTGCGACCAAGTAAAAACTTGAAGAGCAAGCTCTGCTTGCGACGAGGTGGATAAAAATCCAGTTGCAAGTTTTTACGGTTTTCCACGGAGTGGAAAATGGGAGCCGTGCGACCAAGTAAAAACTTGAAGAGCAAGCTCTGCTTGCGACTATTGCATGACGGTGACCTGCGAAAGCCAGAAACATTTAATCTGCATGAATAACAAGCGGCCCGCCGGTGGAATGTATGAATAAAAAATTGTTCCTATAATTATGTATAGTATGTGTAAATCTTATATCGGCCTTTCATTTTGAATGTTGTTGTTATCTAAGGAAACACTGAATAATCCGAAAGCGGATTATTTAGTGTTAACCATAAAATCCCTAATATTGTATTGGACAGCTACAAAATCATTAAAAAAGAATTTCCTAGCGTCAATTTGTGTTAAATTTATAATATCAACCCCATATATTGTGTACACTTTGTAAAAAAGCGATAAAAAGCATTATAACCCGAGTTTTTAAGACCTGTTGTTTCACATGAAACATATATAACTTTTCCACAGGCAGAACTTAAAAAAATGAAAAGCTGTGGAAAACTTTTGGAAAAATACCAAGTTTTAGAACCATTGAATTTTATAAATTTGTAATTCCTTGTTTTATAAGAATTTACAAATTTCCATAAATTTGCAAAACTCTTTCAGCCTGTGGAAAACTTGGGGAAAATTTGAAAATCTGTTTTGGCATATAAAAAATTTATATGCCATAAATTGTTTCACATGAAACATTTTCCGTAGAAAAAATCAAGAAAGAATTTTTATCCCATCCCTGCGTAACCCACTATATTTTTCATAAGTTAGTAAGGCTGGATTGTATATCGTTTCCCTGTGCGTATAAATTATTATCCCGATTGCAAAACCTTATGAGAACACCATACTGTGTTTCTCTGCAATGTAATGCTATGCGTCGGGGTTGATGATTTGTCTTGAAAGTAAAAATGTTTCACATGAAACATTTTCGACGTAGTTTAATTTACAAAATTAGTTCCAAGGAAATACAGAATAACCTGGAAGCTAATTATTCAACTTTACCATAACTCTAAAAATTTGCTGATGAGAATTTTTAAAACTTCAGTTTTTAAAAATGATTGGATTTAAGCGACTGATACATTCCCTGCTGCACGAATCAAATCTTTCTGATTGTATAAATCTAAAATTTGTTTCACATGAAACATTTCTATTTTGTTTGCCACTTGATGTTTTATAAAAGACAAAATAAAAAGGAATGTTTCACATGAAACACTCCTTCTTTGTTTTCCGAATTTTTTTAGAGATTTCCTATGTCCAAAAACAATACTTTTGAACCTCTCTCTGGTGTCCATTTTTTTTGTCGCTCTATTGGCAGCAAATCTTTTGAACAGGGGATAAATCCCAAATGCTCGAACCAATCCGATGTTTGGGTGGTCAAAACAAATACTCTTTTTGCATTTTCCTTTTTTGCCCGCTCAATCAGATATTCGATTAGTTTTGGACCGATTCCCATGTGCGAGCAGCTTGAATCCACCGCGACACCTGCAATTTCCATTTGACCATCGGGATATGGAATCAATCCTGCTGTGGCTTTTACGCTTCCGTCAATCTCGTAGACAATATAGTTTTTGTATTGCTCGTGGAACATTTTTTTTGTTCGTGGCAACAAAATCCCAGAATCAACAAAAGGTTTCATTATACTTAGAACCGCCGGAATATCTTCAATGCCCATATTTCTGATATTGCCATAGCTGTTTACATAAATCATTGTGCCGGAACCAAGATTACTGAATATTTCACATGGAACAGAGCCATCGATAAGTCCGTTGATAATGTGGACACGCTTTACACCAGAGAGACATGCCTTTTTCGCCAGATTCAGCATCATAAAAACTTTTTCACGTGAAACACCAAAATCTTCTGATTGGGAATCATTGTTTGCTTCCAACCGATTGTTAGTATGCAAAAATTCTTCCGACTGATTGTAAGTTTGCGCAGAATCTGTTGGTGACAGATTTGCTTTTATAAAATCATCAACCTCGGACAAATTCATTGCAGGGATACAGTTGTCAGAAATTCCAATATTTTCCGGGATATTGAATTGGTCGGGACTTATATCAGCACCGGGAACAAGGAAAAAAAGTTTGTCCGCTTTCAGATGTGAACTAATCTGCTCGGCAAGTTGCATTGACGAAATATTGTACGGCTTTCCGCTCAGATTCCAACCGATGCACGGGAAAATCGGAATAAAACCATTGTCCAGAACTGTTCTTATTGAATCAATCTCCAGTTTGTCAATTTCACCGGTAGTTCCGTAATCAAATCCGTTGATGACACCCTTGCCCCTTGCGCGCACCCAGTTTCCAATAACGGCAGTCTTTTTTTGTCCTGCAAAAGCGGTCATAATCTGGTTTGAAACATCAAAGGCCGCCATCTTGATTAAAGGCATGGCATCCGGCTCGGTGATTCTACAGTTGTCGTAAAATTTCCATGGAATGTTGGAGGATTTCAAAACCTCGTCAATACGTCGGCTCGCACCTGGAACCAAAATCAATTTCAGCCCGGCATCGTGAATAAAACAAAGGTCCTTGATGTGGTTGATAAAAACCGGAGAATCAATCAGCGAATTGTCGATATAGACAACCACCGTCGCATTTTTAAACTGCTGGATATAGCGGATAACGTTCCTGATTAAATCAGCTTTTTGGTGAATAATTTCTGTTTTGTCCATAATCAAAGTATTATGGAGTGATAAAAAAAAATCAAGTCGCCTTGTTGTTGCCAGAATTTTCCATTGAAAAAACACATCCGCAATAATCCTGGCGGTAGAGTCCGTATTCGCGGCTCAGCTGGGTGCTTCTTAGAAATCCACTTTTTTTCTTGAAATCTGCGGGCAGATAGTGAGTTTTATTTACCGATACAAATGTATGGCCAATGGTATTTATCTTTTCCGCATCCTTGTACGGACTGATAGAAAGCGTTGTTGTAAAATAGTCGAAGCCATTTTCACGCGCGTAGTCAAAAGATTTTTGCATCCGAAGCAAATAACAGCGGCGGCATCGTTCACCACGTTCAGGCTCCGTTTTTAATTCCGGATTGCCCGCAACATCCACCGCATCATAAAATTCCTGCGGATTGTATGGAGCTTCAACAAGTTTGACTTTGTTTTGGATTGCGGGAGGAAAGCGTGGTAAAAAATTTTTCAGTTCGGAAAGCCTCCTCTCATATTCAGCGGGCGGATAAATATTCGGATTATAATAGAAGACAGTTATATCAAAAATCCCCGAAAGATATTCAATCACATAAGACGAGCATGGTCCGCAGCAGGCATGTAAAAGCAGCGAAGGTTTTTTGTCCGCGCCAATATTCGAGATAATTTTTTCAAGCTCTTTCTGGTAATTGATTTTTTGCTCCATGAATAAAAAATATCAAAGTCTTTTGTAAAAGTCCATTACATGATAGACTGAAAGCGTATGACTCGTGAAGAATTTCGTGACGCAATTTTGGTCCGCAGGGATTTTGATTTTGTCTATAACAACAGAAGATTTTTGGTGAACTCAAAGCGGACTTCGGACGGTGGACTGGAAATCAGTTTTGGAGAAGAATATACCTCCCCCAAAATTTTTGATTCGTTCACACATCTGATGGCCGATGCAAAAATCGATTTCAAATATCTTCGCGAGATTTTGGTGGATTTGTAGTCAACATTTTTTAATGCCCGACTATATTTCCAGATAATAATTTTCCCACCAGTGGTTTGAAATCATTGTGTTTTTTGCTCCGTTGAATTCGTCCGGGTAATGGACTTTTATCCAGGCAAGAGTGTAGCTTGTTTTTGTTGATGAAATTGCGTCGGCCTTGAGATAAGCGAATGTCGAGGTCATTGCGATTCTGTCAAAAAGTTTTTCCGCATCATCCCGACTGAAACCATGCTCAACAATTTTTGAAATAAAATCCAGACGGATAATTTCATAGGAATCATTTTTTGGCTGGTTCATAATTTTCCGTAGACCGTTTATTTCCGCAAGAGTTTTTCCAGAAAGCTGCTGCAGTGCGTACATCATCTGTTCCTGGTAGATTACAAGCCCATAAGTTTCTTTCAAAATATTTTTCAAACTCAAATCCGGATACTCAACAAGACTTGGATTTTCTTTTCTATTGATATAGTTTCTAATCTGGTTTGACTGGCCGGGACGGTTCATCGTGTAGAGTGCTGTCAGCTCGTCAAAATTGTTTGGCTTCAGATTTTTGAGAATATCCTGTGTTTCTGGATTTTCAAAACCGGGAATGTCCTGTGTCTCGCCGGATGAAAAAAATTGGTATGTCTCTTCATCGTAAAGCGGAATCTGTTTGACAGAAAACTTATCTTCTGGATGATTTTTTATAACCGTGTCCTCGCATTTTCTGATAAAAGTTTCCGTGAGCGAATCAACAAAATCAAAAATATAAAGGCCGCAGTCCGAAAGTTGTTCCGCGGTATACTGGGTCACAAGTTCTTCGGTTTTTGTGTCGGAGCATACAGGAATCAGCGTGCTTAAATCAGCATTGGAAATCACCACACCTGACGGATTGATTGTCAGCCGGGAAATGCAGCCTTCCAGCTTGAACGCGACCTTGAAAAGTTTTGTGTATCGCAAATCTTCTTTGTATGGAATCAGCTGGCCGTAGTCTGGAGCGAATGGTGTTGGCTCGGTGAACGCATCCTTTAGGCGTGTGAATTTTCCTTTCGGCAGTTTTGATACAATTTCCTCAATCTCTTTTGGATTGATTCCAAGAACATGTCCAATATCTTCCAAAAGATTTTTCAGCATTTCATTGCGGTAGTTTTTTACTGCGATGATGTTTGCAACTTTTTTTTCTCCGTAGAGAACTTTCAAGTGTTGCATCAGGCGGGAGATTTTTTCCGCACCAAATTCAATATCAATATTCGGAAGCGATTCGGTATCATCGTTGATAAATCTTTCAAACGGAAGATTGTATTTCAGTGGATCGATTTCGGTAATACCCAGAGCGTATGCAACGATTGATTCTGTGATGTCTCCATTTCCAATTCCAACAACAATGTCCTGTTCCTTTGCCCAGTTCACATATTCCCAAATCATCAAAAGGAAATTTGTCAAATCCTTTTTGAATATCAAATCCAGCTCCGCGTCCGCACGTTCCCGGATTTTGTCGGAAATATATTTGTAGTTTGTTTTTAGACCTGAGTTTACAAGCCGCCTCATCAACTCCTGCTGATTTTCTTTTTGCGTTGGATGGATGCAAAAATCTTTTGGCGGAACAATCTGCGGCAAAAAATCTTTCATTTCATGTTTGGAATAAATCGGGATATGCAGATTACATTTTGACGCAATCAATGTTGTGTTGTTGTAGGCCTCGTATTGATTTGGAAAATATTCTTTTATCTGCTGCTCTGATTTTAAAAACCATTCGCAATTTGTCGGGTCGCCTGCGTAGTTTTCCCTTGTGCGTATTGATTTTAGGACTTCGTTTGCGACAGCCTCTTTTCTGTTACAGTAGTTTACTTCGTTTGTGATTACGGTCTGGATGTGCAGCTTTTGTCCAATCTGTGTCAGCTGATTTATTACCGTAGTTTCTTCCGGGAGACCGTGGTTCTGGATTTCCAGATAAAAGTTTTCCCTAAAAATCTTTCGCAAAAGTACGGCACGGTTTTCCGCATCCTGAATTTTTCCTTGTGAAATCAGATTGTGAAACGCACCGGTTTTTCCGCCGCTCAGACAGATTAGACCCTCGCTGAAATTTTTAAGTTCTTCTATTGAAATAAAATGTTTTCTTGCTGTGAATTTTTTTGCGTAGGTGATTCCCGAAATTTGGCAGAGATTTTTGTAGCCGCTCACATTCATGCAAAGGAGAACCAGATTGTAATAATCTTCCTCCTCGCAGACAATGACTTCCTCTCCGATAATCGGGTTGATTCCATTTGCGCGGCAGATTTTTTCAAAGTCCAGTGCACCAATCATGTTGTTGATGTCGGTAAGCGCAAGGGATTTCATGTTGAGCGACTTTGCTTTGGCAACCAGCGAATAAAGGCTGGCGCTTCCGTCATGCAGAGAAAAATCCGAATGTACATGAAGATGTACGAAAGTTGATTCTGGAATATTTGGATTTGGAAAAACTCTGATTTCACCCATATTTTTAACCCCACCACACAATTTAGCAACTCATTATAGCACAAAATTTGTTATTTGTTAGGATTTAAATTGAATAAAAACAAAATTTTTTTTGCGGGAGACCGATTTAGGACTGAGTGGAGACCGATTGGAGACCGATAGAAAATTTTGGGGATACATATTGAGGGGGGTGGGGGCTAACTAACGTTAGTTTGTCTCAAAAACTTGTCTCGTTTTTTTTACCGTCTGTCTATTTCGCTTACAATGTGGATGATGTTTTTTGTGCTTATGATTTCCCCGATCCTGTCTTTCAAAAACGACGGCTTTATGTTAGTGTTTTTGATTTCGTCAATTGGAACCCAGTGCATTGTTTCGCGCTCGTTGTCCGCATTGAAAGAAACTCCGTTCAGATCTTTGCTTCCACGGCTTTTCATCAGAAAATAAAATTCAATGCAGTGGCAGTCCAGGCCGTCGATTGTTCCTCCGTGACCTGAAAAGAAATTTTCGCATACCACGGCAAGACGGTCGATTTCATATTCCACGCCTGTCTCTTCAAAAACTTCTCGCCTTATGCAGTCTTCGCTTTTTTCGTTGACGTGAACGCCGCCTCCGACAGTATAAAGATAGTCTAGGCTTTTGCTCCCGACAAAAAGCACCGAATTGTCCTCGACGATAATCGCGCCCGTCCTGAACCTGAACCAATTGTTTTCTTTAGTAAAGCAGCAGTCAATTTCCATGCCACATAGTACATTGCATTTTTATATCTGGTCAAGCAGATAAAATTATTGTAAACTCATGCACGTGTTTTTTTGATGGAGAAAAAAAATGTCGGAAAAATTTATAACGCTTGATGAATCCTATCTTCCAGAGATGGCAGATTTGTTCAGCCGTGCATTTAAAGGCGAGCCATGGAATGACGACTGGAGCGACGAGAATCAGCTAAAAGAATATATGAAAGAAATAAGCGGTTCTTACAATTCGCTGCATTATGGACTTTTGATTGACGGAAAACTTTGTGCTTTTGCAATCGGGATGATTCGGCACTGGTGGAAAGGAACGGAATATAATATAGAAGAATTTTGCGTCTCACCAGATTTTCAGGGACAGGGTATTGGCTCACGTTTTATGAAAATGATTGAAGGTGATATTAAAAAGCGTGGTATTTCAGGAATCTTTCTTCAAACGGACAGCGACAAACCTGCATATAAGTTTTACTTGAAAAATGGATTTAACGAACTTAATTCCCACGTGAGCTTTTACAAAAATTTAGAAAATTAATCGCACGGTATTTCCATTATGTGCATGGTTCCGTAGTGGAAAAAGTTCCTAATGTTTTCGATGAATTTTACTGCATTCCGCTTGGGGATTTTGTGGAGTATCAATTCGGCGAATGCGTTTATGAGGCTTGATGCAATTACATGCACGGTCATTGCGTCCGGGTTGTATTTTGAAAAGCCCTGTTTGTACAGATACTTGAATGTCTTGAGGCAGTTCTCCGAATACAGTTCGCACATTTCTTCAAGGAATTTTTCATGCGTGCTTCCGGAAGATTTTGTGAGCAGAAGTGTGAACGCATCAAAATCTGAATAGATGTAATTCAAGAGATCCGTAAGGATTTTGTTTTCCGCCTTGTGGTGCTCTTCCCCGACCGGATCCAATTCTTTCTGATGTGCAATTACGTCGGCAGCCATTACAGCCTGTGTCGTTATTTCTATTGCATTGTCCACGAGTGCGCAGAAGAGTGCGTCCTTGTCCTTGAAATGACGGTACATTGCTCCTGTCGTTACACCCGCATTTGCAGCGATTGTCCTTAGGGATGCATTCATAAAGCCTTTTTCGAGAAACTCTTTTTTTGCGCTTTCAATGATTTTTGCCTTGGTTTCGGCAGCTGATTCACTCATGATTTCATTTTATAAAGAAAAATATTCGCTGTCAATCATAATTTGATAACATTGTTATCAAAAACTTTAAAAATCCTATTGACAAGATAACAGTGTTACCGCTAAGATAACAGTGTTACCAAAAATGTTAGACATAACTAACAATAATGGTTCTACAGGAGATTTTTATGCAGGTAAAAAAGATTAACGACTGGTTTGAAAAATTCGGCCGCTTTGAAATCAGACACCGCTGGGCATTTATGATCTGTCTTTTGGTGATTACCGTAGTCGGATGCCTTGGGCTTTCACGGCTCAAACTGGACAATGGTGAAGAAGACTGGTTCGATGACTGGGAAACAACCAAGCAGAACCAGGACCACTTTGAGGCAATCTTCGGTTCAACGGACAGTCTTGCGGCGCACATCAAGACGAAAAATGTTTTTGACCCGGAAGTTTTGCAGATGATAGACGAGCTTGGGGAAGAGCTTTTGAACAACGTGCCTTACGCTTCGAGCATCACATCACTCATGGAACTTTCAGTGCCGATTGGAACGGAAGAAGGCTTTGAAGTTACAAGTCCTTTTGAAGACGGAGTTCCGACCGATCCTGCAGAGCTTGAAGAAAAAAAGAATTTCATAATGAGCCGAGAGTCCCTTGTGAACAATCTTGTAAGCGAAGATTGCACCGAAACCTGGCTTATCGTAAATCTTGAGCAGTATTCAGAATCGCTTACCGAGGCCATGAACAAAATCACTCCTCCGGCAATGAAAATTTTCCACGACCCGAAATATCAATCCGACAAATGGGAAATCCGCGAGACGGGTCTTTCATACACGGAATACGAAGAAGAGAAGGCTACGATGGAGCAGTGCGTGAGCCGCATTGCAATCGGATTTGCCGTAATGCTTTTGTTCCTGATCATATTCATCCGTTCGCTGCGGGGTGTCATTGTTCCAACGATTGCGACTGTCGGTGCCCTGGGAACCACGCTCGGTTTTTCTGCATGGATGAACATCAAGGGAAACAACACGATGATTCTTGTCACAGTCCTTCTTTCGATGGCGCTTGCAGTCGGTTATGCGGTCCACTACATCAACAGTTTCAAGCTTTATTTCCGCAAGACCGGTAAACGAAAAGAGTCCATCGTCATGGGAATCCGGGATTCAGGCTGGGCTTTGTTTTTCACCGTGATTACGACTATGGGCGGAATGCTTTCGTTCCTTGCCGGCGGAATAAGACCTATGCGCTGGGTCGGTGCAATAACTGCCGCTGCGGTTTTCGTCGTGTTCGCATACATAATGATTCTGCTTCCGTGCCTCTACAGTTTTGGAAAAGACAGGGAACCGGACAAGACATTCGTGGAAACTCAGGGTTCAACAAAATCAGACCTGCGCGTTCTTGCAATGGGAAAATCAATACTCAACAAAAAATGGATTACGGTCATCGTTGCGGCTGCCGTCATGATTGCATGTATACCAGGTCTGTTCAAAATCAAGGTGAACATGAACTACACCGAGATGATGGGCGAGCGGACAGATTACGTGAGACGGCTTTTGGAAATCACGAGGAGCCAGCTTGGAAGCCAGTACAGCTACGAGGTTTTGATTGAATATCCCGACGAGGATGCAATGAAAGACCCCGTGCGCCTGAAAAAAATGGACGAGCTTACGGAAAAAATCGGAACTCTCAGCATGACAAAAGTTTCAAACGGAAAACCGCGCGTATCATCCGTAACGAAAGTCATAAAGGAAATGAACCGCACGTTGAACGAGGACGACCCAAGTGCATACATCATCCCGGACGACCAGGATCTTGTGAGCCAGATAA
Source organism: uncultured Spirochaetaceae bacterium (assembly GCA_902783155.1). Classification (GTDB taxonomy): domain Bacteria; phylum Spirochaetota; class Spirochaetia; order Treponematales; family Treponemataceae; genus Treponema_D. The sequence continues at coordinate 33,729 of CACZPR010000115.1, forward strand.
TGTTCCTATATGAAATCTCCGGCGGAAACGATTTGTACGATTACATCAGCGAAGATTTCAAGGCCGCATATCTTCATGTGGAGCTTTCCGGTTACGACGGTGAAGAATGTGTTAAGAACATCGAAGCCGTTGAAGGATGGGTGAAGGAACTTTTCCCGGATGCATCGAACGCAGGTGTAGTCGGTGAAGTAATGCAATACGCAAAGATGAACGGAAAGCTTGTGCGCGGTTCAATAAAATCAATAGGAACGTCGCTTCTCATAATCCTTGTCCTTTTGATTCTTGCATTCACATCGCTGAGGACAGGAATTATCGCAATGATTCCGAACGTCGCTCCAATCGTTTTGATAGGCGGTCTCATGGGCTACCTTGGCTGGAACCTTGACATGGTGACTGCAATGATAATGCCTATGATTCTTGGAATTGCGGTTGACGACACGATCCATTTCACGAACCACATCAAATATCATTTCGAGCTTACCGGAAACTACCGGAAGGCGATTGAAAATTCCTACCGCGAAATCGGAAAGACGATGATAATGACCACAATCATATTGTGCGCAATGTTCTTCATCTTCCTGTTCAGCTCAATGACCGTGCTTGTCCGTCTTGGCTGGCTTTCGATGATAGGACTTGGGGGAGCTTTGATTGCAGACTACACGGTAACACCGGTGCTGCTTTATATAACAAAACCATTTGGTAAGGAGAAAAACTGATATGAAAAAACTGATTTCAACATTCGCAGGTCTTTTGATTGCCGGAACCCTTTTTGCCCAGTCGCTCACAGGCTACGACATCATGAAAAAAGCGGATGAGGTCCCGTCACCAAAAACTTCATCATCCACGGCAACGCTAACCATCCATTCCAAAAAAGGTTCGGACAGGATTCGCGAAGTGATTATGAAAAGCAAGGACTACGGCGACGTTACAAAAGAGGTGATTGTTTTTACAACTCCAAAAGATGTCGCTGGAACCGGCTACCTGATGTTCGAATATGCGGAAGATGCAAAAGGCAACAAAAAAGATTCCGACAACTGGCTTTACATGCCCGCAATGAAAAAGACAAGGCGCATTGCTTCAAGCGGCTCCGAAAGCGAAGGCAGCTTCATGGGAACCGACTTCACCTATCAGGACATGGGCGACCGGAGCCTTAACAAATACACTTACACTTTGCTTGGAGAAGCGAGCGTTGACGGAGTTATGTGCTACAAGGTTGAATGCATCAGCAAGGCACACACGGAAAAGGACCCGCGTTACATCACCTACATTTCAAAGAGCGACTACATCATGCGCAAGTGTGAATTCTACGACAGACAGAATCAGCTCCACCGCGTACTTACATGCAGCGATTTTACGACGATAAGCGGCTACACGACGGCACGCAAAATGAAAATGGAAAACGTGCAGACAGGAACATGGTCGTTGATTGAAACAAAAAACATAGTCTACAACGCAAACGACATTGACGATTCACTGTTCACCGTCGCGGCATTGGAAAAAGGTCGCATAAGATAAATATAAAAAAATGTAGTGAGGCTGAAAGTCATAAGGGCGTTCCCCTCACTACATTCGGGTCGCTATGTTCCGGGTTCCCTAACGGTCATTCCTTTGGAACGGCTTCGCCGCCCTGCACAGCGCTAACGCAAACAGCTTTTATAAAAAGAGGAATCTATGAAAAAATTAGTTTTAATCCCGGCATTGATTTTTGCATCCATGTTCCCGGCAATTTCAGAAAGCGGAATAAATTTTTCTGCCGACATTCAGACGAAATGGGGAGTCGCAGCCCCTTGGACCGATTCAGAAAATGCGGGACGCTTCACTTTGGGAAAGACATCTTTTTTGGCAAAGCTGGATGCCTACTACGAAAACTGTTCTGCGTATGCGGAAGCAGATTTTTCTTTTGACGCAGCAAACATGGGCGGCGGAAACTTGACCAACGGATTCAATCTTTCGCTTGGGGAACTTTGGCTTGACTATACGGACTCTTTTTGGGGAGTGCGTGTCGGTCGTCAAAAAGCGGCATGGGGCAAGGCGGACGGAATCAATATCACAAACGTTTTGTGTCCCTCCGACATGAGCAGTTTTTCAGCAATGACCGGCGACAACGGAAATCTTTCTGTTGATGCGCTCCGTTTTTCTTTTAACGGAAACTCTTTTACAGCCGACGCATATTGGATTCCTTTTTTTACACCGTCATCCCTTCCTTTGAACGAAGGAAATCCTTTACGCCGTTTTGTCGTTCCATCATCAGTTGAATTTCCAATCCCCGGTCTTGGACAGACAAGCCTTCCCGTTTCAATCGGCGAAATCAAAAAACCGGAGCTTGCAATCTGGAACGGAGAGTGGGGCATAAAACTTTCGGGATATTTTTCTGCGCTTGACGTTTCCCTCTACGGTTTTTACGGCTGGGACGACACTCCGTTTTTGGATTATTCGATACTTTATGGAGAGCCAAATCCACCATATCCCGCAATGCCGAATGGAATTAAAGTTGGTGGTGAATACAAGCACATGGGAATGGTCGGAGCAGATGCAGCGTTTCCAATCGGTGAAACGGTAATACGTCTGGAAACTGCATTCTTTCCGCAACGTCATTTTCAAAAATCAGCTGCAAAAATAATTGAGGAAAAAAATTCATCCACATCGGTCGAAACATCTGAACGGCGCAACGAACTTTCTGCACTTGCCGGTTTGGACTGGATGCCGAACGGATGGACTTTGACCGCCCAGTATTATTGCGACTTTGTTTTTGGAAACCTTGACAATCTTGAACGTGCGAACGCTTATGAACACGGCATGACACTCAGCGTCTCAAAATCACTTGTGAACGAGACACTTGAACTCGGCGTTTCAGGAATCCTTGGACTGAACGATTTTGACAGCATGATTTCCCCCACGGTAAAATACAGCCTTTCGGATTACATCAACCTGGGCTTGGGCGCATACGTTTTTATTCCCGGACCGTCACGCACAGGAAAATACGGCGCATATAAAAATCTTTCTTCTATTTATATAAGCGCGAAAATCAGTTTTTAGGCAGGAGCGGGAAAGTTCAATCTTAAACTTAAAACAGATTCTATTACATTCCTGTCAATTCTTTACAAAGCGAATCCCATATATGAACATTTTCATTTTGTTTCAGACTATATGTGGATTTCGCTTTTCCTTTTTCCATGCAGGTGATTTTATAATCAAGGTCAAATGCTTTTTGAAAATAATAAAAAGTCACAGTTTCGGCAAAATCGTCCTGCCAATTTTTTGCTCCGTAAATAGTGCTGAATGGCGTTTTGGAAATATAGTTTATCAAATCATTTGCCTTGGAAAAGGAAATCTGTTTTCCAAAATGATAATAGCTGAATTTGGAAAGCAGTTTGTTATCATATTCTTTTACAGGATGCGACATGTCCCGCCAGTATTTATAATAAACAGAATCAGATTTTGGACTTCCATCAAAAGAATCTGCGTAAGGCGTAACATTATTGATGTAATCATAAACATGGACAGATTCATGGGTCAGCACGTGAAGGAATGCTTTCCATTCTTTGCTACATTCTACTTTGATTTTATTTTTGTCATCGGTTTTGGTAAAAATGCTGTTGTCCCGAATCTCAAGCCATTCATCCAAATTATAGTTGAAGGTGTCGATATTGAAAAAAACAGTGCAGTACATTTTCTGATTGTCAAAAATAAAATTCGTAAGTCCGCCATAACACATTCCTTCAACAAAATAGATGGCATAGACATTTTCTAAAAAACAGCTTTGGAGTTTTTCTGGAAGATAAGAAAAATATTCGGTGAAAAAAGATTTTTCATCTTCGGTCAGAACATGATTTTTATATTCATAATAATTGTCAAAATCCGAAAGAAATTGTTTTGCGTTTCCTTCAAGAACACGGACTTTATCAAGAAGCCCGTAAGAAAAACTTCCTCCGTAAAAACTTGTCTGTTCATAGGGATATTTTTTCAGCTCATCGAATGTATAACAAAATGCCAGCGGACAAATCAACATAAAAAAAATTGCAAGACAGATTCTTTTCATTTTACTCTCCCAAATGCCTGTTATGTTTGTTTTGATTATATCAAAATGCCGGGAAAAAGTCTTGTTATGGTGTGTAGACGAAAGATAAAATATAAAATAAAATCTTATATATGAAGTTTTTTAGAAATAGGTTTTCATTGTTTTGTTTTTTAATGCTTTTATCCGCAGCACACGCATTTGCAATTCCTTTTGCAGACTTCAATTTTGATGTCGCAGAATTTGACGTAGAGACGGAACTTGAATTTGACGATTATACGATAACGGTCATTGAACCAAAGAGGAAGGGAAAATCCATTTCCTGTGCAGCAACGTTTACCTTTGGCGATGAAAAAAATCATGCAGATTTGTATTTTCCAAAGTTTACCCTGAACCGCGACGGAAGTTTTAAAAGCGGTAAATGCGATTACGACAGTTCCACTTATTGCAACGATGGACTTGAACTGTATCTGGACAAAGCCTGGCTGGAAAAAAGCGGGGACTCGTACATACTCAAATGCAACAAGGCGACCGTTGACGTTCCGTATGTCTTTGGAATACAAAGCCTTCTTACTTATCAGATAACCGTGGACATGAAGGGAAATCTGTTGACTTCCAAACATTCATTTGCAAAAAAACTCAGGCTTTCAAGCGACGATGCTTTTGGAATTTCCATAAAACTTAACTCAATCATGTTTGATGAGAACAATAAAATTTGCGCCAACGGTGAAATTTCAATTCCGAAATTAAATCTGCATGTTACGGCAAATAACCATGAAATAATTTATTCCGACTATTCCTTTGCCGCATCGTTCACGGAACCATTTACATTTTCAAACGGCACCGATAATTTTTCTGCAAAAAAAATAAACTTGCAGTCAAAAAGCAAAAACAATTTTTGGTTTGGCGATGTAATTTTAACCCGCAACAATCATGAATATCTTTTTGAAAAAATAAAGTACCTGTCTTATGGAGACGGCATTGCGGAACTTGAATCTGACAGAAGGTATGAATGGAAGGGCGAATTTGGAGAAGGCGAAGGTCTGCTGTTACCGGACGACAAGGTTCTTAATTATTCTTACAGCAACGGAGGATTTACGATAACGCTGTTATCAAAATTCCCCAAGGCAAGCGAGCATTATTTTAAGGTGGATGCAACAATAACTCCTGAAAAAACTTTTTACGGAAACCCCTATGGCACTGATGATGAAAAATATTTCCTGTATGGAAAAACCCGTATTCAACCGTCCATAGATATTTTCGGTAACGGAATCCATCTGTATTTTAACAGGGAATCCGGGGAATATGAAATTTCAAGCGGCAAGATTATTTTCCCGGCGAACTGTGCGCTAGGTTCATTTGTCATAAGGTGGACGAATATCGACACAAATGGAAACGTTCATTTTGGAGGCGAGTTCCCGAATGCAATCGATTTTTGCAACAATGCATTCGAACCGAAAACAATCAAGTTTACCGACGACGGCATTCTTTTTACGGGAAAGTTATATCTTAACACCCAGCAAAACGTTTCTGTTGAGGAGCTGTTGATTGGCTTTGACGGAAGCGTAAAAAATTTCAAATCAAAATCTTTGCGCTATGATGAAAATTCCATCGCAGAAGAATTTTATGCTACATCTCAAAGTTCATACCTGATGTTGGAACAGAAAAAAAATCCTGACGGCACTTTGTCAAAACCAATTTTGTGGCAGGTGTTTGAGGACTCTATGATTTCATCCAAAAAAAATCCTGAACCTGTCCCAATAAAAGATTTGAGGCTCAATCTTTCCGACTCCAACCTGCATTTTTTCAGCAGTGAATATCCGTTTGAAAAATATTATGAAAAAATCGAACGGGAAGGCGGAAGATAATTTATTCGTTGATGTAGATTGAAATACCGACTTGAAATTTATCTTGTAGAAATATTAATGATTTCTTCAACAATATCTTCAAGTTTTTTAGAACCGTCAATAACATAATCTGATGCTGGCAATGTGTCTTTCAGCATTCGAATATACGCGATTCTTGCATGGTTCAAATAAAAGTCAATCTCACAACGGATTTCATCTGCGGAGGAATTTTTCATATCCCTAAGAATTCTCCGGCCCAGAGCAATGTCTAACGGCGTGTCTATAAAAATTGCGCAGTCTATATAATCTTTGAGTAATTCATGTTTATATGCAAACGGGTAATCCAAAAACAAATATTCGTATTTTCCGCTTGCAATGATTTTTTCAATATCGTTTTTTAAGGGAGTCAGATTCCAAACGTTACAATCAGCACCGTCTTTTACCCATTGGCAAAAATCTTCAACTTCACCTTCAAAAGAATAATCATCAAAATGAAGGGACGTTGCCTTTGGGATTTTTTTTATGATTGATTTTGTTGCACTTGTTTTACCGCCCGCTGTAACTGCTGCTATTGCTATGATTTTCATTTTTTATTTCCTTCCGCATTTTCCGCAAACGGTTCGATATATTTTTGGATAAAATCCACCCGGTCAAAAATTGTGGGCTTGAAATACGATGCCACTGCGACCACAAGATTTTTCTGCGGATTTATGTAAATCACGTTGCCGCTGTTGCCGATAGCAGCGTAGATATTTTTCTTTCGTGAAATAATCCACCAGAGGTATCCGTATTCCATGCCGCGGAAATGATTGTTTTCGATTGCACGCGGACGGGTCATTTCGTGAATCCAATCGGACGAAACAATCTGATTGCCGTCATAGTTTCCGTTGTTCAGACACAGCTGTCCGATTTTTGCCATGTCGCCCGCACACAAACAGAGACCATAGCCCGGAGTTCCAAGTTCCTGCGGATCGGCGAACCAGACGTTTTCTTTCGGAAGCTTGCTTATCGTAAACGCTTTGTGCTCCTCGGCTGATTTTGCATAAAAATTTTTGTGCTTTTTAATTCCAAGCGGTTCAAAAAGATATTTGTTGGCATAATCCACGGTCTTCATGCCGGTGGCCTTGTACAAAATCCCCGTCAGGATGTGGAGGCAGACAGACGAATATTTAAACTCATCGGTTAGTCCATTTCGGCCGCCAAGAAAATCAAGAGATGCATAAGTCCAGTTTTCGCTCGAACAGACTTTGCTCCACGGGTCGCCCTTAGATTTATACGGAGCTCGCATCGTAAGGAGATGTTTTATGGTCACATTGTAAATTGTTTTTTCACCGCGCTTCACCTTGTATTCGGGAAAATAGTCCAGCACTTTGTCGTCCTCGCTTTTTATCTGCCCCTTGTCTATGGCAATTCCCACAAGCAGAGCCATAATGCTTTTTGTCACGGACATAACGTGAACGCAGTCGTCGCTTTTGTAATTGTTCCATGTGTCGGCATAAACAGTCTTATCGTCGCGGATCACTTCAATCTGGCAGATGTTCTGCTGCTGCGTCTCAATCAATTCGTGCAGTTCTTCTTTAGTCATAAAAACCTCGTTCTTACTTGTTAGTTTTGAGCGCTCATAAGTAAGAATAAAGGGATTAAAAATTGAATTCAAGAAAAATCTTAAAAATTTTTGGGTGGAGATTTCAAGTGCGACTTTAAATCTCCACCATATAGTTTTTATTCGAGCGGAGGGTTTAATACCCCGCCCCTCTGGGGCGAAACAAGGGGTATTAAATCCGACTGCAATACCTTATGAGAACA
>CACZPR010000116.1 GCA_902783155.1 uncultured Spirochaetaceae bacterium
GGAGCGTGAACTTTTTGACATGGTTGACGAAAATTATCTTGAGAGGTTTAACCGAATGATTGAAAATCCAGCTTAAAATCTGTATGATTTTAAAATACAGCCGACCATCAATAAGGAGACCAACGATATGCAATGCACGACTTACCCCAATTTTTTGCACAAAAAAAAATCCGTATCTCCATGCATTTAGAACACTTTCAGGTTCGGCAGAGAGATGGAGGCCTTAATGCGACGATTTGTTTTTTTTTATACTAATAAGCTGCTGCATGGGTTTTGTATTTTCACAGAGCAAGGACAGCATAACTATTTGTTTGGAGTATGAAATACCATCTGGTACTGAAATAGTTTTTTCAGAAGATACGGTTTTGGCTTTATTTATAGAAGAAATCTGTGCAGACGGTATAATTATAGAAACATTTTCAGACGTAAGGAATATACCTGTAGGTCCTATTGGCTATGCTAAAAAAATATCCCCTGTTGGAAAAATCAATATGACTTGGGATAAAAGGGGGATGTATTATGTCTGGAATGATGGCAGGGGCATAGTTTTCTCAGTGAACGATGAAGGATTCTATGTACCCAAAACAAATTCCTATAGATTTCCGACCGATACAAAAGTGCTTGAAATAAAATACAAGGTTTTGTTACCAACAAAAGGATTTAATGAAAGAGACTTGGAAAAACAATTGCCGAGTGCAGGATTTTACACTGCAACATATAGAAAAAAGGTAGAACTAAAGTAGGGAAAATATTACAAAGATGCGATGATTTAGCTTGTCGCGAGTGATTTTACGGCTGCCCTACACTAACATGAAATGTTTTGTTTTAAGAAGAAAAAAGCCTTCTTTTTTACTCAAAAAAAATCCCCATCCAGAAGGACGGGGAAGTAGTGGCAAGTGGGATCGAACCACCGACATACGGAATATGAGTCCGTTGTTCTACCGACTGAACTATGCCACCAAAAAGTTGATGTTCAAATATTATAAAAAAAACGGATTCATGTCAACACCTTTTTTTGATTCCGCGTAAGTTTTTTGGACAAAACTTTTATTGACCTAAACCCCTGTAAACTCTATAATTGTAGGACTATGAATAGAAGATTAATAACATCAGCACTACCCTATGTAAACAACATTCCCCATCTGGGAAACCTTATACAGATGCTAAGCGCGGACGTTTTCGCAAGATTCTGCCGTGGACGCGGATACGAAACGCTCTATGTCTGCGGAACCGATGAATATGGAACCGCCACAGAAACAAGGGCCATGGAAGACAACAAGACCCCGCGCGAACTTTGCGACTACTTCTACAAGCAGCATGACGAAATCTACAAATGGTTCGACATTGCCTTCGACAAATTCGGACGCACATCAAACGACGAGTGCACCGAAATCACCCAGATGATTTTCAGGGACCTGGAGAAAAACGGATTCATAACCGAGCATGTCAACAAGCAGCCGTTCTGTCCGAAATGCCAGAGGTATCTTGCAGACCGCTTTGTCCGTGGAATCTGCCCGAAATGCGGCTACGACGATGCGCGCGGAGACCAGTGCGAAAAATGCGGCTCCCTTCTTGATCCTGTGGAGCTTAAATCACCAAGATGCTCAACATGTGGAAGCACGCCCGAAATCAGGGAGACAAAGCACCTCTACATCAACCTGCCAAAAATCAGCACGCAGCTTGACTCCTGGATGGAAAAAGCAAGCAAAGAGGGACGCTGGTCGGAAAACGCAATCAACATAACAAAGGCCTGGATCCGCGACGGACTTAACGAAAGGGCAATCACACGTGACCTCAAATGGGGCATCCCTGTTCCAAGGGACGGCTACGAGAACAAAGTTTTCTACGTCTGGTTCAACGCACCGATCGGCTACATATCAATTACAAAGCAGCTTGCGGACGAACTTCTTGCGCAGGGCAAAAAATCTTTCGACTACAAAAGCTGGTGGCTCCCGGAAGAAAGCGAGGAAGGAAAAGCAAAGCCAAAGGTCGATTTGTTCCAGTTCATCGGAAAGGACAACATTCCGTTCCACACTGTCGTTTTCCCGTGCAGCCTTCTTGGTTCAGGACACAACTGGACCAAGCTCTACCACATGTCGTCAACCGAATACCTCAACTACGAGGACGGAAAATTTTCAAAGAGCAAGGGAATCGGTGTGTTCGGCTCGGACGCAAAGGAAAGCGGAATCAAGGCGGACGCATGGAGGTTCTTCATTTTCTACAACAGACCGGAAAAGCAGGACTACCAGTTTACATGGAAGGAGTTCCGCGAAAAATACAATGGCGAGCTGATTGGAAATCTCGGAAACCTTGTCAACCGCACCTTGCTTTTTGTCACAAAATATTACGAAGGAAAAATCCCCGACGCAGCTGTTGACGAAGAAATGTGGGCAAAAGTCAGGGAGCTTGAGGCAAAGATTACCGAAAACCTTGAGTGGGCTAACCTGAAAGACGCTTTCCACCAGATTTTTGCTGTGTCCGATATCGGAAACAAGGCATTCCAGGACGGAGAGCCATGGAAGACAAGAACGACCGACCCGGAAAAGGCCGCAAAGCTGATTCACAACCTGTGCTACATGATAAAGGACCTTATGATTATGGCCCACCCCTACATGCCGCAGTTCACCGAGACAATCCTTTCCTACTTTGGAAAAAAGATTTCCGAACCAATGCTCGGTGAAAATCCGGTAGAAGGCGGACTCTCATGGTCAGACATCGGAAAAACCGAGGGGCTTTCGGAAGTCTCCACACCGGAAATCTATTTTACTCCGCTGGACCAGAAGACCGCAGACGCATTCCGCAAAAAGTATGCAGGATCCCAGAAAGAAAGGGACGGCGAAAAAAATGCAAAACAGAAAAAAGAAAAAAAGCAGCCGCCAAAGATAGAGCTTGCCGCAGACCAGTGCGCGCACTTCAATGAAAAGATTGAGCTCAGGGTTGCGAAAATCATAAAGGTAGAGGAAAACCCGGAGAGCGACAAACTTTACGTGGAGACCCTTGACGACGGAAGCGGAACCGAAAGGATAATCCAGAGCGGACTTCGCGAATATCTTAAGCCGGAGGATTTGCTTGGAAAAAACATAATCCTTGCAGCAAACCTTGCGCCAAGAAAAATGCGTGGAATTGAAAGCCACGGAATGTTGCTCGCGGCAGATTACAAGGACGCGGACGGAAAAGACTGTGTTGAACCGCTTGAAGCACCGGACGCAGCGCCGGGAACAAAGGTTGTACTTGAAGGTTCAGACCCTAACGCAGAAAAGCCATCCGAAATTACGGCGGACGACTTCTTCAAGGTGGAGATAAAGGTTGTAGAAAACAGCGTGCAGATTTCAGGAAAAAATCTGGTCGTGAACGGAAAAGCAATTTCAACCAGATTCACCAAAAACGGGGAGGTCCACTAATTGACCGGGCAGCGTTTTTTGCAGACTGAGTTCTGGGCTGATTTTAAATCCAACCACGGATGGAGCCGTCTCTTTTTCAAAAAATCAGGTGACGGTTCACTTGAAAAACTGGAGCACTACTCTTCCGAAATACAGGATGCTGAAAGGCTCACGGTTTTAATCCGCCGCGTAAAATTTTTCAACATCGCATACATCCCGATGGCACCGGAATTTGCGGAAAGAAATCCAGAGGACAAAGTGGATTCCGGTGCAATAAAAAATTATTTCGGCACGATTGAAAATTTGACGCGCGAACTAAAAAAATACCTTCCGTCAAGAACGCTGTTCGTCAGGTTCGATGTGCCTGTTGATTTTACAGACATTGAAGAAAAAAACGCTTTCATAAAATCAAGCCGTGGCGGCAAGGGCAAAAAAAGCCGCGTGGACATACAGCCGCCGGACACGGTTCTTCTTTCTCTGGACAAAACCGAGGACGAGCTTCTGCAGGAAATGAAAAGCAAATGGCGGTACAACATCCGTCTTGCGGCAAAAAAAGGTGTGGAGGTCTCAAGGTTCAGGGCCGGGGACGAAGGATTTCAGGAAGCGTTTGACCGTTTCTATGAGCTTTTCGAGCAGACAAGCAAAAGGGACGGCGTAAGTTTCCATGCAAAATCCTACTACATGGACCTTCTTTCACGCGGCGCAAAGGACGAAGGCGGCACACCCCTTGTCACCCTGTATCTTGCAAGGCACGAGGATGACTATCTTGCGGGAATCATAACGCTGTTCTGCAGCAGCGAGGCTATCTATCTTTATGGAGCGAGCGGAAATGTGAAGCGCAACCTTATGCCGGCGTACCTGCTCCAATGGACCGCAATAGGCGATGCCAAGAAATACGGATGCCCGGTGTACGACTTTTACGGATGCCCGCCAACAGATGATGAAAACCATCCGATGCACGGCCTTTATCTTTTCAAGACAGGATTCGGCGGAAAACTTATCCACAGACCTGGAAGCTATGACTTTAAACTTTCGTGGCTCTACAATTTTTACGAGGCCGCGGAAAAATTCAGGGCATGGTGGTTCAAGGTTCTGGTCAAGAGGCTCCACGGAAGATAGGACTAAAGTTCGGGACTCACCTTCCCTTTCTTGTCGGAATCAGCATGAAGTTCACAGTCTTCTCCATTGCGCGTCCGGATGCCAAATCAATCGGCCAATAGAATCTTATGTTCTGGATTCTACCGTAACGGTCCGCATCCTTCGGTGTCTCGTTTCCGGCAACAAATCCGGCTTCCTCGTTCGGTTCAAAAAGCATGGTCATCTTTCCGCTCTTATCAATAATCTGGAGCATGGACACACCTTTTTTCAGGACGCACCTGTCCTTCTGCGGAACGATTCTGTTTCCATCCTGAATCAGCTCCAGATCAAACTGGTCCCCGTCGCCTTTTTGAAAATCGGTCTGGGAAAGTCCGAGCGAAACGGAAAAATATGCCTTCAGCTGGAACGGACTGAGGTTTTTAAGGATGTACTGAATCATGAGGCCGCTTGACGAGACGACTATCTTTTTTTGGAGCGACACAGGCATTTTGAGCTGGGAGAAAATTCCTTCCGACTCAAGAAGGATGTCCTTGCGCTTGCTGTCGAATTTTTTTTCGGCAAAAAGAATGTCGCCCCAGTACAAATCATTTTCGGACGACAGGATTTTGTCCGGCTCCCTTTCGGAAAGTGTTTCGACCATAAAACTTTCGCGGGAAGCAAGAGAGTCCGTGTAGTTTACGCCGCTAGAAAGAATGTTCAGATCGCAGACACGACCGCCCACCGGGGAAATTACCGCATTGAAATGTTCCGCCTGGTAAACATATTCGCTGAACCCGTCGCTGTTGTAGTCAAAGGATGTAAGCACCTCAATAAACTGACCGCTCTCCCTAAGACAACGCTCGGCCTCGTTCAAAAGTTTGTAGGCAGTCTGCCGCCCCCTTGGAGATGCCGCACCGCCATTTCCGGGAGAAATCAAAAAGGAGCCGCACTGTGCTTCCCAAAGTTTTTCCTGCGCAGCCTTTTTCCGCATTTTGTCTTTTCCATGTGACTGCGAAATCAGCATACCGATGTAGACAATCCGCTCGTAAAGATGCATGGACTCCGGGTTGTCAAAAAGATAGTCGTGTATCGTCGCGTAATTTTTTTTGGACGACGGATTTTTTTTCATGCCGGACCCGATAAACGCACGCCTGTATGACGGACAGGATTTCAGATACAGCATGGGAGTCGAAAGAATGTTGCCCCCGTTATACGAAAGAAGCTCCGAAAGAAATTTTTTGTCAGCAACGTGAAGGGCCTGCTCCATGTCAAGCTCCACACACAAAAGCGAATCCAGAGCGGAATCAAGAACACGCCCGCGCCATGAATCAAAATTTTCATCGGACATTGGGGCGGAAGATTTTTTTGTCAAAAGAACCTTGATGCTTTTTCCGTAGTCCGAAACAATGAGCGGAACTGATGTGCCGTAGTTTTGCGCAAGACCTTCATCAAGAAAGACGTACTCAAATCCACATGCCTTGATGGACTGAATCAACGAGCCGTTCCAGATGCTTCCATAAAGAGATATACCCCTTGGACGCTTGCCGATTGCCACACGCAAAAGGGATGTCATCTTTTCAATCTGCCCACTGCGGTCCGACGGCTGCAACAAAGGAAGGATGGGAGAAAAAAAACCTCCGCCCAAAAATTCAACCTGCGAGCGCGCGACTATCTCCTTCAAAAGCTCGATGGCCTCCGGAAATTTTTCGTTGTAATATTCCAGAACCGCACCGGGAAGAGATATTGAAAGCAAAAAATCTGGAAAGGCATAGAGAACCTTCAGAAGCTTTTTCAGGCCGTTCTGATAGAACCTGTCAAGCTCCACTTTGTCCGAGTAATCCAGATAATTCAAATCCAAATGAAAGCAGACCGCCATGGGCATGTCCTAAAGTCGTCCGGGATTAAGCCATGAAACATTCCATGACAGCAAAATCAGCGCGACCACCGCAAGGCTCACGAAAAGCAGCGAAAGATTGCGGACATTTTTTGTCGGAGCGTTCATCTCGATTCTCTTCCTGAGACTGTAGAAGAACGGTATGCAGATAAAGTACGCGACCATGCAGAACAGGGAATTCAAAAGAGCCTCCCAGATTGACATGGCCTCGGTGACACCAATCACAACGCACATAAGCTCGACAGCAGAATCAATCATGGAAGTCCGCTCGGATATTCTGACCACAAGCTCCATGAACACATTTATCAAAGTGATTATGATGATTGCGACAAAAGGTCCAAGCTCCCCGAAATTGATTTTCACAAGCTGCGCGGTTATCAGATAGCACAGAAGCGAGGAGACGGAAATTGTTATCGCGAACTTGCAGATTTCGGTCAAAATATTTTTTGGCTTACGGCTTTTCATCAATGCCTTGTGGAGTCCAAGACCGTAGACAAAAACTGCGGAGCTAAAGAAAACATAGTAAAGGAAATTAGTCAACATCCGTTTCCTCCAATAGCTTCTGAAGATTTAAGAGACTTGGCGCGTCCGGGAAATTTTTTGACGGAGCGAATGGACCAATATTCTCCTTTTCAAATGGATTTTCAAGCACAGGCTTTTCGGGTCGGGCCTCATCCTTTTTTTCTTCGGCGGAAGACTGTTCTTCGTTGTATTGAACCGGTGGTTCGGATGAAACGCCGGGACTTTCTTTCGGTGGATTTTCCGTCGGTGGATTTTCGTCCGAAACTTTTGGTGCAGATTTTTCTTCATGCACATCTTCAACCGCTGCCTCAATTTTTGTTGCTGGCTCCTGAGGTGGATTTACAGGCTCCTGATTTTCAACCAGATTCTCCGGCTTTGCATTTTCCTCGGAAACATTTTTTTCATCGGCACCAAGAGACTTGTCCTTGCGTTTGTCCCACCTGAGTCCGAACTTGTTGATTATAAATGTGCAGGCCGCAAGAGAGATGAACGCACCCGGGATTGAAGCAAGAAGGACTGTCGCAAACTTGAATCCCTCGATTTTCGGAATGATGTGGATTTCAAAAATTCCGTTGTGTGCTGGAAGAGTTATCGTTCCGTAACCAAGAAGGTCGCGGATGAAAAACACAACCGCTATCGGAAGCGAAATTGAGAGAGTCGTCATGCAATTTTTTTTCACATCGGAAACGAGCGATGCGGATTTTTTTTCAGCAAGGGTCCCGAGCAAAAAGGCGGACACGGCAGGAAGATAGACCGCGTAGCCAAGCGTAAATGCCATGAGAGGACTTATCATTATGAGAAGCTGCTTGAAGAATATCGAAACCGCCACCATTATGATTGGAACCATGGCGTTCTGGAATTCCTCAATCCTGATTTTTGAAAGAAACGCCCTTGACAAAGTTCCAATCGACATGAGCAGAATGAATTCGACAAGCATGACAATTCCGTATGCAAATCTGCCTGGAACCGGAATCAACAGAACGAGCGCGACCGAAAGAAACATGAATATATTTCTGTTCACTTTGTCTCCTCCTTGGAACGAATGTTTTTGGCCGCCCCCACTATTTTTGGAATCCGCCCCTCCCAGTAAGGAATCTGGGACCCCTTGACCGCCGGGACTATGATATTCTCGGCAATTCCTTTCAAATCGGCAAAACCGACAAAGCTTGCCTTCCTGTTTTCTTCATTATAAATAAACACGGCAGGAATAGGTCCGTAGAGAGTCGAGACCCTCACAATCACCCCATGCTTTTCAGGTTCGCTGAGTGTAAAAGACACAAGGCTTGCGGACACTCCACTGTGAATCTGGTCCATCTCGCCAACGCTGTATTCCAAATCATTTTCGGAAAGCACGGTCTGCACCTGCTCCGCCATTCCATCAGACCACGACCTGCGTGAAAGAAATGCGAACAAAAACAGAAGTCCCAGAAGAACAAGGACAGCACCGGCGGCTATCGCAAATTTTATAAGCCATTCTTTATTTATTTCTGTTGTGCGACGGACTTTTCCATCGGCAAGTTCATCAGACATTCTCAGCCTCCTTTATGGCCTGGATTCTTGGACTAAGCACGGACTGGACCTTTTTTCTCGCCATGCGGCTTTCAAATATCTGGACCAGAGTGGAGACCAGATTCATTATCAAAATCATGAACGCATATCCGGCGGCAGAATTTCCGTAGCCCATAACAAGGAACGCCACCACCCCGGAAAGGCTTGCGTAGATTATTTTTCCCGACTTTGTTATTGGAACCGTCCCATGCCACTGCAAAAGATAGAGAGTACAGAACAGGGTTCCGCTGGTCAGGAGCGCAAAAATCACATCCCCCTGGAAGGCAGGTGCGCCGGTGAACAAAGGACCGACCACACGGACCAGAATGGCATAGACCGCCATGAAGATGAAAGGAATCACCATGTCGATTATGTCCATGGCCATCAACACGATTGAGGAAATCAATGTTATGAAGTTGAATCTGAACGCCGGAATCAAGGAGCAGTTGTCCCAGAAGAACGAGACATAGCCCTCCGGAATCACAATGCCGAACAGACCAAAAATTGTTCTATTGAAAAAAGCCGTTATCGCAGAATCCGCACCGACTATGTGGAAGCTGGGGTCCTGTATGTACGCCAGAGCGGGAGACCTTGTTGAAAGCATCTCCGGTCCAACCCTTATGAACGAGAATGCCTCCATGTCAAGAAGATATGCAATCGCAACGGAAAGGGCCACGGTATTTATCCACGACTGGGAGAATCCACCGAAAACATATTTTCCAAGCACCATGGACAGGAAGGTAATCAGCAGAACCGACACTATGGAATATCCGGACGGAATCAGAAGACCGACCAACATTCCCTGGATTATTGGCGAAAGATACTCCACCTTGCCAGATTTTGAGACAAGCCGGCTCACAATCTCCGCGGCAAGAGAACCAACCACGGCGGCAAGCACAATCAGAAGAGACATGTAGGACTTTGTAATTCCAAGCATGACCAGCTGCGGAACCATCATCACAAGCACGAATTTTCTGGAGCTTCCGACTGACGGCGTGAGATATGTGAATGGCCTTATCGACTCCACTTTCGGAGGTCTTTTGAATATGTCAATAAACTTCATTTTCAGTGTTCCTCAAATTTTCTATGGTCTGGCAAAGCGGGAGCCTTGATGGACAGACGGAATTGCACAGGCAGCATCCGGAGCAAAGCGCGGACGTTGACAACATCTCCCGTCCAATTTTTTTGCCGCCGTTGCAGTGCCTGTAGATTAGGTCGGGGAAGATTCCTTCCGGGCAGATGCTTCTGCATTTTCCGCACCTTACGCATGGATTTCGGTTCTGGTCGGACAGCTCGCGGGATGGAACAAAGGCGACGGACTTGACATCCTTTGTTATGATTGTGTCCAGCGATTCAACACAGTCACCCATTACGATTCCATTGACAATTACCTTGCCAAGCGGCCTGTCACATCCACCGCACTGCTCCATGAGGCTGCGGACTGTCGTTCCAAGGCGCACCCTGAACAGTGCGGACGACCTTAGGCAGTTTCCGGTGGCATGTACAAATGACTCCACCACAGGTTTTCCAAAAACAACGGCCTCGTAGGCGGAGTAAAGAGTTTCCGGGTCAACAAAAAGACCGAACTCGCTGATTGCGTCAAACATCGTCTGTTCCGGAGTCTTTGCGGCAAGTTTCACGGCATGGACTATGCTCTGCACATGGCCCGAAGGATAGCGCGTGTCGTCGACAAAGATTTTCAGGACCGGCATGGTTCCAAACTCGTCATCGGGTATTTCTATTGACGACTTTTTTGGCATGGCAAAAACAATTCCCTTCGCCCGGAGAGCATGGGAGACTATGTGCACACCGTCAAGAACTTCCCTCGTGCATTTTCCTGCAACAAACGAATCCGTCTCGTAGCTTGGGTCGTCGTCGTACATTCTGACAACAAGGAACCGGCTTTTCTGTACATTGCATGTAGAAATCTGCGTGGCAAGGTCCTTTCTTTTTCCGAAAGTGTTCTGGACCCCTTTTTCCGAAAGCGTCTCAAGAATCTGCTCGGGTGTGTTCCACTGCCATTCGTTCGCCTTCAGATTTTTTCCCAAGAACGAAAAAGCCCCTCCGACAGAAATCTTTGCCGTCATGCCTGTTTTTCCGTCGGGGAACATGCGCTTTTCAAAAGACTCAATGCGGCCCGGAATCGATGAGTGGACATAGATTTTTTCACCGGAACCTTCGCCCATGAAAAATCCTATAATCTGACCCTCGGTAACGGTGTCGCCAATATCGACTATGCGGGTAAAATTGTCCTCGCCATCCTTGTTGAGCGGAACAAATGCGTGTCGCGGAAGAAAAAGCCTTACGGAATTCTTGAAATGATATTTCTTATCGCGAGTTATGCAGCTTACTGTTTTCATTTTTCTTTCTACCAAAACCAAAATAGACTCCATATAGTATTACCGGAACAGAGATTGCTATGAAAAGCAAAAACATATTCATGGCGTTGTGCTGGGAATCAGATTTGCTTTCTATTCCCGTATTATAAGAGACCGTCGATGTCTCGTCCTGCGCTATCATAAGTTTTTCAATCGCGTTGTAGTCAAAATTCTTTATCTCGCCCCTAAGCTTGTCCCTGAATTTTGAATTGTACGTGTAGATTGTCTCCTCGGATTTTACTATGCCCCTCTCGGTTTCCGTGAAATGGCTTGTCGTAATCCTGTCGCCCTCCGATGGAACTGCAATCTCGGAATCGTCGTTGAGCGATTTGTATGGATACGCCCTTGCCTTCCAGACCCACGCGAAATAGGAATTCTCGTCCGGGAGACTCTTTCCGTTGGTCTTCTGTCCGTAAAGCACCGGGGATGGTATTGAAAGTCCCGCCATGGAGGATGTCGTAGTCACAAGGGTCGAGACAAGGAAAAGCACAAGCAGCGACGCAAGCGGAATCACCGAGCCAAGAACGTAGCCCGCGGAACGTCTGTACATGACCGGAATCTGCCATGCGGAAAAAATTGGGACGAACGAGAACGAGCTTCTGTACTCCCTGTACTCGTGGATTGCCTTAAGGAATACAAAAGACATTGTTACGGTGAAAAAGGCTCCCACACCAAGCAGCCCCGCCGTAAGCGACGAGGCAAAAGGAATGGCCATGGACGCAACAATCAGTATGTCGATGTAGATGCTTCTGAAGATTGCGGTAAAGAATTTTCTTCTTATCCAGAGACCGTTTATCAGGCAGATTGCCACAAGCGAAAGACAGACCGCCGCCGCGACAACATAGAATGGCTGGGACAGGGAAACCAGAAGCGGAAAAATCCCCGTGAACATGAAGACAGCCTTCTTTTTGGAACAGAGGGTCAAAAGCAGGTAAGTCACAAAGCAGATAAGCGGAACAAGCCATGGATACTGCTCGTGGCCATCAAGACCAGCCTCCGCCCCGGTTCCCTTAATCAATGAGACCGCAGCGGCCTTTGCCCTGTCATGGTACTGGTCGGGTATGTAGAAAAGCTGGTATGAAGAAGACTCGTCAGAAAAATATCCAAGCCTTTCGTCAAGATAAGTCTCATCAATCGCCTCGGGCATGGTGAACTGTGAAAGCGGCGGCATCTTTTGACCGGAAAGGGAAATGACATCGCGGCAGCCCTCCTGCTCCAGATAGAAAAGGACAGTCGCCTCCGGCACGGAATTGTCGGTATAGAGAACGCTGTAGTTGTTCCATATCTTGGCTACAGGCATACTTCTAAACACAAAGCAGCACAGTGCGAACACGAGAAAAAATATTACTGAAATAAGCAGCCTGAATTTATATTTCATCCATCAATCCCACCACATCAAATTCCTATTTAAACAACGAGAAGGCAAGGCCTATGAAAAATCCCAGCAGACAGCCAATCGCGACCTCCACGGGGGTGTGTCCGTTGACCTCCTTGACCGGCTTGAATTCATCTATCAGCTTTTTTTCGGCCAGGGACTTGCCTATCTTGTTTATGATTTTAGCCTGGAGACCGTTCGCCCGCCTGACACCAACCGCATCACGGATTGTCACCATGAAAAATCCAAGCGAAAGAAGAAAAATGTCGCTGTTGATTCCAGAGCGGAACGCTATTGTCGTGCAAAGAGTGGACACCAACGCAGAATGGCTCGATGGCATCCCGCCGGTCCTCCAGATTAGCAGCTCGAAAAGCTCCTGCACACTATGAATTTTTCCAGAAAAAAGATTTATAAGTGTCTTTACAAACTGAGCCGACAGCCAACTGAAAATACATGACAATAGCACAGGATTTCTAATAAAAGAGATAAACTGATCTTTCGCATTATCCATAGCTACATTCTACCCTATTAAAAAGTTTTGTCTAGTCAAACCCACAATCACGATTCCCTAGACTATGGCGACCGTTCTATTATATAACTATATGGTATGGATTTCAAGGATTTCAGGGCCGGCAGGGACGATGATTCAAAAAGGATTGACCATATTCTTGCAAGAATTTTGGATGGATTCGGAAACGCGAGGATTCAGGAGGCCATAAGAAAAAGGCTCGTCAGGCTGAACAATGCCAAAACCACCCCCGGACAGAGAGTCTGTGAGGGAGACACAATATCCGTCGCCGCATTTTTACTTTCCGGCAGGGGTCCAGAGATTCAGACCAGCGAAAAAAAGTCCGCAAAATCTTTCAGCGGCATGCCGCAACTGGACGTGGTTTTCAAAAACGAGCACATACTCATAATCAACAAACCAAGGGGGATTTCCGCACAACCATCGATGAACGGTGGACCCAGCCTTTCCGAATGGGTTTCCACACTCTACCCCGGCGAAAAAGACTCGCTCTCATTCAGGACCGGACCCCTGCACAGGCTTGACAAAAACACCAGCGGACTGATTGCATTTTCACAAAGCTCCACCGGGGCAAGATGGTTTTCCAGTGCGATGGGCGAACACAAAATCAAAAAGACCTACGTTGGAATAGCCGAGGGACGGATTGAAAAAGCCGAGACATGGGTGGACATGCTTTCCGAATCAAAAACAGGCGTAGGATTCCACAAAATGGAGGCCGCAACGGAAAAAGACCGGGGACAGGAGGCTATAACCCACGTCACACCTCTCGCCCATGGAAAAAACCGAAACGGAGAACTCACGCTGGTCCAGTTCGACATAGAGACCGGACGCAAGCACCAGATTCGCTGCCAGAGCATGGAGCACGGACATCCTCTCATGGGGGACAGTGCATACAATGGTCATGGGCAAACGTTTTATCTCCACGCGACAAGGCTCTCATTCCCGGACGACAATCCGATTGGACTTCCGGCACAGATTTTCTGTAATATTCCTGATGATTTTAAAAAAATTCTTGATTTAAACTTGCTAAATTGGGACGGACAACTTATAATTTTCCGTTAGGAATGAATATACTGAAAATCTTTTTTAAACAAAAATTTACTATCTACGCGCTCGTTGGTGAAAGTGGTACAGGAAAAAGCTACCATGCCAAACTTGTTGCCCAAAAGTACGGTCTGACAGCACTGATTGACGACGGACTTTTGATTCAGGACGACAAGATTATAGCGGGACACACGGCAAAGCACGAAAAGACCTACATGGGGGCGGTACGCATTGCGCTTTTCGATGACAAGGAATACCGCGACGAGGTTGCGAAGGCCATAAGGGTCAACAAAATCAAAAAAATCCTCATAATCGGGACCAGCGAGAAGATGGCAAAAAAGATTGCCGAAAGGCTTCAGCTTCCTCCACCCGAAAAGATTATAGACATACACAGCATTGCAAGCGACGAGGAAATACAGGCCGCAATCCACAGCCGCAATGTCGAAGGAAGGCACGTTATACCAGTGGCGGCGGTCCAAATCAAAAGAAGCTACCCACAGATTTTCGTAAAATCGCTGCACGACTTTTTTACACGCAAGGGCAAGCTGAAAAAGACTGCGACAAGCGACTCAAAGGTTTGGGAAAAATCAATCGTCGCGCCGGAGTTCAGCAAAAAGGACCGGGTGGAACTCTCGGAGGCCGCCGTAACCCAGATGGTCGTAAAATGCGTCAAGGAATTCAACGAGCAGGTCAAAATCAAAAAGCTGACCATAAAGACAAGCACAAGCGGTTACAAGCTGATTGTCACGGTGGACGTTCCATTTGGCAGACAGCTTACGGGCTTGATTCGGGACATACAGCAGTGCATTACCGACAACCTTGAGCGCAACTCGGGCATTCTGGTCGAGGACGTGAACATAATAATCGACAGGATCACGGGGTTCGAGCCAAAGAAAAAGAGCAAAAAGAAGTCCTGAATCAATCTTCCTCCGGCGGGAGAACAAGCCTTGCTTTTCTTTTGGACTGCTTTATGTGGATTCCATATTCATCCAGAATCCTCTTGATGGCAAAGTCAAGCTCCGTCCGCTGCGGGTTCATCGGGAGGATAAAATTTCTGCATCTGGCCCAGGTCATTTTATAGAGGTCGGCATTGGAGCTTCCGCCCTTGAGCTCGGCATCCCA
>CACZPR010000117.1 GCA_902783155.1 uncultured Spirochaetaceae bacterium
CATAGAAGAACCGGAGATTGAGCTTCCTCCTATTGATGAGCCGGAAATCGAGGACCTTCCTGTTGAGGACGAGCCGGAGCCAGAGGAAAAGGAACCTGAAAAGGACAGGCCGGGCGAGACTGTGCTTTCCGAAGAAAATGTGGAAGAAGAGCAGCCTCCGGTCGAGGACGAACCGATTCCAGAAGAAATGGTAGAGGAAGACGAACTTCCGGAGCTGCCAGTGGAAAAGAAGCCCGCCGATGACAAGGCCGGTGAAAAAGTGCTTTCCGAAGAAAATGTCGAGGAAGAAAAAGCTCCTGTAAAAGAGGAACAGAAGATAGAAGAGCCTCCTGTTGATGAGCCGGAAATCGAGGACCTCCCTGTTGAAGAAGAATCTGAGCCAGAGGAGCCTGCGGCAGAGCAAAAGACGGAGGAACCGCAGACCGAAGAGCCTCCAGCAGAAGAACCAGATGAGCCGGAGGAACCTGAAGAGCAGACCACGGAGCTGCCTCCAGCCGACGAGTCACTTGTGGACGACATTCCACCGGAGCTTGATGAAGACGGACCAGCCGAGGAAACCCTTGTCGAAGAAGAGGCCCCGGAGCTTGAAAAAGAGACTCCACCGGAAGAAGAAGCCATTGACGATGGTGAGATTCCTTCGGTCGATGAGCCAAAGACAAACGAGCGTCCAAGAGAAGAAAGCGTTGACGAGGATGAACTTTCAGATTCCGAAAACACGGTCGAAAAACCAAGCGCAGAAACGGAAGAGCCGGAACCAGAAGAATATACCTTTGAAGAGCCTGAGACCGGGGAACCTGTGTCCGAAAATCTGGACGAGCCGGAAGATGAGCCAGGAATCGAGGAGAACATTGCCGATGAGGAACCACCGGAAGTGGAGCCTTTTGAAGAAAATACCGAAGCCGAAATCCCGGAGACCGAGGAACCAGAGACCGTGGAGCCTCCTGTTGATGAGCCGGAAATCGAGGAGCCTGAGACAGAGGAGCCAGAAACCAGCGAACCGGAGACCGAGGAGCCGCATTTGGACGAATCCACCGACATGGATGAAAACTTTGATGACGAAGAACCAAAGAAGAACATCGAGTTCGACGTGGACGACCCGAACATGGCTGACGAATTTGGTGTCACACTGTTGATGAAGGCCGCAAAATCCGGCAACGACTGGGATGTTACAAACCTTCTTGAACGTGGCGCAGATGTCCAGCGCAGGGACAGCGATGGATGGACCGCACTCATGTACGCCGTTAGATACCAGAGCAACATGAGCATTGTGCAGAAACTTCTGGACGCAGGCGCATACACAAGGGTAAGGAACATGCACAACGTTACCCCGCTCCTCATGGCCGCAGACTACACGCAGAACCCGCAGATACTTTCCGCGCTGCTTGAAAACAGGTCCGCAAACGAGGAAGAGGTGTTCAAGGCGTTCATACTCTGCATAACAAGCTCCTTCGGCTCCGACCACATAAAGGCGGCAAAGATGAAGCTGTTCCTGGAGCACAAGGTTCCTGTCAACCAGTTCTGGAAGGGAAAGACCCCGCTGATGTACGCATGCGAATACACGAACTCGCTCGAAGTAATCAAGCTGCTCCTTGAAAACGGTGCGGACATATCGGCGAGGGACGAAAACGGAAAGACGGCCCTTGACTATGCGCTGTCCAACGAAAAACTTGATGGGACAAAAGTGAAACCCCTCCTATCGACACAGGAATAAAACGGGAATAAATATGAGAATAACAGGCGGAAAACTGAAAGGCAGAACCACCGAGGTTCCGGGCGGAAAAATGGCGATAAGGCCGGCGATGGACAGAATGAGGGAATCCGTGTTCGGAATAATAGGACCCGAGCTGGAGGGAAAGTCCTTTCTTGATTTGTTCAGCGGCTCCGGGACCATAGCCATTGAAGCTGCATCACACGGGGCCTCAAAGGTCTCGCTCTGCGAAATGGACAGGGCAAAGGCAAAGACCGTGCTCAAAAACGTGGAGATGACCGAAAGCGTCGGAGTAAGAATCGGATGCCACTTTATGGCCGTGGAGCTTTTTCTGAAACGCTGCAAGGACAGCTTTGACTTTATCTTCATGGACCCACCCTTCCCCTACAGATTCAGGCAACAGCTTGTCGAGACAGTGGACTCACGTTCGCTTCTGACACCCGGCGGAAAACTTTTGATACACCACCCCAGCGAGGACCCTCTTGACGAAAAAATAGGGAAGCTCGTGCGGATTGACCAGAGGGTTTACGGACGCTCCATAGTTGATTTTTTCCAGAACGGGGGCAGCGAGAATTTGAGATAATAAACTTTTTGGAGATTTTTTCAACTTTTTTTGCGAAATTTGACGATAATCTATTGAATATTGTTGCGAATTCATCTTATTGTTGATATAGAGATGGGTGTCGCTCTGACGAACAGGTTATGAATGACAAACTGAAAAAAGAAATAGAAGAAAAAAATGGCTCCGGCGGATTCATCAAGGTTGGCGACCGTCCGGTAGAAAATCTTAACGACCAGCAAAAGGTCGCGCTGAACAGAAAGGCTAACGAACTTTTCAACAGCGGAAAAATCGAGATGGCCGAACGCATTTTCATCACTACCGGATATTCCGACGGACTGACGAGATGCGGCGATGCCCATTTAAAAAAAAATGAATACATGGAGGCTCTAAAGCTCTATGTGTTGGCCCACAACAAAAGGAAATCGGAACCCCTGACAGAAAAATTGGCAGAAATAGTTTCTATATTATTAAAAAATGGAGATTAAAATGGCAGACTCAGAAAAAAATGAAAAATACACAGTGGAAGACGGTCCACAGGCAATAATCGAGCCAAAAGCAGAGGATGGAATCGCGAACGAAATTTCCGAGCTGTCCAAAAAGGGATACAGCCTTCTTAAGGAAAACAGAACCGAGGAGGCAAAGGAAGCCTTCAAGCAGATTCTGAGCATCGAGGACAACAACAACTACGCACTGGTCGGTCTGGGTGACTGCGAGAGGAAGAAGGGAAAAATCAACACCGCTGTCGAATACTACACAAAATGCCTTGCCTGCCATCCAGGAAACAACTACGCGCTCTTTGGACTGGCCGACTGCTACAAGGCTTTGAACCAGTACCACAAGGCCATCGACATCTGGGAGGAGTATCTTGTTCACGACGACAGGAACATCACAGTCCTCACAAGGGTTGCTGATGCCTACAGAAAAATCCGCGACTTCAAGCAATCAAAGAAGCTCTATCTACAGGTGCTTGACATGGAGGAGAACAACGCCTACGCCCTGATTGGCCTGGGACACCTCCACTATGATTTCAAGGAATACAAGGACGCTCTCTTCTATTGGACAAAGATGCTCGAAGTCAATCCACAGAACGTTGACATCCGTGTCCTCACGTCGATTGGAAACTGCCATAGAAAGCTGAAGACTTTCGACAAGGGACTGATTTACTTTGAGAAGGCCCTGGAAAAGGATCCAGACAACTTCTATGCGCTCTTTGGACTGGCCGACTGCTACAGGGGTCTGAACCAGCAATTCCGTTCAATCGAATACTGGAACAAAATTCTTGAGCAGGACCCGAAGAACAAGGTCATACTTACACGTGCCGGGGACGCATACCGCAACATGGGCGACTACGACACAGCCACAGAATACTACAACCGCGCCATGGACATAGATTTTGACATCTACGCCGCGCTCGGTCTTGCCCTCATCTGCAAGGGAAAAGGAAAGTACGACGAGGCTATTGACCATCTCCAGAAGCTGATTCGCGATGACGACAAAAACTACAGGCTCTACATCGACCTTGCGGACTGCTACCTCAGAAAGAACGACAAAAAGAGTGCCACCGAAGTGCTCCAGTCGTTCCAGAAAAAGGGTGTCAAAAGCCAGGCCGTCAACGACATGCTTGAAAAACTTGTGGCGGACAAGCCGGTTTTCTAAATCAGAATGGACGGTACAGCTCTCTCGGGAATGGGTCCAAAGGAAATCTGCGACGCTCTTGGTCTAAAACAGGAGTTCAGGGGCAGACAGATTTTCCAGTGGATTTCAAAAGGCGTGGACGGATTCGACAAAATGACAAATCTGGACAAGCAGACCCGCTCCTTTTTGTCTGAAAACGCAAGACTCTACTCATCCAAGGTGTCAAAAGTCCTCAAGGACCCGGACGGGACAATAAAGCTACAGATTGAACTGGAAGACGGAAGGGCTGTCGAGACCGTGCTTCTTACGGACAGGGAAGGACGGAAAACCGCATGCGTGAGCTGTCAGGCCGGATGTGCGATGGGCTGTGCCTTTTGCATGACAGGAACCCTGGGACTTGGACGGAATCTGACCGCCGGTGAAATTGTCGAGCAGTTCATTTTTCTTGAAAAAGAGTCGGGAACCCTTGACAACATAGTCTTTATGGGCATGGGGGAGCCAATGCAGAATCTTCCCGCAATACGAAAGTCCATCGAGATTCTGTCGTCATCCATTGGCCGTGGATTGAGCACAAGACGAATCACCATCAGCACATGTGGACTGACCAAAGGAATTCGCGACCTTGCCGACAATGGACCGAACGTCAGGCTGGCAGTCTCCCTTACAACCGCCAATCCCGAACTCAGGATGGATTTGATGCCGGTGACAAAAGGAAATCCGCTGCCGGAACTTAGGGAATCCATCAAGTATTACATAGAAAAGACCGGAAAACGTGTGACACTGGAGGCCGCCCTGCTTGGAGGAAAAAACACAAGCCCCGAGAGCGCAAAACAGCTGATAGATTTCGCCAAGGGCCTGGATGTCTACATCAACTTGATTCCATGGAACCCTGTCGAAACGCTACCCTTCACCACGCCATCGGTCCAGGAGTGCAGGAGTTTTGTGTCGATTCTGGAAAGGGCCGGTCTGAACGTAAACATGAGAAAACGCAGGGGCACATCAATTGCAGGAGCATGTGGCCAGCTTGGAAAATCCTCGGAAAGCGTTTGATTTTTGGTCGCAAGATTAAAATTCACAAATTAAGATTATCTAAATAAAAATTAAAGTGGTATTACAAATATTTTAATATTATATTAAAGAATTTTTCTCGCTCTATTTTAAAAATAACCTTGCATTATTTCCATCGTCCTTGTATAATAGAGGTGTTCCGATTCAATGAAACACGAGGTATGAGATGCAGAAAAAGATATACGTAACTGGTATGGACGATGATGCAGCCGCAGGAAAGGTTGACGAAGCAGTGAAGGCAATCGCGGGAGTAACATCCGTGGTTTCCACTGCAGCGAAATGCCAGGTCTGCGTTGACTATGACGAAGGCACGGCAGGAATCGAGGATGCCATAAACGCCGCAATCTCATCCGCCGGGGTAACAGTACTCGGTTGATGCCAGTAGATTCAGTGGACACACAGGGCCTAAAAACTTTGTGTGTCCATCTCTTTTTTTTACCACCCATTAAATCTTAAAACAATATGAAAATAACAATACTTGACGGCAATGCCGTAAATCCGGGCGACCTTTCATGGGAAAGGCTTGAAAAAATTGGGGAGCTTGTCTGCTATCCGCGCACAAAGCCGGAGGATGTCATCAAAAGAATCGGTGACAGCGACGCAATCCTTCTGAACAAAATCAACATAACGGAAGAAATCCTGAGTTCATGCCCCAGACTAAAATACATCGGGGTACAGGCGACGGGTTATAATGTGATTGACCTTGAAGCCTGCAGAAGACATGGAGTTACAGTCACTAACGTTCCATCGTACAGCACATCGGGCGTAGCACAGCTTGTGTTCGCATACATAAGCGAGTTCGCAACCGGCGTAGCCCTGCACTCATCAAGCGTAATGGACGGTGACTGGTGCAAATCCCCGGACTTCTGTTACTGGAAAAGGCCGCTCATGGAGCTTGACGGAAAGACCCTCGGAATCTTCGGATACGGAAGCATAGGCTCCAGGGTTGCAAAAATCGGAAAGGCCTATGGAATGAAAATCATTGCCTGCACACGCACTCCAAAGCCAGAAATCGAAAATCCTGTTGACTTTGACTCGCTCATGGCGGAATCGGACTTCATCACGCTGCACGCTCCACTTACGGACAAAACAAAGGGCATAATCAACGCACGGACGCTCGCCCTTATGAAAAAATCCGCATACCTCATAAACACGGCGCGCGGTCCCCTGGTTAACGAAAATGAAGTAAGAGCAGCCCTGGACAACGGCACAATCGCCGGATATGCCTGTGATGTAGTGAGCGAGGAACCAATGAACAGGAACAATCCCCTTCTTGGCGCGCCGAACTGCATAATCACACCGCACATTGCATGGGCAGCAACGGAAACCCGGCAAAGACTCCTGGATGCCGTCATCGACAACCTAGAATCCTTTATTGCCGGGAAAGCAAAAAACGTTGTAAGCTAGGGGGCATTGCGTCTTTTACTTATTTTGATGGTCTGAATCTGTCGTACCTCAGCGGGGAAATGTCAGCAGGACACTCACCTTCTGCAATAAGTTCCGCTATGTTGAATGCAGCCGCAGGTCCAAGTCCAAAACCATGGCCCGTAAATCCGCACTCAACGAAAAGTCCGGGAACCTCGTCGCACTTGCTGACCGTAGCAACTGCATCGACTCCGCAGTCAATATAGCCGCCCCATGCGCGGACTACTTTTGCGTTTTTCAAAATCGGAAAGTAACCAAGGATTCCACGGCTTGTCGCGCTTACCATGCTGCTTCCGACCGTTGGGTAAGAATCATTTATATGGAAGGGAACATCGTCGAATCCATCTGTGCCTCCCATGACAAAGGAGCCGTGCTTGGTCTGGTGTCCGTAAAAATCAGCCATCGCCGTACCGAGCATCTGGGGAAACATTACTGGTTCCGCTTCCGTGACAAGGCATGAGACCGTCTGCTTTTTCATCGGGATTGTGATTCCCACTGAGGAAAGAATCTCGTTGCTCTCGAATCCTGCGGCAACAACAACCGTGTCCGCAAAAAACTCGCCCTCATTTGTCCGCACTCCGCAGATTTTTCCGCACTTCGTCAGGAGCCTGAAAACAAAGACTCCCGTAAGAAACTGCGCTCCGGCTTCCCTTGCCTTTTTGTAATAGCCGAGGGTAGTCGTAAGGGGATTCGCATGGCCGTCGGTAGGACACCAGCTTGCGCATAGAACCTCGTCCGAAAGATAGGGATTAATCTCCCGGACCTCAGACGCTTCAATCATGCGCACATCAACACCGCACTTTACCGCATTTTCCGTAAGTCCGTTCAGTATTGCACGGTGCTGCTCGGTTTTACCCAACCTTAGGTTTCCGCCCTGGGTGTATTCGGTGTCAATTCCAAGTTCCTCGCTAAGGTTCGGCCAGATGTTTTTAACGCCCCACATCATAAGCGGAAGCTCCTTTGGATTTCGTCCACTCTGACGTACTCCGCCGCCATTTCGTGAGGAGCCTCCGTTTCCAATATAGTCCGTCCCCTCCAGAACCCTAACCTTCAGTCCTTTTTTCGCAAGATAATATGCCGTGGCGTTTCCGACAATGCCCGCGCCGATTATAATAACGTCTGATGTGTTTTCCATTTTAAACTCCTCGGTGTCGCAATCTCATAGATTTTCCAAAAACTACAGAACCTCTTGTGCAAGAGTCTTCATTTCCGTGGGCCTGATTGGTCCCCTGCTGGTCGCCGGATTTATTGTTGCCGGACTTACGCCAAGTTCGGACGCTACAATTCCCTTCACTATCCTTGAGCATGTCTGTCCCTGGCACAAGCCCATTCCGGCCCTGAGGTAACGACGGATTTCCTGCATCGTGAACATTCCGTCATGCACTGCCCTGCGGATTTCGCCCCTCGTGATTTCCTCGCACCGGCAGATAATCATGTCGTCTCCCTCGCGCGGAACAAAGTCTCCTATGTCTCTGCTTCTGTCGTTAATCATAATGCACCTCCGTTTTGATCTGCCCTGAAAAAGCGTGCCGTCATTGCAAAGCAGTTTGGAACTTTCATTGTGAGAAGGCTCGTGTGGTCAAATGCAGGACTTGTCCGGACGGAAACAATCTCCGCACCGCACAATGGATTTCCGCTTCGTGAAAGTGCCGTTCCCCTGTCGCCTTTCTGTGGAAGAGGAAGAAACTCATAGGGAAGCGTAACCGTTGCAAATCCAGGCTCAAAGTCTTCCTGAACCAAAAAGATTGCCTGACCGGAGCAGCTTGCCACACACATTCCGCAGCCCGTACACTCAGCGTTTTCCGCAACAGACGGAAGCGCCGTAATGCAGGAGCCGATTTTTATGCAGTGCTTTTTACATGCGTCCTGACACGGATTGCAGGGGATGTTCTGCGTACACTCGATTACCGGGTGGATTTTTTTCTGGCTTGTGACTCCGGGGAAACGCACAATCTCATCGTCGCGGACAAATCCATGGGTCAAAAGATTTTCTGAAACAGGTATTCCCTCGTCGGTTTTCTCTATGATTTTGCCACGGTTTTTCGGAGCAAACATTCCCTGCCTGAGGCTGTCCAAATCTTTTGCGTATTTTTCTTCGGATTCATTCATCGCGCTCTCTTCGGTAAATCCAAGACGGTATGCAGCCCTTAGTCCTGCCATGCGTCCCTTTATCATCGCGGAGCTTGCCTCCTCAATGCCGCTCACATCGCCCGCCGCAAAAAGACATGGAACGGAAGTCTCGCCGAACTCATCGACAAGAGGAACCTGACCGCCACGTCTGGGGTTGTCCTCCATTTTACAGCCGGTCATCTTAAGGAGCTGGCTCATCGGGCTAAGTCCAACCGCAACGCAAACGGTGTCGGCATCAAAATGTATTTCAGTGCCGGGAATGATTTTAAACTTCTCGTCCACCTTTCCGATTACCACACCCTCAACCCTGTCAGTTCCCTCGACCTTTTTGATTGTGTACCCGAGATAGAATGGAACACCGGTCCTCGCAACTTTCGCGGCATGGACACCGTATCCACCGATTCTTGGAGCGGCATCAACAAGCGCAACGACCTCGCATCCAGCCTGCAGAAGCTGGAAACTTACGACAAGACCGACGTTACCGCTTCCGAGCATAAGGATTTTTTTGCCCGGCTTTATTCCATGAAGATTCATCAAAGTCTGTGCCGCACCCGCACCTATTACTCCCGGCAAAGTCCATCCCTCGAACGGAACCATGTTCTCCGCGGCACCCGTCGCTATGATTACGGAATCAGCCTTGTAGTGGTGGATTGCGCCGTCATGGTTTACGGTCACTTCCTTGTTTTCAAAAATCCCGACAACCGTGGCGTTCAGTTTTACAGTGACACCGGCATCCGCAGCCTCCTTTAAAAGCTCCTCACCGATGTTGAATCCGCGAATCTTTGCCTTGTGCTCCTTGCTTCCAAAAAATTTATGTATCTGCTTGAAAAGCTGTCCACCGGGTCTTGCGTTTTCATCAAAAACAGTGACAGTCATGCCGTGCTTCGCAGCCTCAATCGCAGCACTAAGTCCGGCAGGTCCAGCCCCGACAACAATAAGATTGTAACGTTCCATAGATTGCTCCTACCGTTTATTTACCATGTTTTTTGATTCGTGCATCCGTACTGGGTCTCGACTTTCATGCCGGCCTTCAGAGCGGTGATGCAGGTTCTTGTGTTCGGAACACCGTCAACAACCATAACGCAGTCGGTGCATCGTCCAATCGCACAGAAGATTCCGCGCGGTCTGTGAAGTTTTGCGGTCTCACGGTGCTTCAGTATTCCCAATGCCCTCAACGCCGCCGCAACAGGCTCCCCCTCGTAGCCCTGCATTTCTTTTCCGTCAAAGGTGAACGTCACAAGTTCTCCCTTTTTAGGAGCACCCAAAATCGGATGCTCAATTATTCTCTGTCCTTCCATAAATGTTGCCCCCTAGCTCAAATATGTTGCTGAACGTTTTATTCCGGTCTTGTTCCCGTATTCTCTTCCGCGCTCACAGCCTCAACCTCAGGCTCCGCATATATGTGCAGCTTCCTTGCAAGTTTCGGGTAGTGACGCATCTGGTACAGATCCGTGTCCATCGCCATGATTTCCTTAATCGGATATGCCTTGAAAAGAGGCCTCTTCATCCTGAACTTGCACCAGAAAAATGCGTAGGTCGCAAGAACAAGTGACACTCCGGCAAATATTCCCAGAATAATCAGGCGGTTCTCCATGTCCGGAGCGATGTTCCAGATCATAAAGAGATTTCCAATCACCCCGATTACCGGAATCACAATACCGAACGGCAGCTTAAATGTTCTCGGAGCCTTCGGCAGCTTGAACCTCAGGATGATTACATCAATATGGAGAATGACGTAACAGAAAATCCAGAACACGCATCCGGTGTTGATGAGGAACACAATCTTTTCGCTGGTTCCAAGCCCCGTCGCGTTTATTATTATCAGTGCGGCGGTTATAAGAATGAGTCCCATGAAAGGAGTGCCGCGCTTGTTGCGTCTCATAAAGAGCTTCGGGAGCAAATCAATCTTTGCCATTCCGTAGCACAGCTGGCTCACGCCGAACATTGCCGTGTTTACAGTGCTCACGACCGCAAGCAGGGAAACTATTGTCATCCAGATTGTGCCGGCCTTTCCAAGAAGGGCTGTTCCGTAAAGGATATGCGGTACCGTACTTTCACCAAGCTCCGCCCATGGAGTATAGTTTCCGAATCCGATTACCATGAAAATCTGCATGACGAGGATAATCACAAGGCTCAGTACCATGCCAAGCGGAATCATCTTCCGGGCGTTCCTTACCTCGCTTGAAATCGGAACTATGTACTCCACGCCGATGAACAGGAAGAACGAAAGTCCCAGAAGCGAGAATATGTCCTTCATGTTTGTCGATATGACCGTGGGCTGCTCCACCACTGTGTCCGGGTTCACCTTGATGCATCCAAGTATTCCCATAATCACAAGCGAGACGATAAGACCGTATGCAACTATGTTCTGGATTTTTGCGAACATGTCAACGCCGCGCAGATTCAGGACAAAGAGTATAAGCACAAGGGCAATCGTGTATGCGGTTCCGGACATCGGAATGCCGAACAGCTTGTCACCGATTACCGCGCTCAATGTGTTTCCGAACATGGCGGCCTCGCTCGAAATCAAAATCATCTGGCAGCAGAGGAATCCACCCATGCTCGTTATGATTGTGATGAACGGTCCGGTACATGCCAGCGTGAACTGTGACATTCCGCCGGTAAGATTCGGCATTAGCGCGTTCAGCTCGCAGATTGAAAGTGCCGTAAGTATGTTGAAGGCACATGCAAGCGTCATGCTGATTATAAATGGCGTTCCTATCGCGCTGGATCCCTGTCCGATTGAAAGCAGACAGCTGGTTGCAACGATAAGTCCGACACCCGTTGCTATTACACTTGCAAGTCCCAAAGATTTTCGCTCCATGACAACCTCCTCGTTTTTTTTTCTAAGTTATTTCAGTTCCAAGTGCCGCCGACATTTCAATCTCCAGAAGCTGGGTCGGTCTGTTCAGCTTTGAGATTGTGACTGCCGTACAAAGCGGCATGACATCATGGAAAAGTTCCGTGTACGCCTTCCATCCGGACTTGTCGAATTCAGGAGTCAGGAAAAGATTCACGCTGTACACGTCCTCTTTTTTTCCGCCCGCATCCTCGATTATTTTTATCTGCTTTTCAAGGATGTATTTCATCTGCGCGTAGGAGTCGCCCTCACCAAAGACAGAGCCATCCGGCTGAACGGCAGTGGTTCCACCAACAAAAATGAAATCACCAATCCGAACAGCCCTTGAATAGCCCATGCTTTTCTCAAGTGGCGCACCAGAAGAAAAGTTTTTTCTGAGCATCACTTTTCTCCCGAAAGAAGAGCTTCCTCGCCTTCCTCGCCGGTTCTTACGCGAACGATGTTTGTAATGTCGCTTACAAAAATCTTTCCGTCACCGATGTGGCCCGTGTAAAGCTCCTTTTTCAAAAACTCTATAAGCTCGGGAACCTCGTCAGTCGGGAGGACAATCATCACGACTTCCTTTGGCAAAAGCTGGATGTCCTTTTTAGCCTCAACCTCAAATTCCTGTGTGCCGTGCTGGACTCCGCATCCAAGAACCTGATAGACTGTCATTCCAGAAATGCGGAACTTTCCCAACGCCGCCTGGAGAGCGGTAATCTTTGAAATGCCGGTTATAACTTCTACTCTTGAAAACTTCATAATTTCCTCCATTATACAAAACAGATTTTAGACAACCATGTTCGGCGAATCCCAGAGCGTGAGCTTTGTTCCGATTCCCTTTGCAAGTGCGTTCCTGTAGACGATAGTTCCCCATGCAACGTCCTCAACAGGCATACCGCCAACGGAGTAGATTACAATCTCGTCGGGGTCGCGGTGGACCGGAACCTTTCCCATAAGAACGTCACCCAAGTCGTCGAGCTTTTCCTTTTTCATCTTTCCCTCGGCTGCAAGGTCTTCAACCCTCACGGCAGGTATCGGAATGGTCATAAAGGCGTCGGGCTTGTACTCCTCTTCCCATGCCTCGTACAGAAGTATGTTGTCCGCAACGTTTCTTGCGCGCTTGATTATGAAGTCGTCATCAAAACGGAGTGCGGCAGTCGAACAAATCATCGCTCCCTTCTTTATCCACTCCTCCTTGATGTACGGGTACTCCGAAAGATTTCCGGTCGGAACGGATGTGCTGACGTAAACAATGTCGCTGTCACGCGTGGCTTCCTCTATGGTTTCAACAGCAACAAAATCTGTGGCCGGATATTCTTCCTTTGCGCATGCGATGAATCTTTCAAGACTTCCCTTTCCACGTCCCTTGACTTTCACCGTCTTGATTCCGGGACGCACAGCCATCATTGCGGCAAGAGCTGTCTTGCTCATAACGCCAGGGCCGACGATTCCCGCAACGCTTGCATCTTCCTTTGCAAAATACTTAAACCCAACGCCGGGTACCGCACCGGTTCTGTATGCGGAAAGGATGTTCGCGCTCATGTGTGCAACTGGAGCACCGGTGTCCTTGTCGTTGAGCGTGAGCATGAGGATTGAACGCGGAAGTCCCTTCTCCCTGTTGTCAATGTTGGAGCCGTACCACTTGCATCCCGCCATGTCAAACTTTCCTCCGAGGTACGCAGGCATTGCCATAAAGCGGCGGTCGGGTGCGTCAACAGGCATTTCCGGGAAAGGAGAGCTTACTGGAAACGAGACCATGGTTCCGTGGCTGTTACCGTTCGCTCCACCCATGCGGTAGTTTCCCACCTTCATCAGTTTGAACATCTCCTCCATTGCCTCGATGCATCCCTTCATGTCCTTTACACCGGCGGCAATCATGTCGTCCTCACTGAGGTACAAAAAATCAACCTTTGGATACTGTGTCTTCGCTTCTGCCATAATTTTCTCCTTGCGATTTATAATCAACTCTCCGGCAAAAAAAAGACGCTGGCCGTTTCCATAAGGAACAACCAACGTCTTTGTTGCTTTGCTGATTAGAACTATAGCATTTGGAGAAAATCTGCTATTGTAAAAATCGGAACTGGGTTTGAGGTGGAAAGGTCTTTGTCCCTCCTACACGTTGCGCACGTTCTCCGAATATTTTCTCTGCTCGACCGTTCTTGCATACTGGGATGGTGTCATGCCGGAAAGCCCCTTGAACTCGTGGATAAAATGGGACTGGTCGTAGAAGTTGTATTCGGAGGATATTCTGGTAAGCGAATCTGCCTTTCCCATGCTGATGTCACCAAGAAGGAACTGGAATTTCACAATGCCGCACATCTGCTTCGCGCTGAAACCAACCTCGTTTTCGAAAATCTTGTTGATGTAGCGGGACGTGTAGCCGGAAAGCCTTTCTAGCTCGGACACTTTCACAAGCCCCTTCCGGGAAACGATTATGTCCACAATCTGCCGGAAAAGGTGGGCCTGTTTTTCCGACTTTTCGTTTTTGCCGCACAGCAAAGAGTATTCATCAAGAAAGACATTCACGCGGGAATCGAAAGTTTTTTCCCTTTCCATAAGTCCGCACAGATTCCGGGCAAAATCCAGCTCATCAAGAATAAGAATCTTCCCGACCGTATCCTTTGATGCAATTTCGGGGATTGAAAAATGCGAGCCAGGAGCAAGCCTTATGCCAAAATATTCTGCGTCCTTTTTTACTGAAAAAGAGCGGCGAGCGGCAAGGCTTCCGACAAAATGAGTCCTGACTCCTCCGCCCCTGTATTCAAAAATGATGTTCGAGCATCCGTCCGCCATCAGGGGAAGAATCTTGTCCTCCCTGTTTTTGTTCGAGAAACTGAAAAAATGCGATATGCCGTTCTCAAAAAGAACATGCTGGCAAAAGTCGTCCGAGTCCAGCACAAAGTACGGCTGCATCGACATGAGGGGGGTATTGTCCATGGGGTCCTCCGTTTCTCTCTCCACGTCCGCAAAGACAAAAAAAGACGGAATCCCATCAATGGAATTCCGCCCTTGGATGTTCATACTGTACCACAAAATAAAATCTTTTGCTATAGATTTGTTGGAGGTAAACTCCCAGTCTTGAACAACGACAAAAATATCCATATAATTGGAAGGAATTTTGGAAAATGAAAATCAGGCAAGACAGTGAGGTAAAAAAATGGGAAAGACTATAGCACAGAAAATATTTGAGGCGCATCTGGTTGACAAGCCGTTTGAGGGAACGAACATCCTCAGGCTGGACCGTGTGTTCTGCCACGAAATCACAACGCCGATCGCAATCAACGACCTTGTTGACAGAAAGATGGACAGGGTTTTCGACAGCACAAAAATCAAGGCGGTAATCGACCACGTGACCCCCGCAAAGGACTCCAAGTGCGCCATGCAGGAAAAGATTCTCCGCGACTGGGCAAGGCGCAACGACATAAAGGATTTCTTTGACATCGGTCAGAACGGTGTGTGCCATGCGATTTTTCCGGAAAAGGGTTTTGTCCGTCCGGGCTTCACTGTAATCATGGGTGACAGCCACACTTGTACCCACGGAGCTTTTGGTGCTTTTGCCGCCGGTGTTGGAACCACTGACCTTGAAGTCGGAATCCTCAAGGGTGTCTGCTCTTTCCGCGAGCCTAAGGCAATGAAGTTCGTACTCAACGGAAAACTCAAGGACGGCGTTTACGCAAAGGACGTTATCCTCTATATAATCGGACAGATCGGCGTAAACGGCGCAACAAACTGCGTCATGGAATTCACGGGTCCGGTCGTCGATTCATTCACCATGGAGGAGCGCATGACACTCTGCAACATGGCGATTGAGGCAGGCGGAACAAGCGGAATCTGTTTCCCGGACATGCAGACCGTCGAATACCTCTGGCCGTTCATCAAGGACGAGTTTGCAAGCAAGGAAGACGCGCTCAAGGAATACTCAAAATGGGTGGACGACCCGGATGCAGAATACGAGAAGGTCTACACTTTCGATTTGAGCGGACTGGAGCCTGTCTGCACGGTGAACTACAAGCCAGACCAGATCAAGAAGATTTCCGAGATGAAGGGAACCAAGGTTGACCAGGTTTACATCGGTTCCTGCACAAACGGAAGACTCAGCGACCTGCGCATTGCCGCCCAGATTCTTAAGGGACACCATGTTGCGGACGGAGTGAGGGGAATCGTATCTCCTGCAACGCCGAAAGTCTACAGGGACGCACTTTCCGAGGGACTCATCGACATCTTCATGGATGCCGGTTTCTGCGTTACAAACCCGACCTGCGGAGCCTGTCTTGGAATGAGCAACGGAGTTCTTGCGGAGGGTGAAGTCTGTGCATCAACGACAAACCGCAACTTCAACGGACGCATGGGAAAAGGCGGAATGGTCCACCTCATGAGCCCGGCTTCGGCTGCCGCAACAGCAATTACAGGCACAATTACCAATTCAGAACTGTACAAAGGCTGATTTTGGATTTATAATTACAGGTACGCGGATAAAAAAACATTTCCGCACCTAATAAACAAAGCAAGAGGAACAAAAATGAAACAGTTTGGAGGAGACGTTCTTTTTCTGGACCGGTCTGACATCAATACTGATGAAATCATTCCTGCAAAGTATCTCACAGAGAACACAAAGCAGGCATTGAAGCCCTACCTTCTGGAGGATTTGAAGCTGGACGGTTTCAATCCAAAGACCGACACTATCGGGAAGAAGGTTATAATCACAAGGGAGAACTTTGGCTGCGGCTCCAGTCGTGAACATGCCCCGTGGGTTCTTGAGGTGAACGGAATTTATACTGTCATTGCCGTGAACTTTGCCCGCATTTTCAGGCAGAACATGTACAACTGCGGTCTTCTTGCGCTTGACATGAGCAAAAAGGACATTGACGATATGTTCCGCACGTTCGGAGAAAAGGATACCCAGTGCAAGATTGAGCAGAAAGAGGATGGAACCTGGAAAGTCAAGCTGATTGCAGGAAGTCTGTCCAAGAGCTATCCATTCAAGCTGGAGGGATTCGAGAAAGCCCTTATCGAAAATGAGGGTTGGATTGGATATGCGAACAACAAATATTGAACTTTGTTCAATATTTGTTGTTCAACAAGTTTTCGGCTTTGCCGAAAACTTGCGGTTTGATCATCGGTCTTTTGTCCAATATCTGTTGTCCTACAAGTTTTCGGCTTTGCCGAAAACTTGCGGTTTGATTATCGGTCTTTTGTCCAATATCTGTTGTCCTACAAGTTTTCGCTTATTCCGGAAGCTGGCTGGACTGTTAGTCATGGGACAACAAAAAAAGTATTAAAACTTTTCAACCAGTCCCCTTTTTTCCGCTTCCGCAAGAATCAACTCGACTATCTGCTCCGGGTTGTTGGATGCTGTGTCAATCTTTATATCCGCAAAAGCGTAGTCATTGTTGTCGATTGAATACAGCTTCATGTAGCGCCTGGAGTCCTCGCTGTCACGCATGGATGTAAAACGCTTAATCTCCTCCAAATCTCCACCCTCGCGGTTCAAAATGCGGCCCGCCCTTGTGTCGTCGGATGCAATCAAATACACCTTAAGGTCTGCCTCCTTCAGCATCCAGATTGCAAGACGGCTTCCGAGAACGCAGCTTTCCTTTTTCGCAAGCTCCACCTGCCTTGTGTCAACCGTGATGTCGTAGCTGTCATCGTTTTTGGCGGCCTCTATGACCTGAGGAAGAGTCATCCCCTTTTCCGCCGCCAGCTGTCTGAAGGTAAAATTTATAAGTGAGACCCCCAGTGTCTTTGCCAAAAGAGTGCTCACGGTGGTGTTTCCGCAGCCAGATTTTCCGCTTATGGCTATCCTGAGTTCTTTTCCAGAAGGAATCCTGTACATGTCATTCTCCTATAAACAAAAAACGGAAACCAGCCAAAAACTGATTTCCGTCTTCAAAAACTGTTTCCGCAACCTAGAACTGCTTGAACACGTGGGCTGAATCCAGAACGTAGATTACCTTCGGGATGCCCTTGCTGAAGTCAACAAAATTTCCCTCTTCCTCTGTGGCCTTGGGGAATCTCAGGATGGATGTCTCCTCTTCCTCTGCCGCTTCCTCGGTGGTTGCCGCTGCTGCAACTGGGGCTGCCTCTTCTGCGCTGTCCTCGTTTGGAGCGTCGGCTGTCTCCTCAACTTTCTCGCCGTTTCCAATCACCGGAACCTGGTTGATTGTTGGGTAGTAGCCAAGGAGTCTCTGTCCATAGTAAACAAGGAGCCTGTTCTGGACCTTTGTGATGTCCCTGTTCGGATGGCGGTTGTAGACGAAGAGATATGAGTGGTTCTCCTCATCCTTGAGTGTTCCAATCACCTCAAGATAGTCGTAGCCGTTGAATTCATCAGGATTTGTTCTCTTGGCTGACGCGAGAATTGAATCGGCGCTCCAGTCGAACGCGAAGAAATCGTTGCCCTGCTTCTCGATTCCTGTGTCAGTAAAGCGGTATGCCTCTGCCACGTATGGAGAAAGGGAGCCGGTCTGTGTAACGATGAACGCTGTGTCTCCATCAACAGTTCCGACAAGCGGTGTGCCTGACTGTGAGAGTGTCTTCTTGTAGTAGAGCTTGACATTCTCCGGGTCGGTAACATCAAAAATCACATAGGCGTATGTAAGTGGATCCTCGTCGGCAAGCTTGGCAAGTGTTCCGAGATATGACTTTCCGTCGGCTGTGAATGTCCACCATGAGGCATCGTATGCAAAATCATCGGCCTCGTTGTTTGTGAATGCGAAAAGCTGGCTTCCAAGTCCAAGGCGGCCTTCCTTTGTTTCTGCTGTCGAGAATGCTGCCGGATAGTATGTCATCGAGATGTCCGAATTTGTGAATGCACGGTACTCTGTGTACGGGATTCCATCAGCCTCGGTGACGGTCTTGACTTCTGTCAGGTTTCCATCCACATTTGTCACCTCGATTTTGCTTCCCTCTTCATAGAAGAAATAGTTGGCAATGTCGCCCTCGCTAACATTGTAATCAGCGAACGGGTCGGCGGCGAACACAGACAAAGCCTGTGACAGTACAAAAGCGATTCCTGCTATCACTTTTACTTTCTTAGAACAGAACATGTTGTACTCCTTTATTCTTATTCTACATTCTTTGACTGCTCACGGATATTCTCCAGAGCATCTTTTGCATTTACGACCATGGCACCAACCTCAGTGAACTGATTTTTGCTGCCTATGGTATTTATCTCACGGTTGGCCTCCTGACAGATAAAATCAAGTCTCTTACCTGGCACGGGGTCATCGGTGATTTCCTTTCTCATTGCCTCCAGGTGGCTCTGGAGACGGATAATCTCCTCGTTGATGGTGTACTTGACAAGCATTGAGGCGGTCTCCTCAAGTATCTTTTTTTCATCAACTCGGTCGCCAAGAAGCTCGGCGAATTTTTTTGTTATGGTCTCGCGGAACTTTGCATCCATCTTTGGCTGCCATTCCTTAAAGAAGAGCGCGCATCCGTCAAGGACATCCAGCTTTGAAAGAAGGTCCCTCCTAAGGTTCTCGCCCTCCCTTGCCCTGTCCGCAAGAAGCTGGTCCATCGCATCAACAAAGACAGGCTCTATCTTTTTCCAGTAGGACTCCACATCGTAGTCGCGGGAAACGGAAAGCACTCCCTCCTGCTGGATTATGAGTCCAAGAGGTATGTCGTCCGATTTTAGCCCCAGACTTTCGGCAACCTTCGCTATTGCGTCCCTGTACATCAGCGCGGCCTGTGTGTCGGCAGATACAGTGGCATTGGAATTATTATCCCTCACATGGATAAAAATATCAACCTTTCCACGCACAACCTTTTCTGTCACCAGCTTTCTGAATCTGCTCTCCAGCTGGTTGAGGTATGGAGGAAGGTTTATGGTCAAATCAAGAAACCTGGAGTTCACCGAGCGAATCTCGACACTGACCTGGGTGTTGTCGTTAACAAGCTCCCTGTATCCGTAGCCGGTCATGCTGTTCATAGGCTTCCACTCTCCAGTAATTCAAGTATTTTTTTGCCGACCTTCCAATTGTCGCCTGCCCCCATTGTAACAAAAATATAGCCTTCTGGAAAGTGGGAACCGCTGTTTTTGGACAAGATTTTAAGTCCAAGTTCAGCGGCCTCGTCAAATTCCCCGGCGTAGTGGACATCGCTGTGATATTTTTTTGCATGTTCGGCAAGTATTTCGCCCGTAACCGATGCGGAAGACTGATTTTCCCTCGCGCTTCCATAGATTTTGTTGATTATGACGGTGTCCGCGCTTGAAAAACTGGATGCGAAATCCTCCAGAAGAGCCTGGGTCCTTGTGTACGTGTGGCTCATAAAATCAACCACAATCCTGTAGCCGGAATAGAATTCCCTGTAGCCCGCAAGCGTCGTATTTATGGCAGTCGGATGGTGTCCGTAGTCGTCGATGAAAATAACGTCCTGTCCGGCCGGTGTCTTTGCGCGCCCAACAATCTCGCTGCGTCGTTTTCCGCCCGAAAATTCCTCAAGTCCGCTCCTGATTTCATCAATATGCCCGGATGGATTTTTTCCGTCTGTCTTCAGAAGCTCGCATGAAAGTGCCAGTGCCGCAACCGCATTTTTTACATTGTGCAGCCCCGGAACACATAGTGCGAATTCCGAATGGATGTCGCGGGAATCCACAGAAAAATGCTGTCTGCCGGATTTTGTCCCGCCAATCAGAATCTTCCAGTCGCTTTTTTCCGAAAGCCCGTAGGAAATTGCCTCTATATCTCCGCGCCTCTCTTTTGCAAGGGACACAGCCTCGCACGCACCCCTGTCGTCCGCACAGTAGATGACCTGTCCTCCCTGCGGCAGCTTGCAGATGTAATCAACAAAAGCGGCCCGTATATCCTCATAAGTCGGATAGTAGTCCTGGTGGTCGCTTTCCACGCTCGTGAGTATGATTTTTTTCGGGTCGAACGCCATGAAGTGACGCTGGTATTCGCAGGTCTCGGCAACAAAATAGTCATGTCCGCTTGTCATTGTACAGGAGTCGCCGAAACTTTTTATCACGGAGCCGGCAAGAACCTGGGACGCAAGCGGAAGATGCTTAAGTATTGTACCGGCAAGCCCCGTTGTGGTCGTTTTTCCATGCACACCGCAGATTCCGACACTGTACGACCTTTCGGACACCTTTCCAAGTGCCTCGCTGTAAAGTAGCATGGTGATTCCACGCCTCTTTGCCTCCATAAGGTCCGGATTTTTTTCGGGGCTGTATGCGCTGGAATAAACCACGAACTGAACGGAGTCATCTATGTTGCCGGCGGAAAACTCTTTTGCCTGTATGCCGCATTTTTCAAGAATCTCGTCGGTGTAAAACCTTTCGCCAACGTCGCTTCCCGTGATTACGGCACCCCTTGCGTGAAGGATTTCGACAAGAGCCGCCATGCCGGTTCCCTTGATGCCTACAAAATGGAAATGCACCCCGGCAAAATTATTCGGAAATGATTTTTTTACCTCAGACATAATGGAACATTATACCACCGGATTATGTTTTTTTCAATTGAAGGCATAAAAAAAACCGCCCTCCAGCCTGCTGCCTTTGGACGGATTTTATAAAAAGGACCTTACCTTTGGCCCGAAAGTTCCAGATAAATCTGGTCGGCGAGTCCAAAATGGCTTGTCTTGGTGAGCGCCTCGGCGTAGTTGTCGTACATCATGTCCTCGTACATTCCGCGGGCAAAGTCGTTTTCCTTTCCGAACATGCTCTCATGATGGATTGTGTCACGCATTGACGAGAGCATCATCTTGACAAGGTAGTTCTCCATTTCCTTGGACTGCGCGTAGAGTTCGGACGTTTTGTCTATGCTTGGCTTTCCGCCGTTCTTTGTCCTTACAGATGCGGCCATTCCTTCCGGGGTGGCGTTCCTGTCGGAGTCGGACGTGTAGTAGTCGTAGAATCCCTGGGTGTAGTCGCCGTTCAGACGGTGGTTCTTGGAAATCTGAGACGAGGCAACAGACTCCGGCACTTCGGATGCAGGTTCGGATTTTTTTGATGTCATCTCCTGCACAAGAGACAGGAATCTGCTTTCGTCCGCCTTTTCCTGGGCCGCCTGTATTACATTGCTTCCGTTCGACAGGGTTCCGGTAATCGCCATGCCGGATATTCCGCTTACAGCCATTCTAATCCTCCCGCACTAAGCCTAACGTTTAAGCGAAGTCGCAGTCTGGAGCATAGTGTCGCTGGTCTGGATTGCCTTTGAGTTGAACTCGTAGGCTCTCTGGGCGACAATCATCTGGACCATCTCGTTTACGACGGAGACGTTGCTCATTTCAAGGAACTTGTGCTTGGTGGTTCCCATTCCGTCAATTCCCGGTCTGGATGCAATCGGGTCGCCGGATGCGTTGGTCACTTTGTAGAGGTTGTCTCCAAGATTCTCAAGACCCACGGAGTTCGGGAAGCGGTAGAGCTCCAGCTGTCCAACCTCAATCGGGTCAAGGTTTCCGTTCACCTTTACGCTCACACGTCCCAAATCAGAAACGGAAAGTGTCTCAAGC
Source organism: uncultured Spirochaetaceae bacterium (assembly GCA_902783155.1). GTDB lineage: Bacteria > Spirochaetota > Spirochaetia > Treponematales > Treponemataceae > Treponema_D. Next base: position 21,829 of record CACZPR010000117.1, read on the forward strand.
TGGAATCCCTCGGGAAGAATGATTTCCGGAATCACGCGGAGACCGTTTCCTGTAACGAGCTGGCCGGTGGAGTCAACCTTGAAGGAACCGTCCCTAGTGTATGCCCAGCTTCCGTCGTACTGCTGGACACGGAAAAATCCGTCGCCGACAATCGCTATGTCCGTATCAACACCCGTAGCCTGGAGAGAGCCCTGGGTCATAATCCTCTGTGTGGCCCCCACCTTGACTCCGTGTCCCACCTGTATTCCGACCGGGGTAATCGTGTCCTCGGTGGCCGGGGTTCCCGCAAGTTTCCTGTTCTGGTAGAGCAGGTCCTCGAATTCAACGCGGTGCTGCTTGAATCCCGTGGTGTTTACATTTGAAAGGTTGTTTGAAATCGTGTCTATGTTCGCCTGCTGTCCGTTCATTCCGGTTGCGGCAGTCCACAAACTTCTTACCATATCTGTCTCCCTTTTTTATCAGTAGATTCTGTTCCTAATCAAGTTCCGCTATCTGTTGACCACGGCAACCTTTGACCAGAGGGTGTCCATCATGTCGTCCTCGGTCTGGATTGATTTCTGGTTGGCCTCGTAAGCCCTGTTCACCTCAATCATCTGCACCATCTCGTTCACGACGTTGACGTTGCTTGTCTCGGTGAATCCCTGGAGGACCCTCGGTCTTTCGTCGCCCTCAGCAACATAGGGACTTCCGGCAATAAGGTTGGTGTCCCAGAGCGATTCGCCCTGCTTCTTGAGGTACCTCTCGTTTTCGAAGCGGACTATCTTCAGCCGGTCGATGTAAACGTCGTTCTCGCGGTCGATTATCATTCCGTCCTCGTTAACGAAAAATTTGTCGCTCTCCACAGCGATGGGTCCGTTTTCGCCCAGCACGGGGTAGCCGTCCTTTGTCAGAAGTATGCCCTCCTTTCCAAGAAGGAAGTTTCCGTTGCGTGTAAAGCGTTCACCGTCCGGGGTCTGGACAACAAAAAATCCCTTTCCGCCGAGAGCCATATCCGTACTCGTGTCGGTAGATTTGAATGAACCCTGGTCAAAATCAGTAAAAAGCTCGTTCGTCTCAACGCCAAGTCCCAGCGAACCCACAATCGGGGCCACATCATAGGAGCCGTCCGCGGTTGTATAAACACCGTCCGCCTGTGTCCTGCGGATAATCAAGTCACTGAACGCCTTGCTGACGGCAACATCCCTTTTGAAACCCGTCGTGTCCACGTTGGCAAGATTGTTGGCAATAGCATCAAGCCTGTTCTGCTGTGCGTTCATTCCGCTGGCACCAATATACCATCCTCTGATCATACACTTTACCTCGCTATGGTGATTATCGGCATGGCGGGATATGATTTTTACACAAAAAATTTTTTCAAAATCCACACCATGGAAATGCTTTTGCTTTGGAATGTTCTGGATGTGTCTCGACAAGGAGCAATCTTTTCTATATAATAATATGTTATGGAAATAGAGGAATATCCAGCTTTTTTTAAGGCGCACTTTAGACGTACCAGCTCATTTGTTTCAGGCACCGCGCTCATGCTGACCGACACGCTGGCCATCATGCTAAGCATCGGGATAGGATTCTTTATTGTCAACGCCATATACCCGCCGCTTATCAACTTCAAATCCTTCGTCAACTACGCAATCTACGTTCCTCTGATTCTGATTGTATTCTACGCGGCCGGACTCTATCCCGGAATACTCCTTGCACCGCAGACAGAGGTCAAGCGTTTTTCGATATGCTCTTTCTTTGCGTTCATCGGAATATCAAGCTCCATCAACGTGGAGATGAAGGAACGCTACCCAATCGCCATAGCGCTTCTTGTGGCATGGCCTTTCGCCACCATACTCCTTCCTGTTGGACGAGAGATGTTCAGGCACATATTCGGCAAACTCAGATGGTGGGGCGTACCTGCCGTAATCTACACAAAAAAACCGGACGACCTCCTGATTGCAGACAGGCTGATTGACCGTCCGAACTACGGATACAGGCCCGCACTGATAGTCACCCAGACAAAGACACTGAAAAAGGAGTACCGTGGGATTCCAGTCCTCAAGACGGACCCGAAACTTCTTTCCATAATTAAGCAGCTGAACATAAAGGTCGCAATCCTCTGCGACTATGAGGACAACATAGAAAAAATCCATGCCTCGTACCGCTACGTAATCACCGTGCCAAAAAAGCAGTCCATGATTACCACCTCCCTGCACATGAGGGACTTTGGCGGCATAATCGGCTACGCGTCCACAAACTATCTGACGAAAAGTTTTTCCAAGCTGACCAAGCGGATTCTGGACATAGCGCTCTGCATTATAGCGGCCCCGTTCGCGCTTGTTCTGACATTGATAATCGCCCTTCTGATAAAAATTGACTCAAGGGGTCCTGTGTTTTTTGGACACAAGAGAATCGGGAAGAACCACAAGGAAATCAAGTGCTGGAAATTCCGCTCAATGTATGCTGATGCGGACGTGCGTTTAAAGAAGATTCTGGAGACAGATCCGGTCAGGGCCGAGGAATGGGAAAAGAACCGCAAATTTTCGGACGACCCGCGCGTAACAAGAATCGGAAAATTCCTCAGGAAGACAAGTCTTGACGAAATCCCGCAGCTGTGGAACATTTTCAAGGGCGACATGTCCTTTGTCGGTCCACGGCCCGTCACACTTGGCGAGCTTGAAAAATATGGCGGGGCTGTTGAATATGTTCTAAGCGTTACTCCCGGACTCAGCGGAATGTGGCAGGTTTCGGGAAGAAGCGATACAGACTACGACGAGCGCATAGCTCTGGATTCGTACTACATACAGAACTGGTCCATCTGGCTGGACCTTTGGATTGTGGTAAAGACAATCTGGGTCGTGCTGGTTGGAAAAGGGGCTTATTAATGAAAAAAACGGCAATCATCTTTATCTCGGCAATTCTTTTGTCCGTGCCATCACTGTCATTTGCGGAAGACGCGGTGCAGGACGTAAAAACGGAACAGAAAGCGGAATCAAAGACGGAAATGACTTCGGCGGGGACTTCGGAAACAATCACCGGTCCAATATATATGGTGGGAGAGATAACATACATCTCAAAGGACAAGACCCAGCCCGCGGCGATGAAGCGCAATGTTGAAATCAACAGGGAGCTTGTGTTCAAGACAAGGGAAGAGGTTGACGCCTACTCCGAAAGCATAGTCAGGCAGCTCCAGAACACAAGAATTTTTCAGGATGTCACAAAGGAAGCAAAGGAGAACCCTCCCGACGAGAACGGCGTTATCTATGTTGATTACGAAGTGACGGTCACTGACTCGAAGAACTTCCTTGTCTTTCCAAAACCGAACTACAGTTCCAACAGCGGATTCGAGATGAAAATCAAGCTGAAGGATTCCAACTTCCTGGGCTTCATGAACACGCTGAACCTGGACCTCAACTGCCAGCTTGGAAATTCATCAAACCCGGACGACTTCTCAAAGGTCATGCTCGGAACAAACTTCGACTACACCTTCCCCTTCCAGATTGGAATCACGCAGAACTCATGGAGCAACGACTTTTTGTTCAGCTGGACAATTGGAGAGACTCCCGAATTCAGGTTCACGACAGGAATCACCACGGGCATACCGTTCGCAAACAACCAGCTTCTGATAAACCTTGCCCAGACGATAACCCTTGAGAACGACTACGAAATTTTTGGCGACAAGCTGTATTTCACCGAGGCAGGCGGAATCTCGCTTCCACTCACACTTGGATATATAAACGACGTGGTTCCAATCAGATACACACCGTCAATCAAGGCGACATACCACTGGGACCACAACGGAATAAATCCGGAGAACTGGGGACTTCGCGGGCCGGACATCAGCATACACCAGGACATCTCCATTCCGGCTGTCAACTGGGAAGGAAATTTTAGGAACGGATATTCCGTTGGACTCAGCCACTACATAGCATACAACTTTGCGTCTGAATCAATAATCCCATACCTCTCGGTGGACGCAAAATTTTTCAAGTCCTTCAAGTACGTGGGAATAAACGCAAGCCTCTACGCATACGGTGTGGTCAACAGAACCCCGAACGAAATTGGATGGAGGATGCGCGGAATTCTTGACAACCAGCGTTTCGCGAATGCCAGTGCGGGAGGAGCTTTGGAGACCGACGCGGCTTTGCAGTTCAGCCTTGACATTCCAATCCATATCATCACAACGGACTGGCTTGGATGGGCCGCCGCAATATTTGGTCCATACGACTCTCTTTCACCGGGGGCGCAGAAATTCTGGAAGTTCCCACGCAAGCTGTTCGGAGCGCTCAACTTTGAGCTTCAGATTTCACCGTTCATTGATATTGCGCTCACACACAACAGGGTGACGGGAAGAACGTTCAGTCCGAAGGATGGATTCTATGATGCTGGTGTTGAGGTGCTAATCTACCCGACAAGATTCAGAAACTATGTTGTCCGGGCAAGTTTCGGCGCAGACCTTGGACGAACAATCCTGAAGGATTTTGTTGACACAAGCTGGAGAAATCCAAACACAAAAAAATACGAGCTGTTCTTTGGTCTTGGACTTCAGTACTAAGGATTTCAGTATCTACCAAAAAAAACAGGCTGCCCAAAAACGGACAGCCTTTTATTATGGACATTAAGCAACTGGAAATCAAATCAGACAATCATTTTTTGTTCTGCGCGATTCTGCGTTTAGCCCACTCCTGCCAGTATGGCTCGGGATTTGATGTGGACAGGACCGAAAAAAGCTCGTCCGAAAAATTGGTGTAGCCCAAATCGGATGCAGTGTCTGCAAGGATTCCAAAAAGCTCCCACACTCCGACATCGTTTCCCCATCCAAGTATGTCCGAATACCTCGTGCATTTTTTGAACAGGTCCTGTATTCCATTGTAGGAAAAATCCGTCATGCGGTCGTCCAGAGTGTCCTGTATGCGTGTCACAGCGATTACCGAGGCAAGGGCCGCGCACTTCAACGACTTTATAAGCTCCGCCTTGACATCAGCGTTTGATGGGACATAGGCCGCCGAAAGCCTGTAGTAGCTCGCAAGACCAATCAGCGCATCCAGGGAACGGTCGTTGCCGCTTCTGTACAGCTCGAAAAATCTGGACATGGCCTTTTTGTCCTTGGACGATATGACCTTTATCATCGAGTTCATTACGGAAGGATTGCTGTAGATGTTGTCGTCCGCAAGTATGTCTGTCATGTATTTTTCATAGTCGGCATAGTATGAAGAAGAATTCTTTAGACTAAGGTACTGGGTGTAGCTCATCGAGTCAAGCTGGCTTTTCGCTATGTCGGCCATGTCGTAGAGTATGTCGTACTTGACATCGGGAACGCTCAGAAGGTCAAACGTTTCGTAAGCCTTCTTCATATAGATTTCAGCCTTCTTGATTTCGCCCTCGACCTTGTAGACTTTGCCAATCAGATAGTCAGCCTCAGGATATCCGCTGTTCCTGTCAATAAAGGAAAGCAGGCTTGAAAATTTTCCACCAAATTTTTTTGAGCCGTAGATTGAAAGATAGGAATCGACAATCTCCAGGGCGTTTTTGAGCTTGCCCTTCACAAGAGCGTCACGCACAAGCCCCAGGTCGTCGCCAGAAAGCCTGACCGCCGATGAACGCTGGGCCTGGTCCATGGTATAACGCTCCCACTCGATGAGGTCCTTACGCTTTTTCTTTGCCTGCTCCGCAAGTGATATGGCCTGTCCGAAATTGGAATAGTCATAGGCATCCTGGGCCTGCTTCAATATGTACCAATATTCGTCGCCGGAAGGTTTCCTTGCAACAAGCGTGCTTTGGGCGCAGACAGAACCCGCAAGAGCTAAAGTCAAAAAAACAAGCGACACAGATTTTTTCAAAACATTCATTGCTAAAGAGTCTCCAATTCTTCCCTGAATACCTTATCGGCATCTTTTACGTCAATAGTTCGCACAATTTTGCCTTTTTTAAAAATTATGGCCTTCTCTCCTCCACCGGCAATTCCCAAATCGGCATGGCGGCCTTCACCGGGTCCATTAACAACACAACCCATGACGGCAACGGTTACATTTTTTTTCATGGAAAGAAGCTCTTTCTGCCATCTGTCAACAAAGCCATGGACATCGAATCCAATTCTTCCGCACCTGGGACAGCTGACTATGGTGACTCCCCCATCCCTTTTTCCGCACTCACGAAGAATTTCGCGACCGGCAATGACCTCATTTTCTGGGGTGGATGAAAGGCTGACCCTTATTGTTGAGCCGATTCCCTCGGAAAGCAGTTTCGAGAACGCAAGCGTCGATTTTACAACGCCCCCGATAAGCGGACCTGCCTCCGTCACCCCGATATGGAGCGGTATGTCCGAAATTTTTGCGAACTCCTCGTTTGCCTCCACAGTCTCCTGGACGGACGAAGCCTTCATGCTGACAACCACATCGGTGAATCCAAGCTCGTCAAAGACTTCCGTCTCCCTTAGCGCTGTCATGCAGAGTGCCTTTGCCCTGGAGATTTCACCGGCGGAAACCATTTGGTCCAAATCTTTCGGGAGGCTCCCTGAATTCACTCCAATGCGGATTGCGGCACCCTTTTTTCTACAGGCATCCACAACTTCCTCAACCCTTTCGCGGCTTCCGATGTTTCCCGGGTTGATTCTGATTACAGAGACGGGTCCCTTAAGACACTCCAGAGCAAGCCGCCAGTCAAAATGTATGTCCGCGACAAGAGGAACATCCGTTCTTTCGGCTATGAGACACAACGCCCCGGCGCTTTCCATGTCGGGAACAGCAAAACGGATTATGTCGCAGCCCATGGACTTAAGGTCGTTAATCTGCCTGAGGATTGAAAAAAGTTTTTCGCTTCCCTCGCTGACATCCGCTATTGTGTCCTTCCACATGGTCTGGATTGTAACAGGATTTTCTCCTCCGACAAGAATTTTTCTGATGTTTCCATGCCCACCAATGGCAACTGTTCGGGTCTTTCTGTACATGCAATGCTTACGGTCCGTGCCGCCTCCAAAAAAATAGCCGCAAGAACAAACATTCCGGCGGCTTTGTAAAATTTGGAGACAGCAGGTGCCATCCCCAATATGAGTGTAGATTTTAACTAGCAGGCCATCATTCCGAATACCATGCTGAACAGAGCGATGGTTTCGCAAAGACCGACGACCATGATGTAGTTCGTGAATCCCTTTCCTGTTTCGGCAAGGGCATCAGAACCGGCTGCACCAGCTTTTCCCTGGGCGATGGCGGACATACACATTGAAAGACCACAGGCAAGTCCAAGTCCCACAAGGAAGAATGGATTCGCATCTGACTCTCTCATCTGGTTCATCAAAAGGAAGCCGTAGATTGTCTGTGTAAGAGGAGCACCGGCAAAAACAACCAGAAGGAATGGAGCCGGCTTGTTGTTCAAGTAGCATCTTTTCCATGCTCCAATTGCTCCCTGTCCTGCAATACCAATACCGATAGCACTACCCATAGCTGCGATACCCATTACAATACCTGCACCGATCATACCAAAGTCCATAATTTTCTCCTTAGAACGTTCTATTGTTCCTAATTTAATTCATATTTTTGCAGGGAACAACCGTCCCCTGTGTTTTATTTTTTAACGGAGTTTTCCAAGCTCCCCTACTGCGTTGATTGCCTTACCAAGACCCTCCACGCGGATTTCCTTCGCACCGGCATTTTCGCTGAACGGACGATACTTTGTTCCGCTCCACGTCATTCCAAGGTGCTGAGAGAATTCCAGTGTGTTCAGACGGACACCATGGACGACCACGGAAAGCAGGTTCAGAATCATGTTCAGTCCGTGACCGAATACAATCAGAATAACCGCGAATATTACCATCGCAAGTTTTCCAAACATTGGTCCCGCCATCTGGTTTACAGTGCTTGAAATAGCCGCACCGGCAAGCGCGACTGCCCAAAGCCTTATGTATGAAACAATGTCGCTGAACACGTTCACAACTCCAAGCAGAACACTGATTATGTTCTTGCAGCTCTCCAGAATCGACTTTCCTACGCTTCCCTCGTAGTTCGAGAATATGAAGCTCAAAAGGAATCCGAACAGAAGAACCCCAATCGCTATGAGCGGCATGACCGAAGGAAGATTTATTGCCCCGCCAAAGATAGGGATTGGATTTCCCTGGTTTGAAAGCGGGAATCTTGTTCCGTCAACAACCATGTTCATAACTACATAGAACATACCCCACAGCTGCAAAAGGGAACCAAGGTCTCCAAGACACTTGAGGCTCTTCCTGTCCGCTATGAAGCACTTTATATGCGCTATGCTCAGCTGGACCAACGCAAGCATGAAGCAGAACACTTTCTGGTTTGTGTTTGCCCTGCCCGCAGCATCCGCCATTCCCAGCATCTCCATTTTTGCGGACGATATGGGTCTGAACGAAAGGTTGACCATCCATTTTGGAAGTTTCTGCCATTCAATGCCGAACCACGAGCAGGTAAGGATTCCATAAATCATGGTGCATCCGCCCAGTATCGTGACAAGCACAGGCAGCGACCTCTTTCCGGATTTGCTCCTGGCAAGCAGAATCAGTCCGATTACGGCAATCAGCGCACCGTATCCGGCATCCGCAAAAATCATTCCGAAGAATATGCTGAAGAACAAAAGGAACCATCCGGAGATGTCGAACTCGTGGTATCCGGGCGTGACATCAAGGAAGTCGGTGAGCGGATAGATTATGCTCACGAGCTTGTTGTTCTTTAGCTTGGTCGGAACAGGGTCGTCATCCGCAGGATCCGAGACAGCGCATGCCCATTCGTTCATCTTGCACGCGGCCCTCAAATCTTCCACGGAATCAGCAGGAACGTAGCCCGTAATCCATGCAAGCTTTCCGCTTGAATCAGACTCCTCGGCCTTCTCCTTTTCAAGAGCGGACTCAACGGTGTCCAATTCGGCGCGGTTCTCCTCGGTTTCCACGCTGTCCCTTTCCATTCCGCTGTAGACGGTCTCGAACTCAATGTCGGACGCAAGCGCATCCTTGAGAGCCACGATTCCGTCATGGTATTTCTTGCAGTCAATCAGCCTGGACTCTATCTCCGCAATCTCCTTTTCCGCATCCTGGATGTCGCAAACCAGCTGGTCGGTTGATTTTTCAGGCATCGGAACGGAGAAAGCTTCTGGAGGCATATCCGCCGGACGCTCGGTGATTTCCGTTTCAGAAAGAAGCAGGAACCTCGCAATCTTGCCCTCGGAGTTGACCACCATGGTCTTTGAATCCTCCCCGATAAGCGTATACTTGTCCACAGGAATCTCATACATGTACATGAAGAGACCCTTTTCCGCAAGAGCGACAAAATCGGCAGGGTCAACGGAACCCCACTTGTCCAGACGCTCCAGCTCCATTGTGGACTGCGAAATTACATCCAGAAGGGACTTCTTGCGGTCAGCCAGCGCGACAATCTCCCTTGCCTTTTCGTCGGCCTCATTTGGATTAAGCTCCACCTGCGCGGGAACCTTTTTCTTTGAGACCTTTATCTCGTCAACAATGGACACGGCCCTGTCGGCAACGGCATTAGATTCCCTGTACGCGGCAAGGACAGGTCCCTTTCCTTCCAGAGTCTCCAGATGCACAAGCCCCAGCTTCCTGAGTTTTTTGAGCGAGGCCTTGCGTTCAGAATTCAGAACCACGATGGAGACTTTTTTCATCTGCACAATCATTTTTTAGCCCCCCTTGTTCCTCTTGTCTTCTTTACGACAGGCTCCTCCTCCACGACGGCATTTGATTCGGAGGCAACGTTCTGCAGCTTTTTCTTAGAAATCTTACTGCGCACAACAGCCGCCACCTGCTCGTCGCCAAGGAAGACACCTATTTTCTTGATGTTCGCCTTGGTCTCAGGAATCTTGACCTTCTCAAACAGATTAACACGCTGGGATGTCGTCCTCAGTTCCTTTGAAAGCAGACGAACCTGCTCGTCCAGAACCTCGGCCTGCAAATCCAGCTCCAATTCTTTTTCCATGCGGTCTGCAGCCATGTCAATCCACAGCGGCGTGGAATAGAGGTCGTAATCTCCGCGACCAAAATCCGCACCCTCATAGATTGGTATCTTTACACCGGCTATATTGCCCCAGCCCTTCTTGATGTTCTTGACAGTCACCATTCCAGGTTTGAAGGCATCTTTTTCACCAAAAACCGAAATCCATTTCTGGAAATCTTCCTCCAGCGCCTTTTTTTCGGCACGGACGGCTTTCGCCTTTTCGTCAATGGTGCGGATTTCTGACTGCAGCTGCTGTTTCTTCAGAGTCAGGGTCGGAAGATAACGCTGGTACATTTTCAGCGCGTCCTTCTGTGCCTTCTGCTCGTTTTTAGTCAGCTTTAACTTCGCCATTCAGCATCCCCATATTCCCGTAGATTCCAATTCAAGCCTTTGGCCAGAACTGCTCAATCAACTCAGTCTTCAAACCTGTTTCCTGCCTGTCGAAGCACTGCGCAAGGATTTTCCATCCGCTGTCCAGGGCCTCCTCAAGAGGAATGTTCACACTAAGATCCATCATCTGGGCCTCGAAGAGCTTTCCGTATTTCAAAAGCTTTTCATCCCACGCGGACATATTGAAACCCATGGACTTCTTTTCCAGGGTGTCGCGGTACTGGGCGTAGAGACGAATCATACCGTCCATGAGCGCGCGGTGGTCCTTTCTTGTCTTTGAGTTTACCTGCTGCTTAAGACGTGAAAGGGATCCGAACGGCTCGATGTGTCCGCCCTTGAGATAGAACTGTCCCTCGGTGATGTATCCTGTGTTGTCAGGAACCGGGTGGGTAACGTCGTCACCAGGCATAGTCGTTACGGCAAGGATTGTAACTGAACCGGATTCGGCAAAGTCAACGGCCTTTTCGTAGCGGCTTGCAAGCTGTGAGTAGAGGTCTCCCGGATAACCGCGGTTTGACGGAACCTGCTCCTGAGTGATTGCGATTTCCTTCATTGAGTCAGCGAAGTTCGTCATGTCTGTAAGAAGAACGAGAACGTCCTTTCCCTGAAGGGCAAACTGTTCGGCAACCGCAAGAGAAAGATCCGGAATCTTCATACATTCTACGGTCGGGTCTGCGGCAGTATGGATGAACATGACCGTCTTGCTCAAAGCTCCGCCCTCTTCAAGAGTGTTCTTGAAATAAAGGTAGTCGTCATATTTGAGTCCCATGCCTCCGAGAACGATAACGTCAACCTCGGCCTGCATTGCTATGCGTGCAAGAAGCTGGTTGTAAGGCTCTCCGGAGATTGAGAAAATCGGGAGCTTCTGGGAGACAACCAGAGTGTTGAAGATGTCAATCATCGGAATACCCGTGCGAATCATGCGGTTAGGCGTGATGCGTTTTGAAGGGTTTACGGAAGGTCCTCCGATTTCAACCAGATTGTCAACCAATGCCGGTCCATGGTCGCGTGGCTCGGCAGAACCGTTGAAGATGCGTCCGAGAAGGTCCTCGCTGAACGAAACCTTCATCTCCTGTCCAAGAAAACGTATCTGGTCGTTGGTCGAAACACCGCGTCCACCGGAGAATACCTGCAAAGAAACCAGGTCCCCGTCAATCTTGTTGACCTCGGCAAGTGACTTTCCGAAGCGTGTGGTGATTTCCGCAAGCTCGTTCAGTTTCACACCCTTGGCGCGAACGGTGATGACACTACCGTTGATACTTTCGATTTTGCTGTATACCTTATTCATTACTCACCGTCCTTGAGGAGTTCCTTGACTTCCTCAGTAAGCTGCGCTTTCTTTTCCGCGAGCAGTGCGTCAATATCCTTTTCATGTGACTTGAAGTCGGCGCTTTCATACACCGAGTAGTTCATGTCCGTGAAATTCTGTCGGAGATTGTTGAAGAACGCGCGGGCCTCGTCCTTTTCCTGCAAATCAAAGTCTGAGCCAAGAATTCCAACAATCTTCTTGAACACGTATCTCTGGCGGTCCGGGGATGTAGCACCCTCGGTATCGTCGAAGCTGTCCTGCTGCATGTAGACGGCATCAAGGAATTCGCTCTTCAGGTAGGCGATGAAGTCCTCCAGCGAAGTTCCTTCCTCTCCGACAACCTTCATCATCTGGCTGACCTCGGAACCCCTGCGGTAAAGTGCGCGGGCATATTCAACAAGGGACGGCTCAATCACGGAATGGTATTTTGACCATGAATCAAGCGGGTCGATTGCGGGATAGCGGCGGGCATCGGACCTTTCGCGGCTAAGACCATGGAAGGCACCAACGACTTTCAAGGTTGCCTGTGTGACAGGTTCCTCAAAGTTACCGCCGGCAGGAGATACTGTTCCACCAATAGTTACCGAACCGGTATTTCCGTCACGAAGCCTTACAATTCCTGCGCGCTCATAGAACGACGCGATTGTTGATTCAAGGTACGCCGGGAAAGCCTCCTCACCAGGGATTTCCTCCAAACGTCCTGACATTTCGCGCATGGCCTGTGCCCAACGTGATGTGGAATCAGCAAGAAGAAGTACGTGGAGTCCCATCTGGCGGTAGTATTCGGCAAGCGTGACACCTGTATAAACAGAAGCCTCGCGGGAAGCAACAGGCATTGACGACGTGTTGCAGATAATAATCGTTCTTTCCATGAGCGAGCGTCCGGTACGTGGATCCTTGAGTTCCGGGAATTCGGTAAGGGTCTCGACAACCTCACCCGCACGTTCTCCACAGGCGGCGATGATAACAATATCAACATCCGCGTTACGGCTTGTCGTGTGCTGCAAAACGGTCTTACCGGCACCGAACGGTCCTGGAATACAGTATGTTCCTCCGCGGGCCACAGGGAAGAATGTGTCTATCAGGCGGACCTTTGTGACCATAGGCTCCACCGGGTTAAGTCTTTCCGCGTAGCAGTTCACGGCTCTCTTTACAGGCCACTTGAAGCTCATCGATATGTTGACGGACTTTCCCTTCTCATCAACAAGGGTGGCGATTGTGTCGTGAATCTTGTAGCTGCCGGCCTTTGCAACTGACTTGACCGTGTATGTTCCAAGGAATCCATAAGGAACCTGAATTTTGTGTACGAACGGTCCCTCCGGCACTGTTCCGACGGAATCTCCAGCAAGAACCTTGTCGCCTGCTTTGGCGGTCGGGGTGAACTCCCATTCCTTCTTTTCATCAAGGGCAGGAAGATAAACTCCCCTTTCAAGGAAGTTTCCAGAATGTTCCGCAAGCAGCGGAAGCGGGTTCTGAAGACCATCGTAGACCTGTCCAAGAAGTCCCGGACCAACCTCAACACTGAGAAGGTCGCCGGTGAATTCAACGGAGCAGTCTGTTGAAATACCCTTGGTCATTTCATAAATCTGCATCTGAGCAGTGTTTCCACGGACACGGATTACCTCGCCCTTAAGATTTTTTCCATCGACTTTAACGAAGCCCACTTCATTCAAAGAGACTTTTCCATCAAACTCCACAGAAACCAGGTTCCCGTTGACCGCAACTACTTTGCCTTTTGTATCAGTCATTTCTTTTCTCCAAGAATCTCATCATAAATTTTGTGGTACGAAGCAAGGCCTTCATCCCGGTTGAATTTCTTCATGCGTTCCGTGAGCATCAGCTTCAGCCCATAGCTGTAGACCGCATCCACGGAGAACATGTCCAGAGGCGTAATCTTGTCCAGCACACTGAGACGGTATTCATTGAGGAACTGTTCCGCGCTCAACGGGCTGTCCATACCTGTAGCGGTGCGGGCTGCCTGTATCACTTCACCGTCCGTCGTGATTGGCACAACATTGGCATCCTTTTTCATCTTCTGCGCACGGACCTGAGCCAATGCAAAACGAAGATTGCGTTCCTTTTCATACCATTCATCAAGAAATGCGGAGCCGGTCGGCACTTTTTCACGAGGAGGCTCAAGGCTTAGATTCTGCGCAACCTTGCTGTCCCTGTCATTCATGAAGCGCGTACACAGGTCCTTAAAATACTCCGTCGTGATGGGAAGCTTGACTGTGCTCTCGCCGTTTACCGTGAATGCCGGAAGCTGTGCTACCAAATAATAGAGATGTTCCACTACTTTGTTTCCTTCGTTTCCGCGTCGGCTCCAGCGGTTTTTCTGCCACGTCTGGTTGTCTTTTTAACCGCCGGCTCAGATTCTTTTTCCTCTGAAGCTTTGCTTGCTGCGGGAGCCTCATCAACAAGTCCTGCAGCAGCCCTCTTCATAAGCTCCGTGGTCTTTGGATTCAGGTACGCGCTGAACAGATTTGCGACTTCCTCGGCACTGAAATCATAGAACGCGCTTCCATCCTTCGCTCCGATTCTGAATCCTGAAGCAAGGGATGCGTCCGCCTTAATTTCGAGCCCCTTGGAAATCTGCGCCCTGAGTGCAGTCTTGAGACTTGACTCCAAGGCCTTCAGATCCTTTGCAGAAAGAAGGACGGTCAAATCAGCGGCATCAGCGTTTGCGGCCCATGCCTTGACAGTCTCCGGGACCAGCTTTTTCAGCACGTCCTTGTCGAGCGCACTCTCTGTGCCTGATGAAACCAAAGCAGAAAGTTCCCTGTTGATGCCGTCGCGGAAGGAGATGATAAGGTTGCGCCCAGCCTGGGTGATAGCATCCTCGCTGGCCTTTTCCATTCTTTCAGTCTCGGCCCTGGCATTTTTTATAATGCTGTCCGCCTTCTCCTCTGCGTCCCTTATTATAGAAGCAGCTTTCTTTTCAGCCTCGGACACAATGTTCTGGGCCTCCGTTTCTGCAGTGGCGACACCGTCTCTTTTGATTTTGTCAATCAATTCCTGTAACTGGACGTCCATCGTAACCTCTCTATTATAGAAAATTTTTTTATTGATTAATGCATCAAGTATTAATCAGTTGTTCACATTAAAACTCAAAGCAATATTTCGTGGCCTGATGATAGTTCTCACCGGGACGGAGTATTGTTGACGGGAAATCAGGCTTGTTTGGGGCATCCGGATATCCCTGCGCCTCAAGACAGAAGGCTCCCTGGTCCTGATACACAAAACCGTTTTTGCCCCTTATTCCGTTTATGAAGTTGGCCGTGTAGAGCTGGATTCCCGGCTGGGTAGTCTTTACGGTCATCTTTCTTCCGCTCTTCGGATCTTTTACACGGCAGAGTTCCTTAAGCGAGCCGTCTCCCGAGTAGTCCCTTGCGCAGAAAAAATGGTCGTAGCCGGGCGCGACAGACTCAATGTCCCTGCCCAAAAGCTTTGGCGTCCTGAAATCAAAAGCTGTGCTGGTGACATCGATTAAGCGTCCGGTCGGAATATGGTCGTCGCCAATCTCAAGAACATGGTCGCAGTCGAACCACATCTCCTGGTCGCGCACAGAACCTCCGTTGTACCCCTTGAGATTGAAATAGGCATGGTTTGTGACGTTCAGCGGTGTGGCCTTGTCCGTGGTAGCCCTGTATTCAATGCAAAGGGCGTTGTCCTCGCTGAGGGTGTATGTCTGGAAAATCTCAACGTTGCCGGGGAAATTCTGTTCTCCGTCCGGGCTGGTCCTGTGGAATTCAACTCCAAGACCGTTTTCAGTGCTCACGATGCGCGAATCCCAGAGCATTTTTTCCCAGCGGTCGAATCCACCGTGGAGGGTGCGTCCGAAATCGTTGTCGTCCAGCTGGTATTTTTTTCCGTCAAGTGTAAAAGAACAGCCACCAATCCTGTTGGCAAAACGTCCCACGCCGGTTCCAAAGCAGGAGCCGTCCAGAATCCACCCCTCAAGAGTTGAAAATCCAAGAAGGACATCCACGGTCTTTCCGTTTGAAATAGAATTCCTTGATTCAGGCAGATTGATGCTGGTAAGAGTGCATCCATAGTCGGACGCGGAAAATGACATGGCACCATTGGAAACTGTGTAAAGGCTTACTTCCCTGCCATCGGAAAGTGTGCCGAAATTCTTTTTGTTAACCGTTAAAATACCCATGGAATTTATTATACAGCGTTTTTTTGAAAAAGCAAGTATCGGTTTTATTTATTTAAACTTTAGGCTAAATTTTGCTCGAATCAAAACGTCAGCTCATGTCAAGGATGAATTCAACCTCGGTCGTTGTGGTCTTAAGCTGGCGGGCAATCTCCTCAACGGTCATTCCTGTCGCGGCAAGATCCAGAACCTGGTCCTTTTTACTCTTCTTTGGCCTTATCGGGTTCGGGGAAACAATAATCTCGGGTCCCGAGCTGTTTGCGGCGTCGGAAGGCTCAATCTCGAAGCTGGACTTCCTTACTATGTCGTCAATTTCCTGAGAGAACGAGTCTCCCTGTGGATGCGCGTTTTTTTTCTGAGCCAGGCTGGCAATGTTTTTCTGCTCAAACTGGTAGGCCATGAGCGGTCCCCTTGGTCTTCCGGCAGGCGCGGGTTTTTCGGTGGACTTTGGTTCCTGAATCTGTATTTCGACAGTCTTTGGTGGATTCACGGTCTCCGTTGTGGCAGTCCGCGGGCTTGTTTTTCTTGTTGCGGTCCTCGGCTTTTTGAC
>CACZPR010000118.1 GCA_902783155.1 uncultured Spirochaetaceae bacterium
CCTGCCGAAAGGCAGTTCCGTAGGAATGAGCCGCGCAAGACGGCGAAGTGCGGATAGCCCGACCCGAATGTAGTGAGGGGACCGCCCCACATTGTTAAAGGACATATCTAAAGTATGATGCACCTCAAAAAAATATCCTTTCTGTTATTCGGAGATAAAACAAAAAATTATATTATATTCCTAAATCAATGCTATAATAGTTATTATGGATAAAAAGGATATTTCAATTTACGAATTGATGTCGAAACCGGAAAAAATTAATTTCGCATTTCAGCCGATTTTTGAAACCGAAACCGGTAATATTTACGGCTATGAAGCACTCATGCGCCCAACCCCATATAGCCCGATGGAAGTAATAGCCGAATACGCCAGTCATGAACGGCTGAATGAAATAGAGGAGTTTACGGTCTATTATGCCGCCAAACAGTTTTTAGAGAACAAACTCACGGGAAAATTATTTTTAAATTCCTTCCCATCAGCTTTTATTTCTGATGAAATGATGGTGAAACTTCTCGAATTGACCAGACAAAATTTTAAGGATGGTCGCCTTGTCATTGAAATGCTTGAATACACAGAGTTTGACAGTCATGCGCATTATAAAAAGACTTCACAGTTTGAAAGGGCAAAGACTGGCCAGCTTGTAGCAATAGACGACTACGGTACAGGAGAGAACATCGATGAAGAATGCATCGACTTTTATAACCCAGATATTGTAAAAATTGACCGTTCCCTTATTTCAAATATTCACGCAAACGTTACGAATCAAAAGGCATTGATTGAAATCTGCAACTACCTGGATAAAAAAAGGATTATAATTCTTGCAGAAGGTGTTGAAACGCAGGAAGAATATGATTACCTCAAAAACTATCCTGTAAAACTTATGCAGGGTTACTTCTTGGGTAAACCTCAGATTTTTAAGGATTATTCAAATTGATTCGTGCATTCAGGAGATTCTTAGGGGCATCATCAATCAGAATTATCTTAAAATTTTTCCCAGTATATTTTCTGCCATCGACTGCGCTTCTGTAAATCCTGTTTTAGATAATTCCTCTGCAGAATCCAGAAGAGCCTTTTGAATGCTGGCATTCAGTTCATCGTAAATCTTCATTGCAATTTTTGAACCAAGTCCGCATTTTTTGGCTTCGTGCTCTAAATCTTCCCTTGTAATCTGATTTATATTCTGCTTACCGTTTATGCTCACAGACATTTCATCGGTGCTGCTTTCGTAAAGCTTTGTACATACAGCATCATAAAATGGAGCCAGATGCATGAATACTGTCTGCAACACACTGACGGGTAAAGCCTTCCGGCAAAAGTCCGTCAAAAAATGTTTTTGTTGCATCTGCATCAAAGTCTTTTTTTGAAAGAGGAAGACTTAAAGAAATTGCACGGGCGAGCGGAGATGCAATATATGACTCATCATATGAAAAAACTGCATCTTGAAAACTGCTGCCTGTGATGTAGCCGTTTGAAATTGCTGCAAATGCGGCTTGGATTATGAGACGAAAGCGGGAGTGCTTTTTTAGTTTAGAATTTGCTGCCATACGCCAGTTCCTTTTTTACCCGATTCCGATACATTCCATGCAGATTCGGGTGGCTTTGTTAAATACAGTCTCCGCCTCGCCACGGAAAATGCCGGCAATCACGATGGCAATTCCGAGACAAAGCAAGAGCGTTGCAATGATTTTTAAATGTCTTTCGCTTGGTTTCATTTCTTTAAAATCTCATCGATAATTTTCTGCCAGTCTTTCTGACTTTTTGAGCCGAGAAAAACTTCCCCAATCTGATTTCCGTTTGAATCTACGAAAATCGTTGCAGGAACTGCCTGAATGTTTTTCAGAAGACCGTTAAGCATTTCTTTCGACGGAACGATGTGAGTATAATTTGCACCGGTCTGTGCAATGATTGTCTCGGCAGTGGATTTGATGCGTGAATCAACATTGCCTTTGCGGTCAAGAATATCAACCACGATTCCGACGACCTCAACGCCTTTTCCTTTGTTCGCTTCGTTGAGTTTTGCAAGATCCGGCATTTCACGGATGCACGGTCCGCAGAATGTTCCCCAGATGTTCAGCATGGTCACTTTGTTTTTTTCAAAAATTTCGCTTGTAACAATCCTTCCGTTCAAGTCTGTTGCGGTGAACGTGATTTTTTCGCCTGCTTTTTGCGCGAATGAAAATGTTGTAATGGCAAGAATTGCAATCGTAATCAAAAATTTTTTCATGTCAGTCTCCTTGTGTTTTCGTCACTTTTTTTTCGGTGTGACAGGTTTCTGCGGCTGATTGGGCTTTTTACCGGCAGTCGGCTGTTTTTTGTTTTTGTTAGTACCAGTAGATTTTTTTCCTTCGTCCTTGTTGAAACTCGCTTTCAGGTAGAAGTTTTCAATCGGCTCGTAACCAAGCGGAGCGACAAGCTCATTCCAGTTTTTCGGGAGCTTGATTTCCGTGGTAACGAATCCTCCGCCCGGCATGACCTGAACTTTGTTGCGGTTTGCGTCTCCCGTAACAAGAAACGCAGTGTCTCCTTTGTTCATCGTTGCGATTGTCATGATTTCGTTTTCATCGACAATCGGTTTGTACCATTCCGGTGTGGGTGTCATCTCAGCTTGTTCAGCTTCGTCTTTTTTCAGCATTTCATAGTGTTCGTCAAAACTGCGCCTTTTGTACTGCTGGCTTCCGGTGTTCGCCCAGTAGTGTGCGTAGGTTCGGAGTGCGAGCGGACGGCGGGCTGTTTCAATCAGAGCGTCTTCCAAATCTGATTTGGTCTTGTATTCTTTTGCAAGGTCTTTTGCCACATACTCCGTGATGAAAACCGTGCGGTTAACCTGTGGATTTGTGTTTCCAAGTCCGTTCTGCTGTTTTTCGGTTATGTCAAAGGCCATGAGGTTCATGATTTTTTCAGCATCGTCAGTTGCAGGCGTTATGTTGTTTCCCCATGCAAGTGCGCTTCCGGCAGTGATTGTGTTTGCATTTAGGTCGAATCCCTGCTGAACGTGATACGGTTTCCATCCGATTTTGACGCACGCCTCATCATCTTCGCTGAATGTAAAAGGCGTAAGATAGCCGAAAGATCCCATGCGGTTTTCTTTGACATAGTAGCCGCCGATATTGAGCATTGCCAAATCGATGAATCGGCCGAGAGCCTTGTTTGCCTTTTCGCTTATCATTCCCTGCTGATTGTCGATTCCGAGCTGACGGGCAAGCGGACCGTTGAGCCATGCAAACGGAGTCCAGCCGTGGGTACTTGCAAGCGGTTTTCGCCATTCTCCGTTGTTCATTCCCTGAACGAATGCAATGCAAATCGGAAGGAACTCAGGCGGAACACCGGCCATCACTGCATTTGCAGCCACAGTGTAAACCGTACACTCCCGGTAAGCGAGCGCATAAGTGCCAAGGACATCGCTTCCTTTGAATCCAGTGAACTTCAGATACTCCTGAATCTTTTCGTCAGTCGGAGGAACAATTGGAAGACCGTCAGTCCAGCCGTTTATCTGCATGTACTCCTGAATCTCATCATAATTTCCGTCATAGATGATTTCATCGGCGGGGCGTTTGCCTTCGGGTGCATATTTTGCAATTTCTTCTTTTGTAATCTGAGTTGTAAGGGCAGTTTTAATCTGAGGCCAGAGAATTTCGCGGGCATTTTTTTTGAGTTCGTCTGTTGAGTGCGAGGCAAAAGCTCCTGGATATTCAGCAGTGCGGAGAACCGGAACACCGCGGTTTACACCGGTTGAATGAACCTGAGCCACAAAAGTCGGGGCTGCAACAGTCACAGTCGGAATCCCGATGTATTCTGCTGCAATGGAGTCGCCGGTTTCTTTTGTCGTGCAGAGTCCGCATCCGCAGTTTCCTACGATGAGCGCATCTACTTTGAGTTCCTTTAGTTTTTCCTGAAACGCCTTTGTCTTTTCTGTCTGACCGAAAACAGAATAAGGCCCCGCCTGCCCGATGTCATCGAACATGTAGATTTTTGCAGTAGGGAATTCCTTTTCGATGCAGCGTTTAAGTTCATTGTGAGTGGTGACTGCCATAAAAGAGCCTCCCACAAGAGCAATTGTCTTTCCTTTGAGAGTGTCGAGCCGTTTTGACTGACTAATCATCGGAACATCATGATAGCCGACCGGGGAAACAATTGCATAATTTTCCCGGCCATCGTCTGCATACTGCGGAACAAGACAGACACCGTCAACGCACTCGTCGGGATTGGTGCTGTATTTTGTTTCAGTGAAAGCCATGCATCCAAGCGAGAAAAACATCGATGTAAAAAAAATGGTTCGTAAAATTTTCATAAAATACCTCCAATGCAGGTTTGCGCAAGGGATAGTAGCACCGCCGAAGGCGTACCGCAAAGCGGTATGGAGCGACAGCGGAAGTGCGGATAGCCCGACCCGAAAGGGTTGCGCCCGTATTTTCAATCAAATCATAATGGCGAATGAAATAAAGTGCTTGTAGATTCCCTATAGTATTTCTATAAAAAAATATAGAAACGAAAAGGCGGAACTGTGTTATAATGTCTTATGCCGAAAATTCTGATTGTTGAGGACAACGAAGGAATCGTCTCTTTTTTGAAAAGCGAGCTGGAGCTTGAAGATTTTGAAACATGTGTGGCTCTGGACGGAAGAACTGCGCTTGAAATTTTTGCGGACGAAAAGCCGGACCTTGTGCTTCTGGACATAATGCTTCCGGAACTCAGCGGAATTGAAGTTCTGCGGCGAATAAGAAAGCACGATGAAGACACTCCCGTGATTCTGGTAACAGCACGCGACGGAACTGACGACAAAGTTACGGGCTTGAATCTTGGTTCTGATGATTACATTACAAAGCCTTTCAAAATCGAGGAGCTGCTTGCAAGAATCAATGCGGTGTTGCGCCGAGCTGAAAAAGTGCGTAAGGCAAAAGAGGCTCTTGAAAATGCAGGAGAAAATCCTTCTGGTGATAAGAAAAACGGCGAGCTTGTTTTGAAGACTGGAGCCATGGAGTTTTTTGTCGCGGATAAAAAAATTGAACTTTCTAAGACGGAATATCTTCTTCTGAAATTTTTTATGGAAAACATAGGAACAGTGCTTGACCGCGATACGCTTTTAGATAAAGTCTGGGGAAAAAATCATGCGACCAATCCGAACAACCTTGATATTTTTATAAGCACACTCAGAAAAAAAATCCGCGAGCATTCAGATTTTGAATATATCACGACGGTCAGGGGCGTTGGGTTTAAGATGGAGAAGGCAGATTGAAAAAAGCGGTAAAATATTCTTTTGTTTTCACTTTTGCTTTTCTCATTCTGGCTCTGAACCTGTTTTTTTTAATGCGGATTTCCATGCGCGACACACAGGGCAAAAGACTTGAAGGAGCAACTGTAGAAATTTTTTCACAGATAAAGAACGGTAATTTTTCAGATATAGTTCTTTCTCAAAAAGACATTGATTTTGTGATTTACGGCCGGAATTCAAAAAAAATTCTTGCAGCGAGCAATTCAAGGATTCCGCTTTTGCCGCCTGTCACTGGAGTCCAGGGATATTTCCTTAAAAATCAGGATGACGTTGAAAAACGCACGGAGATTCTCTATCTATGCAGGACTTATGAATTTTCTGACGGAAGGGCAATTTGCATTCAGACATCAATTCCTGCTGAAAAAGAAATTTCGCAAATACTTTTTTCGATTTTTCCGCGCTCGCTCCTTAAAGTCCTGATACCGCTTCTTCTGTTTTTGTTCGTTACGCTTGGGCTGTATTTTATAGTGCTTGAAAAAAAATACGACAGCCAGAAGGAATTCATTGCGAATGTAAGCCACGAACTTAAAACGCCTGTTGCAGTCATTTCGGGTCATGCGGATTTGCTCCGCCGTCACGGGAAAAAACTTCTTGAAAAAGATGAAAGCCGCTTTGACGAATCTTTGGAATTGATTTTAAAAGAAAGCGAAAACATGACAAAAATCGTCAGGAATCTTTTGGAACTGACACGGCTTGAAAACCGCCTCACAAAACCGCAGAAAGAAAAAATCCTTGTGCGGGAATTTTACCGGGAGATTAAAGGAGAGTCGAACAGAAGACGCACTGAAACGGATGCAAATATTCTGATTGAAATTGCCACGTTCTCAGAAGACTTGATTATCAACACTGACAAAAATTTGCTTCACCAGATTTTTTCCATCGCAATTGACAACTCAATAAAACATTCAAAAGCTAAGGATTTGAGAATTACGCTTGGTGCAGAAAAAAACGGCAGAAAAACTTTGCTTTTTGTCCGAGACAATGGAGAAGGTTTTTCAAAGGAAGCGTTAAAAAGAGCATTCGACCGTTTTTACTCAGGCGACAAATCCCACAAAACCGGAAGCGGAATCGGACTCAGCATCGTAAAATCAATCGCTCATCTTATTGGGGGAAAAATCCGTCTGGAAAATGACAGCGGTGCGGTGGTGAAGATTATACTACCCTCTTAAAATATGCGCCGTCGTCTTTCTTGATTTCCTGATTGCGTAGATTTTTTCCATAATTCACTCTATGCTTACATTTGCATTTTTAAGGCGGATTGCATAATTAAATCTTGCGCCGCCTTCACGCCAGCCATATTGAGAATGCTGCAAACAAAAATTACAATTTTTCATTCGCCACTCTTGTCACTCAATACAAATATTTTATCTATAACATCAACATTTACCGTATTTCTCGAAGCTATAGCGCGATAAAGTTTTTTTTCATCCCCTGAAACTGACATCGAATGCGGACAAAGAATAAACGGACCTTCAACACCCGATTTTTTCAGAGCTTCCCGATCCTGTCTCAAAATCGTGGTGAACGATCTTTCCGTATCTACTATATCACTGAATCCATATCCGTATTTTTCGATTACGACAATTCTGTAATCATCTTTCAAAAGTGCATACAGGCTCTTGAAATCTAAAATAGGAGCCGGTGTTCCTGAGCCTGACAAAAACAACACGGTCTGGATTATACGGCGAGTTTTATATCTTCCGCGAAAAAGATTTCCGTACCAACGATGATTCAAAATAATGTGTACCGCCCACAAGACGAACAAGGCTACTCCCAGAATCTCATGCACAATATCCGCAGGAAAAAGATATGCTCCGCCCATCAATACAATCGAAACAAGAGTCATCAAAACATCTAATGGCAGGCGGAGTTTTTTTGTATTCATTATTTCAGCAATCCTTCAACATATTTCTTTATGTCGCTTGCCTTGCCTCGGGTAAAATCTTTTCCTCCCTTGAATGATACGCCCTTAGCATATTTTGCCAAATCTGTTCCGCTTCGTCCAAGTCCGCTTCCACCGCTTGTGCAGAGGGTAATCAATTTTTTACCGTTCCACTTCTGGCTTTCAACAAAGGTATAAACGATTTTTGGAGCGTACGACCACCAGATTGGATAGCACAAAATTACTGTGTCGTAAACTGAGATGTCGATTTTATTTGCGATTGCAGGACGTGATTTTGGATCATTGCACTCAATTGTCGTAAGAGATTTCTTATCATGCCAATTTAAGTCCGCATCTGTATATTTGTGGACAGGCTGGATTTCAAAAATATCCGCTCCCATTTCCGTTGCAACAGATTTCGCCATTTTTTCTGTAGTTCCTGTCGCGCTGAAATAAACGACTGCGGTTTTAGCACTGAGTCCTGCCATCATCAATCCTCCGATTAAAAGTGTAAGAATAAGTTTTTTCATAAGTTAATCTCCTATGCTAAATTTAGCCGTTATATTACCCTTTCCCAAAATTGATTTCAGTTCATTTTGAGAAATTCCATTTATTTTTCCAAGCTTCGTAAAGTTCCAAGTATTTACATCGTAATAAATCGTAATCTGATTTCCCTGATACAAAATGATGTCGCCTGCCGTTGTTGTGATTTGCGTATCATTTCGCGGAAATGATTTTGGAAGAGTGCCGACTTTTTCAAAACTGCCGTAGTCATGCATTTTAACAGTTATCGGATTTTTCTTAAGCTCTTCGTAAAACGCCTTTGCAGAAGAATTGTCAGAGAGTGTCGCTGTGAGTGTGTGATTTCCGCTGTCACTTGTGATGTTGATTTTAATTTTCATATCTTTATCCTTTGCAAAAACTGAAACTGAAATTAATATGCAGAAAAAAACTGAACAAAGTCTTTTCATTACATGCTCTCCTTCAAAACTTCTATAACCTCATCCTTGGTAAGAACCTTGTATCCGCCGTCAAGAATGAATGTCGCACCCGCAATGCCCTCAAACATATCTGGTGTAACACCAAGTTCCGCAAGCGACAAAGATACACCAATCTCCTGCATCCAGCTCTTCATCGCATTCAAGCCTTCTTCAGCTACAGTCTGGTCAGTTTTTCCATCCGCACAAATATCCCACACATTCTTTGCAAAGCGAACAAACTTCGGTAAACCTGCATCAATCTGAGTTTTATAGTATGCAAGACTTACCGCACTCAGAGTCATTCCGTGAGTAGCATCAGTATAGGCACCGACCGCCTGACCAATCATGTGAACCATCCAGTCCTGACTTTTTCCGCGGCCAATCAGAGTGTTCAATGCCCAGGTTGCATCCCACATCAAATTACTTCGGGCTTCATAATCTTCCGGATTTTTAACAGCGATTCGTGAAGCGTAAATAACCGAACGCATCAGACCTTCTGCAAGATAGTCGCTCGCACTGTCATCGTTGCCAGAAAAATATTGCTCGCAGATGTGATTAAAAATATCATAAATACCCGCAACCATCTGACGCTTAGGAACAGTAAAAGTAAAGCGTGGATTCAAAACAGCAAACTTAGGGAAAACTTCTTCGCCAAACACATGACCAATCTTAAGCTTCTGCTCATGGTTTGTAATTACAGAACCGCCGTTCATTTCGCTTCCGGTTCCTACCATTGTGAGAACAGCACCAACAGGAATAATGCGGTTTGCAGGCTCTTCCATCTTCACATAATATTTTTCCCAAGGGTCACCATCCCACCAGGCACCGACTGAAACACCTTTTGCATAATCAATAGCAGAACCGCCGCCAACAGCTAGAATAAAATCCACGTTTTCAGCGCGGGCAAGACGGCAGCCTTCAATCAATTTTTCGCTGGTAGGATTTGGCATAACACCCGGAAGCTCCACAATTTCCTTACCGTTTTTCTTAAGGGCATCCACCACAGCATCGTAAATGCCGTTCTTTTTGATGGAGCCGCCACCGTAAGTAAAAAGAATCTTCTTACCATATTTAGGCAGTTCAGTATCTAAATAATCCAGCGCATTCTCGCCGAAATAAAGTTTGGTCGGGTTCGAATAAGAAAAGTTTCCAATCATGTTAATCTCCTTCTGGGCGTTACCGCCGCTAATGGTTCGACTTCGCTCACCAACCGCGGCGGTCGGGCTACTACAGGTTCCGCTATCGCTTCAGCCTCCTCACTTCGTTGCGGTGGCCGCTTCGCGCCTTTCGTATCCCTAACGCATTTAAGTAACATATCGTCACTAAATTAAGAATAAGGGATAAATATTTACTTGTCAACACTTATTTAAAAAATAAATAACATTTTGTCACTTATTGCATTTTTTAATCATACATGCTATTCTACCCCTATGGCCGAATATATCCGTGCAAGAAGCGATGAACACAAAGAAGAACGAATGACTCAGATTAAGGACGTAACCGCAACTCTTTTTGAAAGTGCACCTTATGCAGAAATTACGCTCACAACGATTGCAGAAAAGCTTGGCTGGTCACGTGCAAATCTTTACAAGTATGTTACGACAAAAGAAGAAATCATTCTGGAAATTGCTGCCGACAAAATGGAAGCCTACTACGGCTCGTTGATTTCTGCAATGCCGGAGGGAAACAATTTTTCAACAGAAGTAATTGCCGAATTGTGGGCTGGAATCCTCAATGCAAATCAGGATTATATGCGCTATGTGTCTTATCTGAATCCCGTGATTGAGACCAATGTAACGGTTGAACGGCTCGCAGTTTTTAAAAAGAAATATTATGACCTTGCCTATGCTTTGCGTGACAGGCTTTCGGAAAATCTTGGCATATCGCATGAGGCTGCCTATAAAATCCAGCTGGACGTTCTGTTTTATGCTTCGTCAAATGCCGTGTGCTGCTATAAAAATCCACTTGTACAAAAGGCTCTGAAGAAAATAAAAATCACTCCGCCGAAGATGGATTTTTATAAAGATATGAAGGACTTTTTGAAAATGCGCCTGGAATATGAAACCCGCATCAAAATCGGACGGGAAGGCAGTTAATTCGGTCTGTCCATCGTTGCCTTAACCGCTCCTTTTGCATGAATCCTTACGACTCTGTTTTCATCTGTTTCAGAGATTTTTGTAAGCAGCTCAATGTATGGTTCCACAAACTCGGGTCGGCGTTTTCCGAGGACACGAAAAATCTCGGGGGATTCCATCCGTACTTTATCATCCGGGTCGTAAAGAAGTTCTGCAAAAACATCCATGAAATCGGCGTAAATGTCCGGAGTATTTGTCGCAATGTTTTCTGATGCCCAGATAAAATTCAACCTTACGTTGGGCGCCTCGTCTTTTGCGAAACGGAATAAATCATTCCAATATTTTTTAATTAAATCAAAATCTGCACGGCCGATTCTTCCAAGTGCATTGAGCGCGCGTTCACGAAGCAACGGATCCATGCTATTCAAGAAATCAGCAATTGCAGGAACATGTCCAGAAATTTTTGATGGATATACCAGTCCCATTTCACCAAGAAGCCACAATGCTTTTGCCTGGATTTTTGGAGAGACGGATTCAAGCAAGAAAGCGACATCAGAAATGCTACTTTCCCATTCGGTTTTATTTCTTGTAAGTTGACCAAGCTTTTTATATAATTCAGCTTCAGTCATTTCTTCATTTTTATATGTCATAATGAATCACCGTCTAATAAACTTTTATTTCGCTATCATGTTTGAAAGACTCTTCTAACAATGGACCGAAAGCACCCATCGTAAATGCTATGTCGCTGCTTCTTATTGAAAGCAACTTCATGCCTGTTTTCAATTTTAGAAATTGCATCATTTCGTCGCTAAGAAAAATCTTTCCGTCAATATTGATTTTAATCCACGAATATGCACGCCCTTTATATTTTATGAATGAACCTTCGTTGGAAGAATAATCCCTTAACTCTGGATTATCATTTAGTATGTGTCCGAGTTTTGAAGCAGCAAGCAGACCTTTTCTTGTGACGCAAAAGCCTCCTGTTTTTTTACTTCCTGTCATCAGATATATTTTACCTTCAGACGCAATATCATATTCTTTAATTGCCTGTTCGGGAAATTGTATTATACCGCCTTCCCGTATAAGTGATTTTCCAAATATGAATTTTCCGCCTTTATTCATTTGAGGCATGAGTTTCTCCTTAATTGAATCTACAGTTTCCCCAGCGTTTCTTTTTCCATCTGGATTATCTGAATCATCCTGTCGATTGCACAGATGTCGATGTAGGGAACTTTTGCTGCAAGCATTTTGTCTCGGTTCTCGATTGTTCCTTTTTCGTATTCATCAAGAAGTGCAGCCCGTTTCTTTTTTTCAGCTTCGAGTTCTTTTTTTGTGAGGATTCCGGAATACATTACGGCAAGGCAAAACCAGACAGAGTCATAATCAACCCGCTCAAAAAGTGCACGGATTGTAGACTTCAATTCTGCACGACCTGCATCGGTTATCCGGTAAACAGTTTTGTTATCCGCTTTGCCAGAATCTTCTATCAGGCCTTTTTTCTCCAGGCGCAGACAGGTTTCGTAAAGAGTGGTCGCACCAATCGGATGCCAGTACTGCATGTTCATGCTGTCAATCATCTTGAGCATGTCGTAGGCATTCATTTCGCCGTGCAACAGCATTCCGCAAATTACGATTGAAGTTTTAGACAGCATAATGAAATCTCCATCAAGCGAATTTACTACGTATACGTAGTATTGTCAAGTAAAATATGGAAAATCTTGTCTTTCATCTATTTTTTATTACGCTACTTTTTCCTGTTTTGGATTATCGAGCGAATCATTATAAAGCCCAGTATCAAAATGCCGCCGAGGATTGTTTTTGTGGACGGAACTTCGCCTGCAAAAATGATTACCCAGAGAGGGTTCAAAAGCGGTTCAAGCATTGTGATGAACGAGGCTGTAAGAGCACGCACATTTCTGATGCCGATTGTGTAGAGTATGGAAGGAATGCCGATTGAAACGATGCCGACAAGAAGCAGGAAAAAAATTGATTTTAAGCTTGGCACTCCGCTTTGAATTACGAACGGCATGCAGACCACTGCGGTTATCAGATGGGAAAGTGCCATTGCTCCTCCCGAACGCTCTCTGCACCGGCGCATGAAGATTGTCGCAATTGCATAGCTGAGTCCCGACAGTGCCGCAAGGATATTTCCGAGCTGATTTCCGCTTTCAAGTCCGTCTGCAAAAAAGAGGACGATTCCAATCATCACTCCAACGACGGTGATGTAATCTGAAGGGCGGTTCTTTTCTCCGGTCAAAAAAGGTGCAAGCAGGATGATGTAAACCGGACAGGTGTACTGCAGGAGAATTGCGTTGGCAGAGATTGTCAGTTTGTTTGCCGTCACGAACAAAATCATTGTTAGGGCATAGGAAACTGCCGCCATCCAATATGCGAATGTTCCCTTTTTGTCCACGCGACTTTCTTCATCGCGCACAGAAAAATGGATTCTTTTTCTTGTAACTAAAAGCATAAAGCTTCCGGAAATCAGGCTTCTGATGCCGGCAATTGCAAGACCGTTCCATTCGATGTTTTTTATGAATATGCCTCCTGTGCTCCACAACACGGCACAGATTATAAGGGCAACAGGTCCGTTAATCAGTTCTTTTATTTTCATATGAAACAATCAGCCTTTTTTGTTTTGATTGTAATATATTTTTCACTACTGCCCAAGATAATATAGTGAACTGGCCATCTTTGTAAATGGTGGTATGCCGGTTCCCTATTTCCGCCTTGACAGAATCCACCGGGGGATATATAGTTAATCAGTTACGTTTCTTTTTATAGAAACACAGTATTTTCAAATCAATTTACGACAACACATTTAAAGGGGGACTGCAATGGCAGACAACGAAATTCCTTACAAAATCTATCTCAGCGAATCGGAGATGCCGGAGGCTTGGTACAATGTGCGGGCGGACATGAAAAAAAAGCCTGCGCCGCTTCTGAATCCAGAGACGCACAAGCCATGCACGGCGGAAGAGCTTGAGCATGTTTTCTGCAAGGAACTTGTCGCACAGGAACTTAACGAGACCGACCCATACATCGCAATCCCGGAGGAAATCCGCAGCTTCTACAAGATGTACAGACCCGCGCCCCTTGTACGCGCATACTGTCTGGAGAAAAAACTCGGAACACCGGCGCACATCTACTATAAGTTTGAAGGAAACAACACATCGGGAAGCCACAAGCTGAACTCCGCAATCGCCCAGGCCTATTATGCAAAAAAACAGGGACTCAAGGGCGTAACAACCGAGACCGGAGCCGGACAGTGGGGAACAGCCCTTTCAATGGCAAGTTCCTATTTTGGTCTGGACTGCATCGTATATATGGTAAAATGTTCATACGAGCAGAAACCGTTCCGCCGCGAAGTAATCAGGACCTATGGAGCAAAGGCAATTCCATCCCCGTCAATGGAGACAGAAGTCGGCCGCAGAATGAACGCAGAATTTCCGGGAACCACAGGCTCACTTGGATGCGCAATTTCCGAAGCCGTTGAACATGCGGTCACGCACGAAGGATACCGCTATGTGCTTGGCTCCGTCCTGAGCCAGGTACTCCTGCACCAGAGCGTGATTGGACTTGAAACGAAGACAGCCCTGGACAAATACGGAATCAAGGCCGACGTAATAATCGGATGTGCCGGCGGTGGAAGCAACCTTGGTGGACTGATTTCTCCGTTCGTCGGTGAAATGCTCCGCGGTGAAGCACAGTACAAGGTCATCGCCGTTGAACCTGCAAGCTGTCCAAGCCTTACACGCGGCGTTTATGCATACAACTTCTGCGACACGGGAAAAGTCTGTCCTCTCCAGAAGATGTACACTCTCGGAAGCAGTTTCATGCCTTCACCCAACCACGCAGGAGGATTGCGCTATCACGGAATGAGCGCGATTGTCAGCGAACTTTACGACCAGGGACTGATTGAGGCACGTTCAGTCGAGCAGACCGAAGTTTTCAAGGCGGCACAGGAATTCGCAAGGGTCGAAGGAATTCTTCCGGCACCGGAAAGCAGCCATGCAATCAAGGTTGCAATCGACGAAGCCCTCAAGTGCAAGGAAAGCGGCGAACACAGGAACATCGTTTTCGGACTCACAGGCACAGGATATTTCGACATGAAGGCATACGAAGCATTCAACGACGGAAAGATGGTTGACTACATCCCAAGCGATGCGGACATCAAAAAAGCAACCGACGCAATCCCAAGATTCCCGGGAAATGAATTCTAGTTTTCCACCCGGGCGGGCTTTCCGTTTTTGAAAGAGATTGGACCAGATATGGCGTTGTGGGGGCATGCGTGTTTACAGTCCCCGCAGCGTATACAGTCCATGCTGTCAGGATTTTTCCACACGGGTATGTCCAATTTGCACACCTTCTGGCAGGAGCCGCATTTTGTGCACAAATCCAAATCGACACGCATACGAAGGATTGAAATCTTGTTGAAGATTCCATAGACCGCACCCAGCGGACAGATGTATCTGCAGAACGGTCTGTAGATTATTATCGAGGAAAGAACTGTCACGGCCAGTATCACGCTTTTCCATTTGAACAGAAATCCAATCGCGCCACGCATGGCCTCATTCAAAAGGACCAGCGGAATCCCACCCTCAAGGGTCCCGACCGGGCAGATGTATTTACAGAACCAAGGCTCCCCAAGACCTGTGATGTCCACAACAAAAAGCGGAAGCAGAATCACGAACACGCCAAGAAAAACAAAGCGCAGCCACCGAAGCCCCTTCTCCCCCGGAAGCCTCCTGATTTTTTTTATGAATGGGATTTTAAAAAGAAGGTCCTGCACAAGACCGAATGGACACAAAAATCCGCAGACTGTACGGCCAAGAACGGTCCCAAAGACCACCATAAGCCCCACAACATACATTGAGATTTTGTATTCCCGTGCGCCAAGGGTCGCCTGCAGAGAACCGATTGGACAGGAACCAAGCGCGCCCGGACATGAATAGCAGTTCATGCCTGGAACGCACACATATTTTGACGGTCCCCGAAAGATTTTACCCTGCACAAAGCCCTTGATGTATCCATTGGAAAGGGCAGCAAAACACGCCTGCACAACCAGACGCATTTTTCCATGCCGCCCCATTCCGCCACTTTTTTTTTGTTCAGCCAATTCCGATGCACTCCATGCAGATTCTGGTGGCCTTGATGAAAACTCCACCGGCCTCGCCGCGAAGGATTCCAAAAACCACCAGAGCGATTCCCGCCGCAATGACCAGAGCGGAAATCAAAAGACGCTTTCTGTTCGGACCGCCCATAGCACAACCGTCTATTTCAAAAGCGAGTCGATTATGCTCTGCCACTGGCCGAGGCTTTTTGAACCGACATAGGTCTTTCCAATCTGCCTGCCATTTGAGTCAACAAAGATTGTGGTCGGAACGGCCTGCACATCCTTCAGAAGAGTGTTCTCCACATCAAGCGATGTAACAAGATGCCTATAGTTCGCACCGGTCTTTTTGACAATGGACTTGGCAGTCGCGCTCTGGCTCGCATCGTAGACATCGCACACCACACCAACAATCTCCAGGCCCTTTGATTTGTACTTCGCGCTAAGTTTTCCCAGGTCCGGCATCTCGTTGATGCAGGGTCCGCAGAATGTTCCCCAGATGTTTATCATCGTAATCTTGTTGTCCGCAAAGATTTTCTCAGTGACCCTGTTTCCGTCCAAATCCGTTGTCGTAAAGCGGATTACAGTTTTGTCCGAATCGCTTGAGCTGGACTTCACGAGTGTTGATTTTGCCCCACCGGCAAAAATAAATCCTGATGCAACAACAAGTGCGAGTGTTGCCAAAATTCTTTTCATAATGCCCTCCAGTGTATAAAAAAACTTCTACGCATAAGGTTACTAGCTTAAAAAATATGTCTGCATTGTTCCCTTGCCCTTCACCTCAACGTCAACGCTTTCGCTGTATTTGAAAAGGTCCTTGGTCTGCTGGTACGTCTCCTCGCTCACGTGGATCTTCATCGGTATGCCGGTGCTTTCCATTCGGCTTGCGACGTTCACTGTGTCACCCCAGATGTCGTAGATGAACTTGCTCTTTCCGATTACACCTGCGACCAAATCTCCAGTGTTGATTCCAATGCGAATCTGGATTCCAAGGTCCGAAATCTCATCAAACTCGCGGACATCATCAATAAGGCCCTGAGCAAAACGGACCATCCTTTCCACACCGGCACTGTCACCGGATTCAGTAAGTCCAGTCGCAGCCATGTATGCGTCGCCTATGGTCTTGATTTTTTCAATGCCTTCCTTCTTTGCCCTCTCGTCGAATTTTGAAATCAGCCTGTTGAGCATGGTGACAACCTTTTCCGGGGTCATAACGCTGCTCATCTTTGTGAACCCAACAATGTCCGTAAAAAGAACGGTCGCGTTCGTGTATTTCTTGGCTATCGTTCTGTCAGGATGCTCGGTCAGCTCTGTCGCAATCTCCTGGGGAAGAATGTTCAGAAGAAGATTCTCCGCCTTTTCGTTTGCAATCTTGAGTTCCTGGGTCCTCTCGTCAACCTTTTTCTCCAGCTGCCTCTGGTAACGCTTCATCTTGTAGAGCTTGTAGCGGACAATCGCAAAAATGCCAAGCGCCACTGCAAGGACCACCGCAATCCAGAACCATGGCCTCTGCCAGATGTGCGGCAGCTTTGTGATGTACACCGGGTCGGAAGGAAGGCTCTCCAGTCCGTCGTTGTTGAGGGCCATCACCGTAAACTTGTAGTTGTCCGGCTTTATGTTCGTGTAGGATATGACCCTTGTTGTGCCCCAGTCCGAATATTCTTCCTCGAATCCCTCAAGCATGTACCTGAACTGGACCCTCTCAGGCGCGGTGGATGTAAGCCCGGTGTATTTTATGCTGAGACGCTTGGCACGGGCGGGGACTACAATTTTTTCCCCGTGGTAGTCGTAGCGGTCGTTGTCTATGATGTATCCCTCAATCTCGATGCGCGGAACCTTCTTGTTGCTGCCTGACTTTATGGGGTCGTAGATTGTGAATCCATCCACAAGGGTAAACCAGATTCTTCCCTGGGAATCCTTGAGCGAGCATGAGGTTGACGTGACCCCACCCGTGTTGAGTCCGTCCGATTTTCCATAGTTGTGCACGGCAAGGGTCTTCCTCTTACCCTCAATCGTTTCCTTAATCTCGGACATCTTTGTGGAAAGGATTCCCTTGTTTGTCGTAATCCAGACGGTTCCGGTGTAATCCACAAGTGCCTGGAAAACGCTGTCCGTTCCAAGTCCGTTGAGCGAATTGAAGTTGACAAATTTTCCGTCATCAGGATTCAGCACAGAGAGACCCGTGCCGGTGCAAATCCAGATGTTCTCGTCCTGGCTGTAGATTTTGAAAATCACGTTGCCCGCAAGACCGTCAGCGGTGGTGTAGTGCTTTTGAATCTGCTCGTCCTTCAGGACATAGACACCGCCGCCGTTTGTCCCGACCCACACCTGCTGGCTGTCATCCTCGTAGAGCCACATGATGTAGGTGTTCTCCATGTCAAGATGCTTAGAGATTGTGTCAAGGCTTCCGTCCCTGTGGATTACAGTAAGTCCCTGGGCAGTTCCAACATAGTAGTCGCCCCAGCTCGTCTTGATTGAGACACGGTCCCTGTTTCCCGCAAGCCCATCCTCCACAGACCATGTTTTTATCGTGCCGTCCGGCTTCATGCAGATCTGCGGAATGTCTGTCGAGAATGTGGACACAATAAGTTCCCTGTCCTTTGTAAAACCGATGTGCCGCACCCTGAGGCCTTCGGTAAGTTCCCCAAGCTCGCTGTCAACGAATTTGTTGTTTTTGTAGCAGAGAACTCCGTTGTCCGAACCAAGCCAGACCACGTTCCGCAAAGTGTCCTCGCAGATTGAGTTGATGCTTACTCCTGTCGGGACTGTAAGAAATTTTCCACGGCTCAGTTTTACAAGACCGCCACGGTTGAGACCCAGCCAGATGTTTCCCTCGTTGTCCTCAATGGCGATTGTAACACCGTCATCCGGAAGTCCGTTCTGTGTGTCGTAGTATGTGTACATTCCGTTGTGGATGACCGTGAGACCCGCATCGCTTGCGACCCAGTAGTTACCCGAGGAGTCCTGCATGATTACCGACACGGATGAGGGCTTTTTGTGCGGATGGCTCACATCGTACACAGTCTCCTCACCATTTTTTAAGCAGACCGCATAGCATGGACCGACCGCAAACCAGAGCGCGCCGCTGTTGTCCTGACGTACGCTGAAGACATCATCGGAATCCAGCGTGGAAAATCCAGCAAAGCGTCTCAGAAGTTTTTCCTCGTAAACATAAAGCTCCGTTCCTGTCGCAATCCACACCCTTCCGGCAGAGTCGCAGAACATATCGGAGATGATGATTTTTTCGTCAATGCCGCCGTCACGCTCCGGGACCATGACCTTTCCTTCCGGGGTGATGTAGCATGGACCCACCGCCGTTCCGACCCAGATATTCCCGTCCGTGTCCTCGGTGATGGCGTTTATCTTGTTGTTCACAAGACCATCGTCAACCGTATATTTTTTGATTGAGCCATCGGGTGCCATCCGGGTGATTCCCTCGTCGTTGTGTCCGACCCAGATATTGTCCCTTGAATCCTGAAAAAGGGAGTGGGCGGTCGCAAAGTCGTATTTCTCATCCACCGCGCGGCTGTAGGTTGTGAACTCAACACCGTCGAACCTGACCACACCGTCGTAGGTTCCGATATAGATGTAGCCTTTTTTGTCCTGCATCATGTCGGTAATCGTCATGCCGGGAAGACCGTCGTCAGTCGTCCAGCTTTTTGAGACAAAATCATTCAAGAAAGTATTGTCCACCACAGGCTCCGAGAACACCGAAGCGCACACCGTCAAAATCGATAGCCATATAATAGAAAATTTCTTACACATAGTGTAATGATTATATACCATTTTCCTCCAAAGAACAACGATGACTTGAAGAATGGCGGCATAAATTTTATACTTGAGGCGAGGAGTAAAATCGGAAGGATTTTCACGGAGGCGGACGAGTGCCAGAGTACTACACAATTCTTTTTGTCATCTCCATAATCATAGGGGGAATCTACGGCATCCGCTGGAGAAAAAGGTTCAGCATATACTTCACCCTGATTTTCCTTCTGATACCCGTCGTCATGCGCGGCTACATGCACCAGTACGACGCAAAGATTCTGGAGCAGGCAATCAGCGGACTTAGGCTGAGCTATATAGGCGGGACCTTCATCATACTCTTTATGATGTTCGCAATCTTCGACATGTGCAACATGAAGTCGAACGGAAAACTCAGAATCATCCTGTTCGCAATATCCGTCGCAATGTATATCCCCGTACTCACAATAGGCAGTGGGAATCTGTTCTACAAAAGCATAAGCCTGAGCTTTGTTGACGGACATCCGGTGATTGAAAAGGTCTACGGCCCCCTGCACACCGTGTTCTACATTTTCCTTGTGGGCTATCTCGCAATGACAGTCGCCACAATCATCTACAGCCTGAAACGAAAAAAGGATGTCTCCGCCCAGAACCTCATCATCCTTCTGGGCTGCGAGTTTATCTCCGTGGCACTTTTTTTCTCCAAAAAGATTTTCCATACCACGGTGGAACTTGCTCCACTCGCCTACCTTCTGTGCGAGGCAATCCTTCTTGCGATAATGAACCGCATTTCGCTTTACGACATAACGGAGACCGCAATCGACACGATAGCGATGAACGGCGGAACCGGGTTCATTTCCTTTGACAGACAGTTTACATACCTTGCCTCGAACAAACTTGCCAAGGAGGTTTTTCCCGCGCTGAACGATGTCCGGGTCGATTCAAAACTGACAAAAAATCCGGTGATGAATTCCGAGCTGATTCCAAAAATCAACGACTTCATCCAGGACGAAAGCAAAAAAAGTTTTTTCAAGGAAGTCGGCGACAGGATTTTCCAGATAGACATTGACTTTCTGTACGACGGAAAAAAGAAGCGCGGCTACATGATCTACATCCAGGACGACACGAGGGACCAGAAATACATTTCGCTTCTGAACGACTTCAACGGAAGGCTCAAGGAAAAGGTCAGGCAGAAGACCGAGCATGTGGTCGAGATGCACAACAAGCTGATTCTCGGGATGGCAACCATGGTTGAAAGCCGCGACAACTCCACCGGCGGCCACATCAAGAGGACCAGCGAGATTGTAAGCATACTGATTGAGGAAATCCAGCGGGACAAAAGCGACGATGCCCTCAAACTTTCGGACGATTTCTGCCGCAACATCATAAAGGCCGCCCCAATGCACGACCTTGGTAAAATCGCCATAGACGATGCCATCCTGCGGAAGCCCGGAAAATTTACCGAGGCCGAATTCGAGGTGATGAAGACCCACGCGGAAAAGGGTGCGAAAATCGTGCATGAAATCCTTGACGGAACGGACGACCTTGACTTCCACATTCTCGCGGAAAACGTGGCCCACTACCACCATGAACGATGGGACGGCTCCGGCTATCCAAACGGTCTCAAAGGCGAACAGATTCCACTTGAGGCAAGAATCATGGCCGTGGCGGATGTTTATGACGCACTCGTGAGCAAGAGGGTCTACAAGGAAGCCATGGGGTTTGAAAAGGCGGACAAAATTATGACGGAAAGTTTCGGAAAGCACTTCGACAGGAGACTCAAGAAATACTATACAGCTGTCCGGCCAATTCTCGAGGATTACTACACAAAGCAGGGGGCGAATAACGGGTCAACCCAAAAAAAATAAAAAAAATATTGGAAAATTTTACACTTTTCTTCTATAATTAGTGTTATGAATAATCGCTTGTTGAAAAAAATTGTTTTTCTTGGCGCATCCATTTTTTTTGCCGCTCAGACGGTTTTTGCGCAGGACTCATTTTTCGGGAACTACGTGTACCAGTCATGGAACGCATTCGGTACGCTGAACGGAACAACAGCCACGGACATTGCCCAGACAAGGGACGGCTATATAAACATAGGAACCTACGAGGGGCTGGCCCGTTTTGATGGAATCACTTTCACAACCCACAAACGCAATCAGGAGAACGGCCTCACATTTGTCTCCGTGAGGGCAATTCTGGAGGACTCACGCGGAAACCTGTGGCTCGGCTCAAACGACGAGGGACTGCAAAGGATTTCCCCGAACGAAAAAAAGACCTACACCATGCAGAACGGTCTCCCCAACAACTCGATACGCTGTCTTGCGGAGGACAGAAACGGAAACGTGTGGGTCGGAACGGCAAACGGGGTTGTCTACATCACGCCGGAAGGACACATGATTACCCCCCAGTTCGAGCCGGGAACAATCTACAAGGGAACCATAGCGACATCCTTTTACTGCGACACAGCCGGAAGAATGTGGCTTCTCACCGCAAACGAGAGAGGTCTTTTTCTTTATGAAGACGGACTCTTTGTGAAACGGCAGGAGCTGGAGCCATTCGGAATCTACTTTGTCACATCGATATGCCAGGACAAGGACGACGGTTACTGGATAGGGCTTGGAGACAACGGACTTGTTTACATCAAGAACGGCGTGGTGAAAAAAATTGAGACCGGGACCGTCGCAGACACAATCTCGACATCGGCAAGCTATCTGGCGGAGGACGGCTCAATCTGGTTCGGAACGGAAAAGGGACTGGTCGTCTACGCCAATGGAAAATTCCACGAATACACCGGCGACATTCTTGACACCGCAAAAATCAACAAGATAATATGCGACCGCGAGGGGAACATCTGGATTGCAACTGACAGAAGCGGAATCGGAAAGATCACCCACGGAAAGTTCAAGATGGACAAGCTCGATGTCACAGTCAACAGCATAACCGAGGACAGGCAGGGAAAAATCTGGGCGGGAACGGACGACGGAGTTTACTGCTACGAGGACGACACCCCTGTTGAAAACGAGCTTACGGAATACACACGCGGACTGAGAATCAGGGACGTGCAGGCGGCAAGAAACGGCGACATACTTGTGAGCTGCTACACCAAGCCCGGACAGCTCAGGTACGATGGAAAGGAAATCAGGAGCTGGACCACGGACGAGGGTCTTGCGGGAAACAAGGTGCGTGTCGCAATCGAGACCAAGCCGGGTGAGCTTTATGTCGGAACCACCACGGGACTCAGCATAATCCACGCGGACGGCACAATCAAAAATTTCAAGCAGATCAACGGTCTTGAGAACGAATACATAATGGCCCTCTACGAGGACACGAACGACGTTATATGGATAGGAACCGACGGCGGCGGAATCTATCTGATGAAGGACGAAAAGCTGATTTCGCACATCACATCCGAGGACGGTCTTGCCGGAAACGTGATTTTTAAAATCACCCAGAACCTTGACGGAGCCTTCTGGATCTGCAGCGGAAGCGGAATAACACGTTGCCCGGACTTTGACAGCAGGACGGGTATGCCCAAGTTTTTTGAGAACCTCAATGCAGAAAATGGAATCGGGACGGACTCCATGTTCCAGATAATCGCGGACACGCAGAACAATCTCTGGATGACAAGCAACCACGGCATCTCCTCCGCACCTCTTGACGACATTCTTGACGCAATCAGCGGGCGCACTGACTTAACCGAGGTGAAATTCTACAGCAAGAACGACGGCCTTGATTCCGACGGTCCAACATCGACGGCGAAAAGCATTCTGGACAGGTTCGGAAGAATATGGTTCGCCATGGTTGACGGAATCGCAATCTACGACCCGGGAATGATGACAGAAAGCCACACCACCCCGCTCGTCCAGATTGAGAAGGTCATCGTTGACAACACGGTAATCCTGGACAATACCCTGTATCAGTATGGCACGGATTCAATAGTCCTCAACCCGGGGACCAAGCGTGTTGACATCACATTCACCGGAATCAGCTTTGACTCGCCGGAGCGTATAACCTTCACGCACAAGCTCACCAATTTTGAGAACAGCTTCAGCAGCCCCAGCTCCAGCAGGTCCATGTCGTACACAAACCTCAGGCCCGGAAAGCACAATTTTCTGGTCAACGCAATCAATGGCGACGGTCTCTATTCCGAGCAGGCGGAGGCGGTTCTTTTTGTGCAGAAGCCCTTCATCTACCAGATGCCGGCATTCTGGATTGTGATTGCAGTAATTGTGTTTGGCGGACTCCTGTTGATTTTCCACATAAAGCAGCGCAGAATGAAAAAGGAAAACGCAAGGCTGGAGCGCATGGTAAGGATGAGGACCGCCGAGCTGAATCTGGAAAAGGAAAAGACGGACGAGCTTCTTCACGCAATACTCCCGGCGGAGATAGCAAAGGAGCTTAAGGACGGAATCCACTCCATCGGTCAGGAATTCAACGACGTTACGATTCTGTTCTCCGACATAGTTGGGTTCACAAATACATCGAGCGGACACACGGCGACCGAAATTGTTGACGCGCTCAACGACCTTTTCACAAGATTCGACCTGCGCGCACAGAAATGCGGTGTAGAAAAAATCAAGACAATCGGGGACGCCTACATGGCTTCCTGTGGACTTCCGACCCCCAACGAAAACCACGTGCTTGTCATGATTGAGTTCGCCAAAGGCATGATGCAGGACCTTGCGGACTACAACAAGACAGCCGAAATCAAATTCAATCTGAGGATTGGACTCAACAGCGGACCAGCCACTGCCGGTGTAATCGGAAGGACAAAGTTTATCTACGACGTGTGGGGAGACACAGTGAATGTCGCAAGCCGAATGGAGACAGCAGCAAACCCGGGCGGAATACGTGTGTCCGAGTCCGTGTTCAAGCATCTGAAGCCTGGAGAGGGTGGAATCAGATTCAGCGAGCCGATTGAGTGCAACGTAAAGGGAAAGGGCCTTATGACCACCTACGAGATACTATAGGGCATCCCTAACAAAAGATTTCGCAAACAAATTGGAGGAAATATGAAAAACCGTGTTCTTTTTGTCGGAGTGATTTTGATTTCAATGGTCCTTGCAGGGTGCAACAAGGGTGGCGAGGACCCGGACACTGTCAAGGTTGGACTGCTCCACTCGCTTACGGGAACAATGGCGATAAGCGAAAAACCGGTCAGGGATTCGGAGCTGATGGCGATAAAGGAAATCAACGAGGCCGGCGGTGTCCTTGGCAAAAAAATAAAGGCCATCGAGGAGGACGGAGCAAGCGACCCAGCCACATTCGCGGACAAGGCAAGAAAGCTTCTGGCTGAGGACAAGGTTGCGACAGTCTTTGGATGCTGGACATCAGCCGCAAGAAAATCTGTCAAGCCGGTCTTTGAGGAGCTGTACGGCCTTCTGTGGTACCCGGTCCAGTACGAGGGAATGGAGGCAAGTCCAAACATAATGTACATGGGAGCGTCCCCAAACCAGCAGGTCGTTCCCGCCGTTGAATACTGCGCAAAGAATTTCGGAAAGCGCATGTACCTGATTGGAAGCGACTATATTTTTCCGAGGACGGCCAACAGAATCATAAAGGCACAATTCGGGGACCTTAACGCTGAATGTGTCGGCGAGACCTACGTTCCGATGGGCCACATCTATTTTGGCGACGTGATAAAGGAAATCCAGCAAGAAAAGCCGGATGTAATAATCAACTCTCTCAACGGCGACTCGAACATCTATTTTTTCAGGCAGCTGATGGAAGCGGGAATCACGTCCGAGCAGATACCGGTGATGAGCTTTTCGATTTCCGAGGAGGAGGTCAACGCAATCGGAGTGGAAAATCTTAAGGGAC
The DNA here is from genome assembly GCA_902783155.1 of uncultured Spirochaetaceae bacterium. Taxonomy (GTDB): domain Bacteria; phylum Spirochaetota; class Spirochaetia; order Treponematales; family Treponemataceae; genus Treponema_D. The sequence continues at coordinate 24,884 of CACZPR010000118.1, forward strand.
ACCTTGTCTCATGGAACTACTACGAGACCACCGACACAACGACCAACGAAAAATTTGTTTCCGACTACAAGTCCGAATATGGAAACGACCGTGTGACGGGAGACCCAATCGAGGCTGGCTACATCGCGGTCTACATGTGGGCAAAGGCTTGCGAAAAGGCAGGCTCCTTTGACGTTGAGGACGTTCGCATGGCGGCAAAGGGACTCAGCTTCACCGCTCCAGAGGGAACGGTAACAATCGACGGAGCGAACCAGCATCTCTACAAGCAGGTGCGCATTGGAAAAATCAATGCAAACGGACTCATCGACGAAGTTTGGGCCACACCGGGAGCAATCAAGCCGGACCCATACCTCAGCACCTATGAATGGGCGCGCGGACTTTAATTTTTTCGCAAAACGTTTAGGCACACAGGGGCATTATATATGAAGATTTCTGACACAGTGAAATACGTTGGCGTTGACGACCACGAAATAGATTTGTTCGAGGGACAGTTCGATGTTCCAAACGGAATGGCATACAACTCGTACATCATTTTTTCCGACAGCATTGCCGTGATGGATTCGGTGGACGCAAGATTTGGCGAGAGATGGATGGACAACATCAGGACGGTCCTTGCTGAAAACGGCGGACGGAATCCCGACTACCTTGTTGTGCAGCACATGGAGATGGACCATTCCGCAAACATAAAGCTTTTCGCCGACACATATCCGGACGCAAAAATTGTCGCATCAAAAATGGCGTTCACGATTATGAAAAACCTTTTCGGAACAGACTTCCCCGACAGGCAGATTGTTGTCTCGGACGGCTCCACACTGGAGCTTGGAAAATGCGGAAGCCTAAAATTTTTCACCGCACCGAATGTCCACTGGCCCGAAGTGATTATGACATACTACGAAAACGAGGAGACCTTTTTTTCTGCGGACGCTTTTGGAAAATTTGGCGCGCTTGATTATGACGACCCGGAGGGCTGGGCATGTGAGGCAAGACGCTACTATTTTGGCATAGTCGGAAAATTCGGGACCAGCGTCCAGGCTCTGCTGAAAAAGATTGGCGGGCTTGGAATCAAAAAAATCTGTCCGCTGCATGGACCGGTTCTTGACGAAAACATTGAATACTACGTCGGCACATACGGCATATGGTCGAGCTATGGTGTTGAAAGCGAGGGGGCCGCAATTTTCTACACGTCGGTCTACGGAAACACCAAAAAGGCCGCCGAAAAACTTGCGGAAATCCTAAAGGAAAAGGGATGCCCGAAGATTGCCCTGAACGACCTTGCCCGCGAGGACATCTACGAGTGCGTGGAGGACGCATTCCGCTATGGAAAAATTGTTCTCGCGACGACCACATACAACGGCGGTGTATTCCCGAAGATGAAGGAATTCATCAACCTGCTCACCGAGCGCAACTACCAGAACCGCAGCGTCGCCCTGATTGAAAACGGAAGCTGGGCACCAGTCGCAGCAAAAGGGATGGCCGCAATGTTCGAGGGATGCAGGGATATCCGTCTTCTGGAAAACAAAGTCTCAATCAGGACAGGCGTAACAAATGAGACCGTCGCCGCGCTGGAAAAACTTGCGGACGAAATATATCCATAAAAAAACACAAGGGGGGAATTTAGTGGAAAGATTGGTGGAAAAAAACAAGAGGTACAATCTGCTGATTAAGGACAAACAGGGAAAACAGATTTTCTATCTGGACAAAATCAAGTTCGGGAAACACGAGGGCGTAATCCGCTACAATGTTGACCACTGCAATTTCATAATAAGCTGGTCGGACGGATCCACAAGGCAGCTGACATCACACTTCGCGCAGAACATCGAGGTGATTGGCTCCGAATATCCAAGCGACCAGGACGACTAAAAAAAGGGGAGGAAAGAAATGACAAAAATCGAAACAAAAAATGCGCCGGAGGCAATCGGTCCATACTCGCAGGCAATCGAGGCGGGAGACCTTGTATACACATCCGGGCAGATTCCAATAAATCCGGAGACAGGAAAAATCGAGGCACAGGATATCGAAGGACAGACACACCAGTCCTGCAAAAATGTCAGGGCGGTAATCGAGGCGGCAGGTCTTGACATGTCCAAGGTAATCAAGACTACATGCTTTCTCAGGAACATCAGCGACTTTGCGGCGTTCAATTCCGTCTACGAAAAATACTTCACATCAAAACCAGCCCGCTCATGTGTCGAGGTCGGTGCGCTGCCAAAGGGTGCCCTGGTCGAAATAGAAGCCGTCGCGGAAAGATAGCACGCAGGCAAAAGTCCACCGCAGAATTGGTGCGCAAAAATTTTTGATAATTTGTCAAATATACTTGACAAAAAGAAAAGCATGATTTATATTTTGTCTAGAAACAAGGTACGCAGACCTGCGTACACAGGAGGCTTTTTATGACAAATTTTCATGCACTGGGATTTTTGGGCGGCATTCTGTTGGTGGCAATCGCAATTGCGGTTATGAAGAAGAGAAAACAGACTGACCGCTATGACGAAAGACAGATTGCTTCCAGGGGAATGGCATTCAAGGCAGGGTTCGCAACATTCCTGGTCTGCGAGCTTGGACTGTTCACTGCGGAAATATTTCTCGGAAAGAGCATAGACATTTTTTCCCCGGGGACGCTGCATTTTCTTGTTGCCATGGCCGCAGCAATGGTTTTCGCGGTGGTCTCAATCTTCAAGGACGCATATTTTCCGGTCGGGCAGAAAGTGTCCAAGAGGTACTTCTTTTCGCTGGGCATGATTATAGTCTTATGGACCTTGCTTCTTCTTAGGGGCAAGTGGATTGATGAAAACGGAAAGCTGGGCATGAACGTCCTGCTGCTTGCGATGATTGTGCTCGCGGTGTCCATATTGATTTCGGTCCTAATAAGAAACCTGATGATAAAAAAGGAAGCCGAAAAGGATGAAGACTGAACACGGGGCTAAAGAACATGAAGAACCTTAAACTAAAATCGGCGCGGGCATTGAAAGACATGTCGCAGGAAGACCTGGCCCTGGCGGTGGGGGTCAGCCGTCAGACAATCAACGCAATAGAAAAGGGAGACTACAATCCAACCATAAATTTGTGCATAGCAATATGCAGGGCACTGGGAGTTACACTCAACGACCTGTTTTGGGAGGATGTGTCAGCCTAGCGGAGAATATGATGCCATAGGCGAATAAGACTTGCGTATTCTAAAATTCCGTGTTATCCTTTTTTTAAGAATCAAAGAGTTCTTTTTATAGTAACACTTGAGAGAGAATCGCATGGTCCTAAACGGAATACGCAGGACTTTTTTCAGGAGGCATCGGCGATGGCGGAATTAAAAAAGAGGGCTTCAAGTCTTGTTATCACCCTCATTTCAATAATAGGTGTCGGGGTTGCCGTACTGACATTTGTGCAGGTCTTCGTCCTGTCTGGAATTGCAAGAACCTACTCGCGCGAGGAGAACGTTGACAACTATGTCCGCTGGGTTGACTCGGTGGATGACAGCCTGTCGCAAACGGTCGAAGGCTATTACAAGGACCTCTACGTATATGTCGGTGCCGATGTGATGGAATCCGGGAACGTGGACCTTGCGGGGGAATGGCTCAACAACAACCAGAACCTCAGGAGCAAGGAATTCGACTACATAATGGTTGCAGGCCCCGATGGACTTGCCTACACCGATTTGGGAAAACGCACGGACATTTCTGAGCGTGACTATTTTCAGGCCATACTAAAAAACAAGCAGGAACGCTACATCGACAACCCGGTGGTATCCAAGACCACAGGCGACAGGGTAATCCATGTTGCCACGGCACTCCGCAACGCAAACGGCGAAATCTTTGCCATGGTTGCGGGAGTCATAAAGACCGAAGTCCTTGCGCAGCCTGTCAAGGAGCTCGATGTTCCAGAGGGGGTGTGGCCTTTCCTGATAGACGGGAACGGTGAAATAATCTACCACCCGATGGCCGTGGAGGGAGGAAACTTTCTCACATCCGTTGACGAAGACCACCAGGATTTGGTAACAGTCACAAAGAAAATGCTCGCGGGCGAAAACGGATACGCATGGATTACGGGATGGACAGGAAGCAAGCAGGACCTCATGGTTTACTGCAGAGTCACCGGAACTCCTTGGGGTCTGGGCTTTGTCATTCCAGGAAGCCTCATTGATTCGCTCGGCACAACGATAAGGAATTTCACGATGCTGTTTGGCGTTATTGTGCTTGTTATGATTCTGCTTATGGGCATATTCGTGCTTATGAAGTCGCTAAGGCCGCTCAAGCTGGTAAAGGACACAATCAACGGAATCGCATCCGGAAACGCGGACCTCACCAAGCGCATCGACATAAAATCAAGCAACGAAATCGGGCAGGTCGTCAGCGGATTCAACACATTCGCGGAAAAAATGCAGACCATAATCCGTGACGTGAAGAACTCAAAGGAAGAACTCAACCTGGCAGGAGAAGACATGGATGCCTCCGCACAGGACACAACCCAGGTCATCTCGCAGATTCTGACGAACATCGAGGGCGTGCACAGCCAGATTGTCGAGCAGAGTTCATGCGTAGAGGAAACAGCCGGAGCGGTCCACCAAATATCATCCAACATTGCGTCGCTTGAACGCATGGTCGAAAACCAGAGCGCAAAGGTTTCGGACGCATCATCCGCAATAGAGGAGATGATTGGAAACATAAAATCAGTGAACGGCTCGGTTGACACAATGGCAAGGTCCTTCGAGACACTGCGGAACGACGCAAATTCCGGCTACTCAAAACAGCAGGACGTGAACGAAAGAATCCAGCAGATTGAAAACCAGAGCCAGATGCTCGCCGAGGCAAACTCCGCAATAGCGTCCATAGCCGAACAGACAAACCTTCTGGCAATGAACGCCGCAATCGAGGCAGCCCATGCAGGGGAAGCGGGAAAAGGATTCTCGGTAGTCGCGGACGAAATACGAAAGCTGTCCGAAACATCAACAGTCCAGTCCAAGACAATTGGCGACCAGCTGAAAAACATAAAGGACTCCATCAGGGAAGTGGTCCAGGCATCAGGAGAATCAAGCAAGGCGTTTGAATCAGTCTCCAACAAAATCAAGGACACCGACCAGCTCGTACTACAGATAAAGGCGGCAATGCAGGAGCAGAACGAAGGCTCCCACCAGATTAGCGAGGCCCTGCAGGGAATGAACGACAGTACGCTTGAAGTCCGTGGGGCATCTTCCGAAATGTCGGCGGGAAACAGCGCAATCCTTGACGAAATCCAGCGTCTCCAGAGTTCCTCAATTGCCATGAAAAACAGCATGGACGAAATGAGTGCGAGCGCGAGAAAAATCAACGAAACCGGCGAAGCCCTGAACGCAATATCCGGCAAAGTACGGAAGTCCATCGAAAAGATTGGAGCGCAGATAGACCTGTTCAAAGTCTAAGCCAGGAGATGCGGAATGTATGAGTTTATCCCGGAAGTGAGGGCGGCGTATGAAAAACTGTCCCTCCCTATGGCAATTTACCAATATGAGGACAAAAAAGTTATAACCCTGCTGGTCTCGGACGGACTGTGCCATGCCAAGGGGCTCGAACGTGAGGAACTTACGTCTACATTCACAAACAGCATGTTCGAAATGGTCCACCCGGATGACGCGGGGCGGCTTTCAAAAATCGGTAAGGATTTTGCCGAACACCTGTGCGGATATGACGTGGTCTATCGTGCCATCCAGAAGGACAAAAAATACCACCTGCTCCACACAATCGGAAAATGGCAGACCATGGATGACGGAACGGAGCTTGCGTTTCTATACTACATAGACGTAACCGAAAGCGGCCGCTCGCTCAATGAAATCTACGATGCATATATCAAAGTCCAGAAGGACAATTTCTACATCGACGTGGTGACAAAAATTCCGAACATGAACTATTTTGAGGCTCTGGCCAACGAAAAAATATATTCAATCAAAAGGCAGAACAAAACGCCGGTCCTCATCTTTTTTGACATCAACGGAATGCAGGCCTACAACTCCGAATATGGATTCGCAAAGGGAAACGAGCTTCTGTCACTTACCGCAAATGAAATCCGCAACACCTTCAATGATGATTTGGTGACGCGCGCATTCAACGACCATTTTCTTGTCATCACAGGCTCAGATGATTTTGAGGCAAAGATTAAGAAAATCAACCTTGTCGTAAAAAACCACACGCTCGGAAACGCGACAGGAATCAGGGCGGGCATAACCTATCTTGATGAAAACACAAGCCTGACAGATTCAATCGGCAACGCCAAGCGATGCACAAAGGAAATCGGGAACAACCTGAACACCGTCTACAAATTTTTCTCAAAGGAGATTGACGAGGCATACTGGAACCAGAGATATATTGTCGGCTCCTTCGACAAGGCACTTTCGGAAAAATGGATCAAGGTCTTCTATCAGCCGATAATCCGCGTAAAATCCGGCAAGGTCAGTTCATGCGAGGGACTTGCGCGCTGGGACGATCCAAAGATGGGTCTTGTATCCCCCGCCAAGTTCATCCCGGTTCTTGAAAAATACCACCTGCTCTACAAGCTGGACCTTTACATGGTGGACGAAATCTGTGCGGAAGTCGAGAAGAGAAAAAATGCGGGGCTGGCAATCATTCCGACATCGGTAAATTTTTCCGGGCAGGATTTTGACAACATAGACATAGCGGCCAAACTGGAGTCCATTCTGAAAAAATACAATCTGCCGCCGGACGTGCTGATTATTGAAATCACCGAGCAGGCAGTGGCAACCGCAACCGAAAATTTCACGGAGCAGTTCAGGAGGATAAAGGAACTTGGATTCAAAATCTGGATTGACGATTTCGGAAGCGGATATTCCTCTCTAAATGTCTTTGCCCAGTACGACTTCAACCTGGTGAAATTTGACATGGAGTTTATGCGCCACCTTGACGACCACAACGGGGCAAACCGCCACATAATGAAGGCCATAATCGATGTCGCAAAAAAGATGCACATCAACACTCTCGCGGAGGGAATAGAGACAAAGGAGCATCTGGATTTTCTGGACGAGATTGGCTGTGACCGCGCGCAGGGATACTATTTCTCAAAACCGGTACCGCTGGACATACTTTTGATGAACAGACTTTTCATGGACACCACCCCGGTCGCCGAAACAAAGGAAGAATCGGAGATTGCGGACACAATACAAGAGTAAGGGTCCAAACAGAACATAAACTGGCCGGCAGAAATGTCGGTCATTTTTTTTGACATTTTTTCATAGATCCTATTGACAATATACTTACCGTTCGGTATATAGATAGATATGGAAAACGAACAGAACACAAAGAAAAATCTTATGGACATTTCGGTAAAGCTCTTTGCCGAAAAAGGCTACGACTCGGTTGGCGTACAGGAAATATGTGGGGGCGCAAAAATCACCAAGCCCACCCTCTACTATTATTTTGGAAGCAAGTCGGGGCTTCTCCAGAGCATAATCGAAAGTTTCGGGGGGGAGCTGCTGGACAAAATCCGGGAGGCCGCGACATACACACACGACTTCCAGAATTCGCTGACAAAGGTTCTTAAGGCCACCATATCGTTCGCCCAGACAAACGGAAAGTATTTCGACCTGCACTGCTCGCTGACAAACGCACCCGATGGTAGCGAGGCCGCCGCAATCTTTTCTTCGCTGAAAAATGGGCTGGAGACAGAAATCCAGACGCTTTTCAAAAACTCGTGCAACGAATTCGGAAACATGAGGGGAAAGGAAAGACTGTACGCCCTGCTCTACCAGAACAACATCTACTCGGTGGCACAGGCCGTAATCCGTGGAAAAATCGGTGCTGGCGATGAGACTGTCCACCAGATTGTCCACTCGTTCATGTACGGAATCGCAAACTAATCAAAGCAGCAAGGAGACAAAAATGGATTCACTATTTTCTGACAAGTTTTTTTACCACATCTACCCGCTCGGATTGTGCGGATGCCCGCGCCGCAACGACTTTTCATGCCCCGCCGGAACCTCTTTTGAAAAACTGGCTGGAGAGCTGGACAGAATCAAGTCGCTCGGTGTGAACGCAATTTTGATTGGACCGGTCTTTGAGTCAAGTTCCCACGGCTACGACACTGTTGACTATTTCCACGTTGACAGGCGGCTGGGAAACAACGAGAGCTTCAAAAAATTCTGCGACAGCTGCCATGAAAAGGGACTTTCCGTGCTGCTCGACGCTGTTTTCAACCACACGGGCCGCGACTTTTTTGCGTTCAAGGACTTAATCCAAAACGGACGCGACTCAAAATACAGGGACTGGTACTGCAACATCAATTTTAACGGACGCTCGTGCTTCGGTGACAGCTTTGACTACAACGGATGGGCAGGCTGCATGGACTTGGTCAAGCTGAACGGAGAAAACCCGGAGGTGCAGGAACATCTTGTTTCCGCCGTGAAAAACTGGATTGACCTTTTCGGAATTGACGGTCTGCGTCTGGATGCCGCCGATGTTCTCAGTCCTTCGTTCATGGACAGGCTTTCGTCGGAGACAAAAAAATACAAAAAGGATTTCTGGCTTTTCGGGGAGGTCGTGCATGGAGACTACAACGGATGGGCAAAATCTGGCCGCCTTGATTCTGTCACGAACTACCAAATCTACAAGTCACTCTGGTCTGCCCTGAACACAAAAAATTTCTTCGAGCTTTCGTACAACCTGAACCGGGAATTTGGCGCGGATGGAATGTACAGAAACATCCAGCTCTTCAATTTTGTTGACAACCATGACGTAAACAGAATCGCAAGCACGCTGGACGACTGCAACCTGCTCCACCTGATTTACGCGCTCATGTTCTGTATTCCGGGACTGCCTTCCATCTACTACGGAAGCGAATGGGGAATCAGGGGAAAACGAGGAGACTGCGACGACTACCAGCTCCGGCCTGCCCTACCTCCATTTGCAGACCGCATTCCGGATTTCGCTTCCCCGGATGTTGACAGCAATGCGCTTGTCGAAACGATAAAAAGATTTGCCGACACAAGGGCAAAGAACCCTGCTCTCCAGCTCGGGGACTACAGGGAACTCTTTGTCTCGAATCTCCAGTTCGCGTTTGAACGCTCGTACAAAAATCAACACACCAGAGTGTTCGTAAATCTGGATTCAAGACCGGCGAAAATAAAAATCAATGGACACCCGGAAGTCGAAGTCCCGGCGAAGTGGATTGTAATTGAGTAAGATTACACCCCCTTGAAGCAAAGGTTCACTTCAAAAGTTCCCTGCCTTGTGATAAACGGGACCCCTATTATCGGGGTGTTCCGTGGCCAGGGAATGACATGGTTCGGTCCTGTGATTACATAGGGAGCGGACACGTTTATATTCTTGTTGGTGATTGCGGAGACTGCGTTTCCTGTAATGACGTTCGTGAATTCGGTAACAAGGTCCTTCTCCATGGCCTCCTTTTCTTCCACCGAACTTGTCGTGATTCCAGAAATGTCCAGCATTTTTGTTGCCAGAAGTTTATGGAGCCTGAACGCCACAATGCCAACCTCGTCCCCCGAAACAGCAACAATTCCAGAAATTTCCCAAGGGTGCGTACCGACCGGATTCAAGAGATACGGATCCTTGTGCTGAGGAGAAATATTAAACATCTGCGAAAAAGCGTCCTGACAGGAGCTTAAAAATGGATTAAGAAATGAAACGTCCATATATATATTTTACACCAAGTTTTAAAATAATGGTAGAAAAAAAATTTATTTCTTCTGAATATCCAAAATCTCCATTAAACGCTGATATAATAATTTGTTATGATTAAACCATTGCAAGCCCCATCCCCCGAAGATTTTTCAGGAAATCGACCACGCTCTGATTTTTTTCCGCAAGGTTTTCCATCAGCGACACATCCCTATTTTTCGTTCCCAAGGCCAAAAGCGCTTTCTGGAAATCACGGACGGAAACATTTTTCAAAGTATTTTTTTCCCTGCACAAATCCTGCATGTAAAGCCAGCAAAAATTCTTCCCTCCGTCCACAAGATTTATGGGACCGCACAGCCAGTACAGCCTGGAAATGTCGGGCGCACATGAAAAATCTTTTTCCTTTTTTTCCTCGTAGCGGCGGATACTTTCTTCTATATAATCAGGCTTCACCGTGGGTTCTGGAGTTTTAAAATCAAACCAGCGGTTCACCTTTTTGTTCAGAGACTCACCGTGCATCCATGCCTGAAGCGCGCGATTCAATCCACCGGCAAATTTTTCGGAGCGGCTTTCTCCCTGAAAATGGAGACCGTTTTTTGCGAATACCCCCGCCCCCTTTGGTTCAATCGGCTTTAAATCCGGGTGCAGCCCCTTTTCCCATTCCGAATAAATCCGCGAGTACCGTGTCAAAACAAATTTGTGCCAGAAAGAACTGTCCAAAAGGCCCGCTGCATACATCTGCCTGAGGGTCTCCATTGAATTGATTGTGTCCTGGTCGCTCTGGTTCCAGTATCCATAAATCATGTACGCATGGACAAGAACACCGTTTTCCTTGAACGCACAGCACGCCCCAACAATCGAGTCGATGTCCGTTCCCTTGTGGATTCCGTCCAGACCGCTTCCAGTCGCAATCTCAATTCCACCGCTGACACCAACCAGACCCGAGTACGAAAGAAACGAAACCAAGTCATAGGAAAAATTTTTTTCAAAACGGATGTTTCCCCAAAATGAAAAACGATTTTCCGATGCGGAGTTTAAAAGAGAAAATTTTGTCAGGGCGGTAATTGGCATGGCCTCGTCAACAAAATGGATTCCCCAAATCTTTTTTTTCTGCGCCTGCTCCAGAAGTCCGCCATACAGCTTTTCGATTTTTGTCTGCCGGTAGCCAGAAACATAATCCAGGGTGACATCGCAAAAATCGCATTTGTGCCAGTAGCAGCCGTGAGCAAGATAGACCTTAATCCATGAGCCGTCGGACCAGAGTCGCTGCATCGGGTTTGTGTCGTCAACCATCCTTGGATATTTTGAAAAATCGATGTCGGAAAAATCGGGAACAATCTCCGAGGTGACGGCCTCCTCAAATTTTTGCAAATCCGGGTCGCTCTCTTTTTGTGGAATTATTTTCTCACCGTCGAACAGCCGCATCTTGTAAAGCTGATTCGGAAACCCCTTTCCACATTCATTTTTCTTATTCAGGAGACCGCTTTTAAACAGAGCCCTGTACGAGCCATATCCCCGGTCATAGCTGATTGAATCAACATAGTCAAAAATTTTTTTGTCGCTGATTTCGCGAAGCTCCGTGTTGATAAATCCACCGCCAATAGAAATGAAAACCCTGTCGCCATAGAGCCGCCTGAAAAATCTTGCAGTATAAAGCGCAGCAGTAAAAGTTCCCGCGAATGGAACGGAAATGCAGATTAAAACTTTTTTCCCCGAATCAAAGTTCAAGGCAAGTTCTTCAGTGAATTCCCTGTTGGAAAAAAAACGCCGGAGAGTTTTTTCATAAAAAGTTTTCAGGACAGGAGAGTCCAGACCCTTTTCAATCTGGGAAAAACTTGTCTCGCTTATGGCAAGGGATTCGGCGTAACGCACCAAGGAAAATTCGCTGTCAAAAACCACGCCTATAAAATCGGCAAGGTCCGCAAGCGCAAGGCTCGCCAAAAATCTAGCGTCATCGGTTGTCGGCTCGTGCTCCAGATTTGAAAGAAAATTTTCCATGCGCATTCCACGTGGGGCGAAAGGCGAAAAAACAAAGCTGTGACAAAACTCCCGACCGCTTGAAGTGTTTCCGTCACGGAGAATTGCGACGATTGAATCAATCCAGTCTATCCACCTTGAACTCTCGCTCACATAGCGGACCAATGCATGCGCGCTGCCGCCGTCCCCATTTTTTAGCGCCTCCTCGGATTTTTTTAGCGCAATGTCCGAGCATTTTTCAAAAAGACATTCAAGTCCCTCTCGGCAAAAGATTTCATTGAAAAGTTCTATGCTCAAATCAAACCAGCGTGCATTAACATTCTGCGTTTTAAAAAAGGATTTCAGATATGCCCCAGAAGGGTATGCAGTATTTAATTGCACAAGGGGCGGCAAAATAATCAAAGCGTCCATATTTAATTTTAGTTTTAAATTTTTTTAAAAGCAATAGACCGTCCAAAAAACTGATTAAATTTCCCGGGCGGTCAAAAATCGTCTAGTCTATTCTGATTGAGCCACTTACGGCCTTCAGTTCAAGCTCCACATCCCCATTTCCAATTCTGTCGGTTCCAGATTTTCCACCGGAAACTCCGGTCTTTGAATTTTTGTAGGAGCCGCTTGACGTTGAATATTTTATGCCCAGGCTGCTTCCATCCGGCACAGACAGATTGACGGACCCGGAAACAGACTTCATCGAGCTTTTTTCCTTTAGCGGAGACTTAAGTTCGGCCTTGACACTTCCAGATGTCGCGTTCGCGTCGATAGAATCAAACGAGCCTTCCAGTTTTATGCTTCCGCTTGTCGATTTGCAGTCCAGCTTTTTTATTGTGCTTCCCGAAATCTTTAGGGAGCCGCTGGAACTTTTCAAATCACCGTCATCGCTTTCACAGTTCTCCAATGAAATGGAACCGCTGGAACATGAGCAGTCAATCGATGGGGTCTTTACATTCACAACGGACATGGAGCCGCTGCTGGTCTTCACATCAAGCTCGGACGGCTCAAACGAGTTTGGAAGTTCAAGTATTATTTTGTTCGTCTGAAATCCATCGAACAGAGAGAAGCTGCGCTCGTCAACAATTTTCAAAACGCCATTTGTTTTGTAGACGCTCGGCCAACGTTTTTCGTTTCCATCCAAAATGACAGCGATGCTTTTTACATCCTTGCGCTCAACAAAAACGGAGTAGCAGTTGACATCAATATCAATGGAAGAGATTTCCGACGGAGCAAAAAATGTCGTTTCACTTGCGGGAACATTTTTTAACTCCACATCGCTTCCCTTTGATTTAAACCATCCAAACATAAAATTTTTTCCCCCTATTAAACTTTCAAACAATATAACGCACATAACAAGCGCAAGCAGAATCCATACGAACCCCAACACTTTGTTTCTTTTCATTTTAGCACCATACCCCCTTTTTGAAAACCTCAAATCTTTTTCGTGGCCGCACTATTTGCAGTCCCCGTCTTTTTCATCCTTTCCCGCAAAGGCATAGATGGCTTCCTTCACCGCATATCCGATTATCCAAATCAGCCATGAGATATACCATGCTCCAGTTTTGAAGCTGACAAACATGTATATGACAAGGACCAAAGTCCAGTAGATTGGCATGAACGAGTCAACGGCCCTGTTACCCTTGCGGCCACCCCTTGCGCTGGATTCGGCGGGACCACTTTTTGTAAGATAGTCCTTCACGTCCTGGGGCGCGCTCATGTTCACGTAGACAATAAATGCCGTTCCGACCGCCGCAAAAACAAACATAAGAATCAGACCGACAATTCCCGTCTTGTCCTCATCTCCCAGACCAAAAACCGATGTGATGCCGGGAATCCCTATAAGACACACAAGACCAAGGATGTAAAGCACAACGGAAATTGAAGTGTACTTCGCGCGCTTTTTTCTGTATTCGTCAATCTTTATTTTCAAATCCATTTCCGGCTCCAGGGATTTCAAAAGCTCGTCAATATCGCCAAGATCCGCAAGAGAATCAGTGTACGCCTGGTTCTCGGATTTGCCCTCCGCGATGTGCGCCTCAAAATGCTCGTTCAGAGTGGAAAGAATTTCTTCCTTAAGCTCCATGGCCTTTTTTGTTTTTGGAACGTCCTTGAACAGAACGTCCACATAGTTCTTTATCTTTGAATCCATCGTGTCCTCCTTGTATTGAAGAATTCCTTTTTAATTATTTTCCGAGTCCGCCAAATCGTTTCTGTAGTTGCCAACCACAAGCCTGTCGATTATCCCCTGAATTTCAAGCCAGTCCCTTTTGTTTTCCTTGAGGAACTCGCGACCCTTCGGTGTGATGGAATAGTACCTTCTGCGCGCACCGGAGTTTTCGTCTCCCCAGTAGGACAGAATCAGTTCCCCATCTTCCAGCCGCCGGAACGAAGTATAGAGAGTCGCCTCCTTCAGCTCAATCTTTGCATGGCTACATTCCTTTATCACCTTGTTGATTTGATAGCCATAGCTGTCCATGTGGTTCAGCTGCTCCAGTATTATCGTATCCGTCAACCCTCTAAGAATATCAGAATAGTTTAACAAGTTTCCTCCCTGCCAACAGGCTTTTCAGAATCTACATAACTTATACACCACAATACCTCACCTGTCAAGGTATTCTATCAAAAAAAAAGCCCGATTCAAGAAAATTCATTTTTCCGAACCGGGGTCCAAATTTTTTTGTCCTAACAGTTCATAGCATTGATGTTGACCAGGCTTGTGTTTTCAAGGGTGTATGGACCTGCCAGACAGTCCGCAAGGGCATTCGCAGTGTCAATTGCGGTCAGGCAGTCAATGTCACGCTCAACGGCAAGACGGCGCAGCTTTACACTCTCCGCAACAGGATCGCGTCCCTTTGCAGAAGTCGAAACAACATAAACAATTTTTCCGCTCTCAAGCAATGTCATAACATTGTCGCTGTAATTCTCATGCACCTTCGCGACATGGACCACATCCATTCCGCTGCGCTCAATCGTGTCGGCGTTTCCACTTGTGGCGTAAAGGGTGAATCCCAAATCAAAAAATTTTTTTGCAAGCGCGGGAAGCTCCGGCAAATCGGAATTGCGAACGGAAAAAAGAATCCCAAAATCATCCGCACCGCCATCACGGACATTCGGTCTGAACATTTTCCATCCGGCGGCGCTCATTCCCTTGAAAATGGCCTCCTCCCTTGTAGCCGCAATGCCAAGAACCTCTCCCGTGCTTTTCATCTCCGGCCCAAGATGGGTGTCCACGTCCATCAGCTTCTCAAAACTGAACACCGGGACCTTCGCCGCAAAATAGTTTGGCTTACGGTAAAGTCCAGTGCCAAATCCCATGTCCCTGATTTTTTCTCCAAGCATTGCCCGCGTCGCAAGTTCAATCATTGGCACTCCGCTCACCTTTGAAAGATACGGAACCGTGCGGCTCGAACGTGGGTTCGCCTCAATTATGTACAGGTCGTCCCTGTAAATCAGATACTGGATATTGACAAGCCCCTTCGTCCCAAGCGCAAGAGCAAGGTCGGACGACTGGCGCACAATCTTTTTCTCAATCTCCCCATCAAAATTTCCAGGATAGATTGCGATGGAGTCACCCGAATGTATTCCGGTCCGCTCGACATGCTCCATTATGCCGGGAATCAAAACATCCTCGCCGTCACAGATGCAGTCCACCTCAAGCTCAGTTCCCTCCATGTATTTGTCAATCAGAACGGGGTTCTCAATTTTTTGGCGCAGAATAATCGCCATGTACTCCTTAACGTCCGCACTGTTGCGGGCCACAATCATGTTCTGGCCGCCAAGCACATAGCTCGGGCGAAGCAAAACGGGATAGCCGATTCTGGCGGCGGACTCAAGTGCCTGCGCCTCGGTAAAAACGGTCTGCCCCCTTGGTCTCTTGATTTCAAGACGGTCGCACAGTTCCTCAAAACGCTCCCTGTCCTCGGCAAGATCTATTGAATCCGCGCTTGTCCCCAGTATGTTGATTTTTTGTGAATCCAGAAATTTTGTCAGCTTGATTGCCGTCTGTCCACCGAACGCAACCACAACGCCAACAGGTTTTTCAACGGCGATAACATTCATCACATCGGCGGGTGTCAGCGGCTCAAAATAAAGCCTGTCCGCAGTGTCAAAATCAGTGGAGACCGTCTCAGGATTGTTGTTGACAATCGCCACCTCGTAGCCCAGCTTTTTGATTGCGCGCACACACTGGACACTCGCGTAGTCAAATTCAATGCCCTGACCAATTCGGATTGGACCAGACCCAAGCACAAGAATCGATTTGTTCCGGCGGCCCGCATCCGCTGAATCTGTTCCCGTATTTATGTTCATACTTGCCCCCAAAAAAATAGCGACACCGCTACCACAAACGATGTCGCCATTGACAGATTCACTCTATCACTTTTTCGCAAGTATGGGAAGATTCCCGTCCATTTTTTTCACTGATGCACCAAATTCTAAATTTTTTTCCTAAAAATGAACGTCCTGTAGTTGCCGTAGATTTCATCACTGAATGCATCATAGACAGCCTCGCTGACCATAGAAAAACCATGGCGCAAATACCACTGCCAGTCACAGTCGCAGTCGGTCCAGAGGTAGAGATTCTTTTTGCCATCGGCACGGAGTTTTTCGCACACGCTGCCCAAAAGTTTGGAGCCGCATCCCTTTTTCCTGCTGACAAAAAGTGAGAGCTTTATATCGTCATCCTCCATCATTCCGAATGTCCGCCCATCCATCCACTCGATATATTCCCTGCTCATGCGGGTCGCCTTCCTGAGTTCTTCTGGAAATCGGTCTATGTTTTCGCCATACCATTTATCGACTGAAGACAGGTCTCCCTTTTCCGCAAAAAAAGTGGCCGCGCAAAATCTGCCGCACTCATCCAGCTGAAACCTGTAGTCGTTTTCAAAAATGCTGCTCCGCACAATATACTCCACATCAAAACGCCTGAACTCGCTGTCACCGACCGGTGGACTCCACATGGGAACCACAACATCAACAACATATGGAATATTTTTCATATCGAACGGAGCAATTTTTTTTTCGCACATGGACTTAGTATAGAACAAGTGAATCAAAAATGCTATGCTTTTTACATGAAGACTGTAATAATAAACGGAACAAATCACAAGGGATCGACATACCGCATTGCTCGGAATCTTGCAGAAAAAGTTGGCGGAGAGACTGTAGAATTTTTTCTTCCACATGATTTTGGAGAATTCTGTCTCGGATGCACAAACTGTATTTTGAACAGCGAAACAAAATGTCCGCACCATGAAAAACTTCTTCCAATCACACAGGCAATCAGCGAAGCCGATTTGACAATACTTTCAAGCCCCACCTATGTCTACCATGTGACAGGAGCGATGAAGGCACTTCTTGACCACTATGGATACATCTGGATGGCGCACAGACCGGAGCCGGGCATGTTCAAAAAACAGGCGGTCGCAATAACAACGGCGGCAGGAGCCGGAATGGGTTCCACATTGAAGGACATGGCGGACAGCCTGTTTTTCTGGGGAACGGCAAGAGTTTACAAACTTGGATTTGCGGTCGCGGCAATGAACTGGGACTCAATCAATGAAAAAAAGAAAAAAAAGATTGATAAGAAAACAAATGCGCTCGCAAAAAAAATCACAAGGCGCAACGGGAAAGTTAAGCCCGGATTCAAGACCAAGGCATTCTTTTTCCTGATGCACCTCATGGAGAAAAACGGATGGAACCAGGCGGACTCAAAGTACTGGCACGAAAAGGGATGGACAGAAAAAAATCGTCCATGGAAATAGACCGGGGGACTGCCCCAATCATTTCATAAACAGAAGACCTGCCACATGGACCAAAAATGCCGCGAGCCATGCAATTGCGCATTGCCACAGCACAAGTCCTGCCGCCCATTTTCTACCAAGCTCCCTTTTCACCGAAGCAATCGCGGCCACACAGGGGGAATAGAGCAGACTGAAAACAAGAAGGCTCGCAGCAGAAAGCCGGTTCAATGCTTCCGCGACACCGCCGTTAAAAAGAATCTCCATCGTGGAGACAACGCTTTCCTTCGCCATGACACCAGAAATCAGGGACGTGCAGATTCTCCAGTCGCCAAGACCAAGCGGCCGCATGACCGGTTCTAGCAATCCAGAGATTTTTGCAAGAATACTTTGCGACGAGTCCTCAACAAAAGTCAGATGGAGGTCAAAGCTCTGCAAAAACCAGATTACTATTGTCGCAATAAAAATCACCGTGAACGCGCGTTCCAGAAAATCCTTCGCCTTTTCCCACAAAAGCTGTCCGACATTTTTTGGACTTGGCAGACGGTAGTTCGGAAGCTCCATCACAAAGGGAACAGGCTCCCCCTTGAACAAAGTTTTTCTATACAGCAACGCAACCAGAATTCCAAGGACGATTCCAAGAACATAAAGACCCGTCATAACCAGCGCGCCATGTCCAGGAAAAAAAGCCGCAACAAAGAACGCATAGATTGGAAGTTTCGCGGTGCAGCTCATAAAGGGAGTTAGAAGGATTGTCATTTTTCTGTCACGCTCGCTCGGAAGAATTCTTGTTGACATGACTGCGGGAACTGTGCATCCAAATCCAATCAGAAGGGGAACAATGCTCCGGCCCGAAAGCCCTATTTTTCTGAGCAGCTTGTCCATCACAAAGGCGACACGCGCAATATATCCCGAATCCTCAAGAAGCGAAAGGAAAAGGAACAGAGTAACTATGATTGGAAGAAAAGAAAGAACGCTCCCCACTCCCGAAAAAATTCCGTCAACAATCAAAGCATGTAGAACATCGTTCGCCCCGACCTGCGTGAGTCCGGAATCAACAAGCGAAGTCAGCGCGTCAATACCCTTTTCCAGAAGTCCCTGCAAAAATGCGCCGATTACATTGAAAGTCAAAAAGAACACAAGGGACATAATCAAAATAAAAAAAGGAATTGCGGTGTATTTTCCAGTGAGCAGCGAATCAATTTTTTGTGAGCGAATCCGTTCCCGGCTTTCACGAGGCTTTTTGACTGTCCTCTCGCAAACATTTTTTATATAGGAATAACGCATGTCCGCAATGGCCGCGCTTCTGTCAAGTCCGCGTTCGTTTTCCATCTGTAGCGCAATATGCTCAAGAATCTCCTTTTCGTTCACGTCCAGGTCCAGCTGATATAAAATCCGCTTGTCGCCCTCAAGAAGCTTGCTCGCCGCAAAACGAACAGGGATTCCAGCCTTGTCCGCGTGGTCCTGAATCAAATGGATTACGGCATGGAGCGCACGATGGACGGCCCCACCGGAATCATTTTCGTCACAGAAATCCTGGCGCAAAGGTTTTTCCTGAAAATGCGCAACATGGACCGCATGCTTCACAAGCTCATCGACACCCTGATTTTTTGCCGCGGAAATTGGAACGACGGGAACACCTAGAAGCTCCTCCATTTTGTTCACATCGATTGAACCACCGTTTCCTGTCACCTCGTCCATCATGTTCAGCGCGACCACCATCGGCACATCCATTTCAAGAAGCTGCATCGTCAAATAAAGGTTGCGGTGGATGTTTGTCGCGTCCACGATGTTGATGATTCCACGAGGCTTTTCGTTCAGAACAAAATTCCGCGAAATAATTTCCTCGCTCGAATATGGCGACATCGAATAGATTCCAGGAAGATCTGTGACAAGCGTGTTCGGATGGTTCCTGATTTGACCGTCCTTTCTGTCAACAGTCACCCCCGGGAAGTTTCCGACATGCTGGTTCGCTCCCGTAAGCTGATTGAAGAGCGTTGTCTTTCCCGAATTCTGGTTTCCGACAAGCGCATAGGTCAGAACCGTTCCATCAGGCAGAGGATTTCCGTCACCCTTCGCATGAAATTTTCCGCCCTCACCAAGACCCGGATGCGCAGTCTTTTTTTCTTTTTTGTCCTGCTTTATCGAAGAAACATTTTCACCATCTGACTGGACAACCTCGATTTTTTCCGCATCAGAGACACGCATGGTAAGTTCGTATCCGTTTACATCAAATTCAATTGGGTCGCCCATTGGCGCAAGCTTTATTTTTTTGACAATGGTTCCGGGAATCACGCCCATGTCCAGAAAATGCTGCCGAAGCTCCCCGTTGCCCCCGGTTTTTGAAATGCGAGCGGACCCGCCGATTGGTAAATCTTTTAATGTCACGTCAATCCTCTTAGTTGTGGCATCCATTATACCACAAATCACAAAAAAAATACAAAGTCCGGCCTCAGAGTCCGGGATTTTTTCCACCATGATTTTCCGTTTCCACCTTATTGACCAAAAGCCCATGGAGTTTTATAATCATAATAATAAACGAAGACGTTTGTCTGATTTGATAAATCTTTATCAGATTGGATGAGCGTCTTTTTTTTCGAGGAATAAAATGGACAAGGCGTTTTTGATTCTTGCGGACGGAACAGTTTTTGAGGGACAGAGCATTGGAGCAAAGGGAACAACAATAGGAGAGACCGTTTTCACAACCGGAATGACAGGCTACCTGGAGACGCTGACCGACCCAAGCTATTTCGGGCAGATTGTAACGCAGACCTTCCCGCTGATTGGAAACTACGGAACCATTCCAGCCGATTTTGAAAGCAAAAAATCCTGGGCAAAAGGCTATGTCGTCCGGGAGATTTGCGACAGTCCATCCAATTTTCGTTGCGCAGGAAACCTTGACACTTTCTTGAAGGAGCAAAAAATTATTGGCATTTCGGGCATAGACACACGTGCGCTCACAAAAAAACTTCGTGAGGCAGGTGTAATGAACGGAATGATTGTTAGTGGCGATGACGCGGATATCAATGCTGATGAAAAAACTCTTGACAAAATCCGCTCATACAAAATTGTTGGCGCAGTAAAGAGTGTCCAGCAGAATGTTGATTTCCCTGACAAAATTGAGCACAAAAAAAACAGCGTGGTTCTTTTTGATTTTGGGGCGAAGGCAAACATACAGCGCGAACTTGAAAAACGTGGATGCACTGTCACCGTTGTTCCTTCAAACACAAGTGCCGAAAAAATAATTTCCCTTTCCCCGGACGGAATCATGTTGAGCAATGGTCCCGGAGATCCAGCGGAAAATACAGAAATCATCGCCGAAATAAAAAAACTCTGCGACTACAAAAAAATCCCAATCTTCGGAATCTGCCTTGGACACCAGATGCTTGCGCTTGCACGTGGAGCAAAAACAGCCAAGCTAAAATATGGACACCGTGGAGGAAACCACCCTGTAAAAGACTGTGCGAGCGGAAGAGTCTACATCACAAGCCAGAACCATGGTTACGCGGTTGAATCCGATTCACTTCCTGATTTTGCAAAAATGAGTTTCGTCAATGTAAACGACGGAACCTGTGAAGGAATAGACTACACGGACATAAATGCGTTCAGCGTCCAGTTCCATCCCGAAGCATGCGGTGGACCGCACGACACAAATTTTTTGTTCGACAGATTTTTCGCAATGCTATCAGCCGGTAACTAATACGACATTGTACTTGTCCAAAACTTTTTCGGGATAGTAGGACAGCTTTGCCTTCCTGAGTCCTTCGACACCCAAATCTTCCTCGCGGTTGATGTATTTTGTGGAAAGCGTTTTCGCAAACTCATTGTTTATTATTGCGTACCCCCCATCCTTTGCGAAAGAGGAAAGACATTTCTCAAAATGAATGTCGGTGACATCCGGACTCAATCTGCTGGAAATACAGAACGCAACCGGACAATCCTGGACAAAAACAATTCCGCCTGACATCCCACAGTATTTTGAAAAACAGTCAAAACTGTCCAGGGCATTTTTTATAATCGCGCGCTCAGTCTGCAAATCTTCGGAAAAACTTTTTACCCCATCCCTTTCGCCACTTTCAAGAAGCCATTTTTCCTCAACACGCATCACGGATTCCAGATTGTCCGGTCCCAGAAGCTCGAACCTGTATTCCGGATATTTTTTTATGAACTGGTGGACATGGTTTCTTTTTTTGCTGAATTTTTTTCCCGGAAGATTGGCAAGATTTTCTGTCAAATAAATATAATCCCCAAGTTCCGGTGCGGCATCAATTTTCGGGGAGCCATAAAGTTTGCATAGGATTTCCTTTTCATCCGAATTTATGTTTCCAAAAACACATTCACAATCTGAAGTCCGCGCATCATCCAAAATGTTTTCCAGCGCATTTTTTATTTCCGAATTGTCGCCGTCAATATTGTGCGGAAATCCAAAATAAGTTTTTCCATCCGCAAAATATTTTTCGTAAATCCACCCGTCGCAAACGGAAAGCTGCGAGCTGTATTTTTTTTCGTACAGAATGGAATTTACCGCGCTGTAGTTGTTCTCAAAAAAATTATTGGCGAAGGCACATTTCTGCAAAAGCTCCGCATCCGCCAAAAGGGTCGTATGCCATATCATTTTTAAAATCTATTCAGTCCCGAGAATTTGTTCCATTCCTTTTTGCTTTCAAATGTTATCGCACTTGAAAGTCCCACATGCCACATCAAATGCCTGAACTGCGCCAAGATGAGTTCCAGCCTTGTATGTCCACAGCCATCAGGTTTCTGCAAAAGTTTTTCCGCGGTCAATGTCTCAAAATAATTTTCGATTTTATTTTTGACATAGCCAAAATAATCAAGCAGCTTTTCCCTTGAAATTACAATGGATGAATCCTTTTCATAACCCGGGCGGCCAGAATCAACCACGCTCAGATTTTCGGGAATTCCAAAAAGTTTTTCACCCTCGTAAACATAGTTGTCCGGATTGATAAAAAACTTGTCCATGGAATGTAGGTAATGAAAAATATAGCGTGAATTGTTTTCCGCATCAAAAACGGTTTCCAAATCCGCCATAAGAATTTGGTCCTCGACATTCTTAAAATTTATTTCCTGCTGGCTCTTTATCTGCCTTACGATTTCTTCCATTTCGATACCCCACAAAAAACTATTTTTCCAAATCCAGACACATGAGGACAAGAGTCTGCCAACCCGTCACACGCGACCGGAAACCTTTTGGATTCCTTCCATACTCCACGAAACCCATTTTTTTATAAAGGGACAACGCCCTCCCGTTTTCAGCAACAACATCAAGCTCCAGCTGCGAATATCCGGCGCTCTTCGCACATTCAACGCAGGCTCCAAGCATGGCTCCCCCGATTCCAAGCCCCCAATAGTTTTTGTCGATTCCAATTCCGAATACCGCGCGGTGCCTTGTTTTTTCTTTTGCGCCAACACATTCAATTCCTGCAGTACCTACAATTTTCCCATCAATCTCTGCAACAATTTCAATCTCGTTTGCGCTTTCAGTTTTTTTCTTCAGAAAATCCGCTTCCTCCACGGCGTTCATTGAATTTTCTTCAGGGTAGGACAAAAGAAAATCCGTCTGCCCATGCGTCAGATTGAAAACCTCGAACACGGCCTCACCATCCATTTCGGTTCCGTTTCTCAGAACACATTCCCTTCCGTCTTTCAGTTTTATCGTTTTAAAATATTCCATAATTTTCACCCCATTGATTTTTTCAAAACAAAAAGATATTCCGAAACATGTATGTCGCGGTTTCTCAAATTCCTGCTTCCCCTGAAAGTATTGTACGCAATTTTTACGGTCCTGAG
Organism: uncultured Spirochaetaceae bacterium; assembly: GCA_902783155.1. GTDB lineage: Bacteria > Spirochaetota > Spirochaetia > Treponematales > Treponemataceae > Treponema_D. The sequence continues at coordinate 48,009 of CACZPR010000118.1, forward strand.
CTTTCCATACTTTTTCAACATTCCGCTCATCTCGTCAAAACTTATGAAGCCCTCCGAGTTGTATGAAATCACAATAAATTTTGCGTCCAGGTTCGCAATGATTTCCTCCATGGATTTCAATGCGGAATATGATTTGTTGAACACCGAGCGTTTCCAGTCCTGCGTAATTCCGCTTACCCTGCTGACCTCAACATCGAGCTGGTTTTTTAGAATCAGGTTGAGCATAAAATAGTTTGACCCGTATGGATGCTGGTTGTACGGCGGATCAAGGTAGGCGACATCAATATTTTTCAGCTCACGTGAAATCTCCACAGTATCCCTTTTATGGATTTCCAGGCCGGACTCAAAATTGCTGAACACAGGTTCCTTCAGCTCTATCCTTCCAAAAATTCTTGTGAGCGCATTTTTTCCGGACGCACCAAAACATCCAATGCCAGTGTTCTTGTCCTTGTAAAATCCCTTGAAAACTCCGCTGGTGTTTACATGAATCGATGCCTCAGTTATAAGCGGCGCAAGAAAAAATTTTTTTAAATCATCCTCGCGCACAATTTTGTCAATCAAATTTCTGTATGTGTCAATCAGGAGCGCGTTTTCGTGTGTGTAAAAAACTCTCTCGCCCTGCAAAATGTTTTCGTCATTCTTTGGGGCATAGTTTTCCGTAATGATTCCTGGAATCTTTTCCTTCTGACATTTACGCTCAATTCTCGCACGGAGACGGTCGTATTTTTCTTTCGGAAAATCCTTTTTGTTTATGAGGTAGCATGAGTTTATTACGGACGAATAATTTTCCTGGTCGTTCACAATCAGCATGGAGGAATGACTTTTCAACATGCGCGCGACAATCCCGGAACCGGAAAACAAATCAGCGCAGACAAGTTTTTCCTTCCCGATTGTCTTTGAGATTTTTACAATCTCCTTTTCAATGTTTCCAATCAGGCTCCGCTTGTTTCCAAGATAGGTAATAATCTGTGTGGTCAAAAAATCTACATTCTCTTCCATAACTGAGATTTCTACTCGCCGTCTTCGTCCCCGTGTTTTTCACCGACCGTAAGATTTTTCAGCCAGCGCTCTTTTTTAAGCCATATTTGGAAAATCACGACCTTCACCACATCAAGAAGTTTTACAAAAAGATACAGCATCACAGGACCGATTGCCGTAAAAGATTTTAAGATAAAAAGCAACGGAACCATAACCGCAATTGTTATTGTCGAATCAACAATCGCACCCATGGCAGTGTCACCGCCCGCACGTGCGACAGCCTGCTGTGTGTTCATAAAAACCCAGACCGGCATGAAGAAGCACATCATTATGACCATGTTACGGCAGATTGTGATTGCGCTTTCACTTAGGCGGCCAAACACAAGCGGAATAATAAACACGGTCAAAAATCCCAGGAGCATCATAATCACACCGAACACTGCGGCTCCAGACAGAAGCCACTTTTTTTCCTGACGCGCGTGCTCCAGATTTCCTTCGCCCAAGGTCTTTCCAATTATGACACCTGTTGCGGAATAGATTCCACCGAACGCGACAAAGAAAAGATTCGCAATCGAAAAGCTCGAGGCCATTCCAGAAACAACATCCGCTCCTCCCCGTCCGTTATAGATTGCGGTGGTCAAAGTTTCGGAAAGCACCCAAACCATTTCGCAGAACAGAACAAGAGAACCCTTCCTCAAAATCTTTCTGAAAAGTTTTCCGTCCACCTTGAAAAAGCGTGAAAGTTTTACGGCAAAGTCCGGCTTTATTTTTATGTAGATGACAACAAAGATTACAAACTCCAGTGACCGGGCAATGACAGTCGCAAGCGCGGCACCCTCGACTCCCATCGCAGGAAATCCAAGGTTTCCATAAATCAGAAGCCAGTTGAAAAGTGTGTTCGTCAGCGTCGCAACAATTGTAACGGCAAGCGGAATCTTTACCCGCCCCAAGTCACGGAGCGAACTTGCAATGCACATCGAAAAAATCATCGGGATGCCCATGAAGAACATGATGCGAATGTATTTCACACCCTCGTCCAAAATCTTTTCGGCATCCGTATTTCCGTTCAGCATGAGGGAAAGAATCTGACGCGGAAACACAATGCATACAAGAAGATACGGCACAACCGAGACAAGTCCCATAATCAGTTTAAAACGGAACGCCTGCCCCATGCCCTCCCTGTTTTTTGCACCGAGAAACTGCGTCATAAAAATTCCGCCGGACATGCAGATTGTGTTGATGTAGACCATGAATATAAAAAGAACCTGCCCTGCGACATTCACTCCCGACATAGAAATATCGCCAAGTCCCGAGACCATAAAATTGTCTATAAGCGACACCATATTCTGGATGAGCTGCTGGAGCATAATTGGAAGTGCAATCGCCAGCACCCGCCTGTAAAAAGTGGCGGGACCGAATGTGTGTGTCCTGATTTTTGAAAGCTCCATTATACCTCGAACTGGTCAACCTGTCTGCCAATCGCGTTGATGGATTTTTCCATGAGCGAAGAAATTTCAGAAAGTGCGCCTCCGCTCGTGTTGATTTTTGCCGCACTTTTTTCCATTTCATCCATGCTGCGCTTCATGCTTTCCGTTTCGTTCTGGAGCGATGCAACCTCGTCCATGATTGCGTTGCTTCCGTCCGTCATTTTCTGGGATGCCTGCTGGACCTGACGTGTGCTGTCGTTCATGCCGTGCAATGCTTCCGTAATCTGCGCGGAACCTTCCTGCTGCTCGGTCATCGCGGCTTTTATCTGCTGGACAAGCGTGTCCGTTTCCTGAATCTCGTTTGCAAGATGAGCATAGCCCTGGACTCCACGCTGGGTTGCCTCGACAACAGTTTCTATAGTCGCCTGAATCTGCTGGAGCTGGTCGCCGATTGTCTTTGACTGTGCCGTGGATGTTTCGGAAAGTTTTCTGATTTCATCCGCGACAACTGCAAATCCTTTTCCTGCCTCACCGGCATGTGCGGCCTCGATTGCGGCGTTCATTGCCAAAAGGTTTGTCTGGCTTGCGATGCTTGCAATGACAGTGTTGGCCTCGCTCAAAAGTTTGGACTGGTTTTCAATTTCGGCAATCTGAGACTGCAATGCCTCCTGCGTTTTTGCGCCATCCTCCGCGTCGTCCGCAAGTCTTCCGAAAGACACAGCCATCTTGTCAACACTGTGGTTCACCTCGCCAATATTTCCAATCATCTGTTCGACAGCCGTTGACGCACCCTCAACCGAGTGGGCCTGAGTGGTGACAAGTTTTTCAAGGGCGTGAATGCTCTCAAGGATTTTTTCAACGCTGCCCGCAGTCTGTTCCACACTTCCGTTCTGGCTGTGAAGATTTCCGACCATAATTTTTATGCTCGCGCTGATCTGCTCAATGGCCGCCATGGTCTCGCTGGTCGCTCCTCCGAGTTTTCCACCAGCCTCGTTGAGGGCGGACTTGGTTTTCTTCATCGTCTTGATTATGTCCTGGAGGGTCTGCGAAAATACATTGAAACTTTCGGCGACATCGCCAATCTCATTTTTTGATTTCACGCTGATTCTCTGCGTAAGGTCCGCCTTGCCCTTTGCAATCTGTGCCGCGTTGTCGCTGATGTTGTTGCGAATCACCTTAAGCGGTCCCATGATTTTTCTTGTCGCAAATGCCGTTCCGATTGAAACAATCAGGGCAAAAACAGCACAAATGGCTATCGACGTAAAGAGCATCCTGTAGAATGTCGCGAACACAGTTTTCTTTGGAATGAACGCAACAATCTGGTAGTCCGCCTTTTTGTTTGTCACCTTGGAAGTAAAATATGTGCTGAATTTTCCACCCGGAACATTGATGATTCCATTGTCCTGGGCAGACGAAAGGAAAGTCACAAGGTCAGGAATATTTATTTCCTTCACATTCAAAAAACTGTTCTCGCTGCCACGTATTCCGGTGTCCGCCAAAACGGTTCCGTCCTTCTGGAACATCATAAAGAAAGAGCCGTCACCCAGGTTCATGCTTTTCAAAATCGATGTGAGGGTCTCAAGGGAAACTTCAATGGAAGCGTTGCCGACAAAAGCTCCGGAAAAATCATACGCGGACCTCGTGATTCCGACTACCGTAGCACCGACCGTTGAGGCAAAGGCATCTGTAATCATAACCTTGCCGTTTCCCTTGGTGGCGGTCTCGTACCATCCACGCTTACGGGGATCATATCCACCGCTCATGGAGCTGTCAAAATTTGTTGCATATCCACCCCACTTTGTTCCGATGTAGATTTCCGCAATGTCCTTGTCGCTGTTCGCAAAATTTTTGCAGATTTTTCTTATCGCCTGCTCCGTGGGACTTTTTTCGTAGCCAAGAATCTGGACCGTGCCTGTCTCGTTCACAAAAGAGTGTATCGTTTCGTCAGCCGCCTTCACCTCGTCGGATTCGGCAAACATATTCAGTTCCGTCTCCTTTGCACCAAAGAACATTGAGATTGAATCAGAAAACTCCGAGAGAGCAGTGTTCGCGCTTGCATAAAAATTTTCAAGACAGTTGCGCGACAAAAAAATGCTCGTCGTGATTAAACATGCCGCCACAATCGCAATAATAATGGCAACCACACTGATTGAAAATTTTGTAGCCAATGACCTTCTCTTCCTGTCCATGCCTTTCTCCCCAATAATATTTAAGTTTGGTTTAAGTCACTTTTTTTTATTTTACAAGCCACTTGATTATATCACAATTTAATTTTTTTGTCCGATAAATTTCACAATCAAACAAAAATTTATGGAAATTGAGGTTCCCATGGCAAACGGAATGGAAGATTTGCACGAAAAAAACAAGGACAGGGACGAAAAACCAAGGAAATCCGCTTCAAAGTATTCCGAGTGGTCGCATTTCCAGGGGCATGAGGACGCGGAGATGCTTCAGGAAAAATCTGCCGGCTGGTCAAGCAAAAAAGCGAGCCGCGGGGACTACGATGACTGGGAAGAATAAAAAAAGACTCATTGCCGCCGGAATAATTTTTTTTCTGCTTGCGGTGTGGACGATTTGGTCCTGGGTTCCGTTCACCGAAAGGATTTCGCTCGGTCTGCCTGACGGAAAAGGAGCGGGCATCCGAATAGTTTTGATTACAGACCTCCACTCGTGCTACTATGGAAAAAATCAGGAATGGCTGGTCAAAAAAATTGAATCCGAAAATCCTGATTCAGTGTTTCTGGCCGGGGATATTTTCGACGACAAGCTGGACGACAGGAACGCAAAGATTTTGATTGAATCTATCGTAAAAAAATATCCGTGCTGGTATGTCACCGGGAACCATGAAATATGGAGCGGACGTGCGGATGAAATGAAGAAATGGCTCAGGGATGCCGGTGTCAATGTTCTGTGCGGAGACTGCGTGACCACATCAATCAACGGAATTGAGGTTGACGTTTGCGGAGTGGACGACCCTCTTTCCATGACACAGGACGAATGGAAAAATCAGTTGAGGAGGGCATACTCAAAAACGGACAGCTCGCATTTGAAAATCCTTGTGAGCCACCGTCCCGAAAGAGTTTCAGACTACGAGCAATATGATTTTGATTTAATCCTCACAGGCCACGCACATGCCGGACAGATTTTGATTCCATTTTTAAACCGGGGACTCTATGCACCAAATCAAGGCCCCATGGCAAAATATGTCAACGGAATCTACCGGCTCTCGAACGGAAGCACAATGGAAGTTAGCCGTGGACTTGCAAGGGAAAGCACCCCGCTTCCAAGATTCTTCAACCACCCGGAAATTGTCGTGCTGGAGCTGCACTGAAACACAGCCTACTGATTTTTATACATGTTCATAATCCGCTGGTTTTCTTTTTCGTCCTTGATTCCCACCATGTTCATAACGCAGAGCCTCGCCCGCATTGTCAAATCTTCGGCTGCCTCCCTGTGGCCAAGTTTTTCATCGGCAAAAAGAGGCTCCCCGACATGCACCGTGAGGTTCGGATATTTTTTGAACACCCGGTAAAGTCCGCGGGGTTTTCTGTAGGAGATTGCAAGGGGGACAAGCGGGGCTTTGTGCCTTACCGCAAAACTTGCCGCACCACGATGGAAATTTCTTATGGCCGGATAGAAATACCACATGCTTCCCTCCGCAAAGACATGAAGCCATCCACCCTCGTCCAAAACAGAATCCATTGCCGCGGTAAATTTTTTTCCGGCGTGGACGCTTTTTGGAATTGGAATCGCCCCTATCGTTTTAAATAAGGGAGCCATGGCCGTCTCCATGTTCACCGACCAGATTGGGAAATATGCCTTGCGCGGATAGAATGCCCAGAGCAGCGCAAGAAAGTCCCACTCAATCACATGGTTGCACACGGTGACGAATCCGCCCTTCAAAATCTTTTTGTTTTTCCTCAGATTCTTTTTGCCCTCAACCTTGACTGCGTAACGGATTTTCACAACGGGAAGCACAATCGTGTTCAGAAAAACGTTCAGCCAGAAATGCTTCCATCTCCATGAAAAACTTCTGTCGCGGTAGGTGTAGCTCTCGTCCAGAGCGGGACTGTACTTTCGGACAACCTTCATCATGTGCTGGTCCTGCACATCGGGATATTCATAAGAAAAAGTTATGGGCGGAATATACATGGCCTTCTCCCCTTTCATCACAGCTCCAGTGTGACGGCGGAAATCCATCTGTCTCCACGGCGTTCAAAAATTGTGATGCCATCCACAGGGAAATCCTCAACAAGATTCATTTCGTTCAGTGCCTCCAGAGCATCTGCGCTCGCACCCTCGGGAATGTCACGGTTCGCCACGGTCGCATGAGGCTGGAATGGACGCATGTCTTTTTTTGTTGTTCCGGGACAGGCGTTCAAAATTGCCTTCACAGTTTCATCACGGAGCCTTGTCCATTTTTCATCAACGGAAACTTTCGCAAAAACAGTCCTGTCACCAAAGGCATCAAAATTGTCAACATGGGCCACAAATCCAAAATTCCTTGAAAGCACATTTTTTTCAAGAGCACGCGCCAAATCGTCCGTCGAGTATTCTTCTGAAAGTTTGAACGGAGGAACAAGCGTCACATGGATTGGAGTTCCATGGCCCGACCTGCATCCATATTTTTCGTTCATATAGCGGCGGCAATCTTCAAGGGTAAGCGTCAAATCATCCGGAAGCAGCACACCGACAAAATGTGTCTGCATTGGAAAAAAATTTTTCTTCATGGAAACATTATAATACAAATCAAATCTACGTTCCAGATTTCAATCCATTTTTATTCCATTCGATTGCATAAAATCTTTTTTTTCTTTAGGATTTGGTTTATGAGCGAAATTGATGAGAACCAGTTTTCCAGAACGGAGATGCTGATTGGGAATGATGCGGTCGGGGCGCTTGGAAAAAAACATGTGGCGGTTTTTGGAATTGGCGGTGTCGGTGGATTTGTTGTCGAGGCCCTTGCACGGAGCGGTGTCGGACATTTTGATTTGATAGACAGCGACACTGTTGCCATCTCCAATCTTAACAGGCAGATTATTGCGACACATTCATCAATCGGAAAATACAAGGTCGATGTAATGAAAGAGCGTATTCTGGATATAAATCCCAATGCGGAGGTTGTCACGCACAAATGTTTTTATCTTCCGGAAACAAAGGAGCTTTTTGATTTTAAAAACTACGACTATGTTGTTGACGCAATAGACACGGTCGCGGGAAAAATACAGTTGATTCAGCAGGCAAAGGAAGCGGGAACAAAAATCATTTCGTGCATGGGAGCAGGAAACAAGCTTGACCCGACAAAATTTCAGATTGCGGATATTTCAAAAACATCGGTGTGTCCGTTGGCAAGGGTCATGCGGCAGGAATGTAAAAAGCGTGGCATCAAAAATGTGAAGGTGCTTTTTTCAACAGAAAAACCCATGCCGCCAGCCACAAAAGTTTCGGACAAAAAACGGAGCGTCCCCGGGAGCATCGCATTTGTTCCGTCGGTCGCGGGGCTTTTTATTGCGGGCGAAATCATCCGTGAAATGATTGGGGCACAGGCTGGCGAACAATAATTCCACCGCCGGCAACAACATTGTCTATGTAAATTACAGCGGACTGCCCGGGGGTTATCGCATTCTGTTTTTGCGCGAATGTGATTTTCCACGGCTGCCCCTTGTATTCGTAACGGTCGCTTTCCGGCGGAGTGTATCGCTCGACAGTTGCAAGCGCGTCCCTGCTTCGGAGGCGGATTTTAACCTGCCCCTCAAAAACTTTGTCCGGCTCAATTCCACCCGGCCAGACAAAATCATCGGCAATCAATGAGTCGCCGCCCAAAAAATCTTTTGTCGCAAGAACGACCTGATTTTTTTCCGCATCAATTTTCTGGACATAATATGCCTCGCTTCCCGAGACACCAAGTCCGCGCCTTTGTCCGACCGTGTAATGCTCGATACCCCTGTGGCGGCCAAGAACTTTTCCGTCCATATCAACAAAATCGCCTGGGACTGAAGCCTTGTCGGAAAACAGCTGCTCAAAATATTCGGAGCCTATAAAATCCTGGCTCTCGCTTCTTTCCGCAGCCGCAAGATTGTTTTCCCTCGCAATCCTGAACACGTCCTCCTTTTTCATAAGCGCAAGCGGGAAGCGGACTTTCTCAAGAATCTGTGACGGAAGCCTGTACAGAAAATATGTCTGGTCCTTTGACATGTCCTGCGCGGTCGCAATCATGCAGGGTGTTTTTCCGCTGCCCCATATTCCGGACTCGGGACGGACTACCGCGGCGTAATGGCCCGTGCAGAAATAGTCAAAAGATATGTTCAGCTTTTTTATTCCCTCAAGGAGCGCACCGAATTTTATAAAAAGATTGCAGCGGATGCAGGGGTTCGGGGTTCTTCCAGAGCGGTACTCGTTTTTAAAATATTCCAGAACCTGCGTGTTGTATTCCCCGCTCACGTCAATCACATGGTAGTCAATCCCATGCTCGGCGCAAAATGTCCGGCACTGTTCGATGTCCTCTTTTTCATCGGGACCGTAACATGAGTCGTGCATTTTTTTTTCAGCCTGCACTTTCTTCAGGTGACCATCCCAAAGAGACATTGTGACACCGACAACCCTGCATCCCTTTTCCTTTAAAAGCAGGGCCGTAAGCGTTGAGTCAACTCCACCGGAAAGACCAACAACAACAGTGCTCCCCGGCTCCGGCATGTTCTGTAAAATATATTTCATTTTCCGGTATCCTTACTGGTGTGAAAGCCGCCATGCGATTGTCTTTCTGAGATACTCGACATAAGAATCATCCTTGCACATTGTCTTTCCGACTGCGTTTGAAAGTTTTGCGACCGGAGAATAATTGCACTCGGTAATCTTCATGACAATGTTCAGAGGCTCCACGTCCGTGTCGTTCGCAATGTAGGTTCCAATTCCGAATGCGACCTTTATCCTGTCCTTGAAATGTGCGTAAAGCTCAGACGCGCGCTTGAAATCCAGACTGTCACTGAAAAGCAGGGTCTTGTTTTTCGGATTCACACGCTCGTCCTTGTATTTTTCGTAATAGGCCTGGTAGTGTCTGATCCACTCCTCTCCCCATTCGTATGGATCCCCGGAATCATGCCGCACTCCGCTGAAAAGGATTGAATATGTATATCCCATGTCAAGGTGGGCAGTCTCGTCGCCAATAGTGTCGGTGAGGTATGTTCCGTTCAAAACACCGTACTCCTTTGTCCATGCCTCCATGGCAAGTTTGTTTGAGTACGCCGGATTGTACATCGGGTTTCCCTGTCCCACGCACATTATGAACTCATGCGCCATTGTTCCGACCGGGACCACGCCATATTTTTTAGCAAGATACACGTTGGACGTTCCGACACATTTCGAGTCCCTGTAGCTTCCGTTGTTCCCGCACAGAACCTTGACTGCCAGATCCTGGGCCTCAGCGGAAAGACGGCGGCGCAGACCGAATTCGGAAAACGGTCCTATGTCGTAGGTTCCGTCAATCATCCAGTTTTTCTTTTCCTCAAGCTTCCGTTTGTACTGCTCAAAAAGCTCGTCGTAGTTGTAGGACATCCTGAAATAGACTTCGTTCACAATCGCAAGCACGGGGATTTCGTACATGGAAGTATTGAGCCAGGTTCCTTTTGCCTCAATTGAAAGTCCGCAGTCCGAATCATCGGTAATCTCAAAGTCCTCGAAACGCGGCTTCCATATTCTCAGGTGGTCGATGTAGTCCTCGTGCAGCCAGTCGATTGTTGAGAGATAGTCAAGTTCCTCGGGCGTAAAACGCAGGTGGCAATATTCGTGAATCTGCTCCTTGATTTCTTCGACCATTTCCTGTGTGAACGAGACACCGACATTGCGGCATCTGAACGTCCAGTTGGTCTTGTATGACGGATACTGGTGGTAGATTGCCTGCCCCATTGAAAATTTGTATAGATCCGTTTCCAGAAGACTTGTGATTATCTGATTCAGTTTCATAAAAAATCCTTCAAAACTGGCAGGTATATTTTGACCAGTTTCTTCTATTATATTTGTTTTTATTGATTTTGGGAACCTCTGGACGCGAACGCCAACTGCCTATTTTTTTTCAACAAAATAGAGTGCCATGTTGCCCTTGCCCTTGATATCCTTTTCGCCCCTGTATGAAAAATTGAAATTGTTTTTCTGCAAATCAAATACGGACTGGGAAACCGAAAGCTTCATCTCCTCGCTCGACGACTCCATGCGGCTTGCGACATTCACGGTGTCACCAAAAACGTCGTAGATATATTTTGTGATTCCGACAATGCCCGCAACAACTTTGCCGGAGTGTGCGCCAAGTCTTATTGTCCAACGGTGGGGAGAAGTCCTGTTTCTCTCCTCGATATAGTCGCGACATTCAAGTGCGGCCTCAAGAATATTTTTTGTGTGGTCAGGATTTTTTTCCGGCAATCCACAGACAGCCATATATGCGTCGCCAATTGTCTTTATCCTCATGCAGCTATGCTTTTCCATTATGCGGTCGAAGTTTGTGAACATGTCGTTCAGTTCATCAATCAGAACGTCCGGTGGAAGCGTCTTGGATATGTTCGTGAAATTGACGATGTCGGTAAAGAGAACTGTCGCGCCCTCAAAAAGCTCCGGGTCCGCCTTGCCTGTGTCCCGCAAATCCTCCATGACTTTCCTCGGCAAAATATTTTCAAGCAGAGTCTCGTTCCTCTTGTTCAGCTCCTCCATGTTTTTTTCTATGTAGTCGATTATCAGCTTGAATATTATTGTCATCGTGAACAGGACGGTCATGCTCGCCACTATGTTCACAAAGCGCAGGTTCTTCAGAAGCGACTCCGGAAGCTCATAGACAGGCTGCATTCTGGAAAAAACAAATTCGCATCCAAAGAAAACACATATACAGAAAAATGCGGTGGGGATTCCAACATTGAAGCCCTTCCTGTCAACAAGAAACGGAAACACAACCAAAAGCATTATCAAAAAATGGAAACCCGCAAGGCCGCCAACAAAATAGTCCGCAAGAATCTGGTGTACAAGCACCTCAAAGACAGTTATGAAAAAAACAAGGCCCACATTGTTCCGGAAGAAAAGCACAAATATGTTGAAGCAAAAACAGGTTACGCTGAATATGTTGAAATAAAACAACTCCTGTATTCCGTTCATGTAAAAGAAAACCAGAAAACAGATGTGATAGCCCAGCGCAAAGAATTCAGCCAGAGCCGCACAGATAAACCCCCTCTCCTTCAAAGCAAGATGCCCGCCTAGCTTGTTCTGGAACTCCGACAGCCTTGCCATCAAACTCATACACGCTACCCCTGTTCTTAATTTTTTTCCATTATACCATAACATTTTGATTGTGGCAAAAAAATAAATTCGCCAGACATACTGAAACTTAAATTTATCCGAAAACCAAGTGTCCCGGGGATTCTCGCAAAAACAGAAAAATCCACCGAAACCGGCATTGACAAAATCAATCTAAACAGGGATATTTATTGAACCGCATTTTCAAACAACTTGCAAAGGCACATCTATTTTATAGAAGAAAAGAGGAAAACATGGAAACCCGTTACTGCGTGTTGTACAATCCGCTTGCAGGAACCAGAAATGGAGTGGAATCAGCAAAAAAACTTTCCAGCATCCTCGGTGGGCATGAAATTCGCTACGTTGACATAACAGCTGTTACGGACTACCAGATTTTCTTTGACTCCGTTTCCGCGGACGAGGAAATCATTGTCGCCGGTGGTGACGGAACCCTCAACAGATTCGCAAACGAGGCCGAAAGATTTCTTGAAGGAAGAAAAATTTTCTATTATCCGACCGGAACCGGGAACGATTTTCTCCGCGACATTGAAAAGACAGATTCGGAAGGTCCTGTCGAAATCACCGCATACCTTAGGAACCTTCCAAGCGTCACCGTAAATGGAGTCACCAGAAAATTTTTGAACGGGATTGGATACGGAATCGACGGATACTGTAGCGAAATGGGTGAAAAGTTTCGCGAAAAAAGCACAAAGCCAATAAACTACACCTCAATCGCGATAAAGGGAATGCTCTTCTCATACAAATCCACGTCGGCGGAAGTCACTGTCGATGGCGAAACCAGATTTTTCAAGAACGTCTGGCTCGCCCCCAGCATGTACGGAAGATTTTTTGGAGGCGGAATGATGCCAACCCCGAACCAGAGACGCGGCGAAAAAAAACTTTCCTGCCTTGTATGGTGCGGAAAAAGCCGCCTTATGACACTCGCGCTGTTTCCAAAAATTTTCAGCGGGGAACATGTCAGGCACGGGCGCTCAATACACATCCTGGAGGGCAGGTCAATCACGGTGAAATTCAATCGACCTGTGGCCCTTCAGATTGATGGCGAGGTTGTCATCAACGTAAGCTCCTACTCTACTCAAATTTGATTGAGCCGAGCAGACTTTCGTTGACGGTTATGACGGCATTTTTTGTTTCCCATACGGAGCCGCCCTCCCACATCTGTCCGTAAACAAATTTGACGGTCGTTTTTCCGGGTTTGAGGCACTTGAATCCAAATGTCTCCGTTCCACCGACACCGACCATGCCGGATGGAGCCTCATCACGAACGTAGGTGTCCGACTCCAGCTTCGCAATGCTCTTGTCCGCTATGTCGATTTTCCATCCACCGCCGGTTGTTGGGTTGGACCTCAAATCAACAGAAATGTATCTGGACAGAGACTCATTTTTCTCAGCATCCCGGGATTCCTTTTGCACATTGGCCTCCGTATTTTTGATGTCTTCAGTGGTCCGGCATCCCGCAAGAGCGGTCAGAGCCAGTGCCGCAGTAAAAAAAACAAACGCACTTTTCTTCATTAAAATCTCCTGAACCAGTTTATGGTATTGCACTACAGTATAACACTTTTTTAGGAAACATGGATACAAAATATTCATAAAATTAAAAAAATACTTGACTTATACACCAGATGGGTATATCTTATTTATAATAACACATACCCCAAAAGGGTACAACTTTTTTGCGAGGTAAAGTCATGGCAAACAAAAAATCTGGAAAAGAAAACGAGGTCCCAATCAGCGAGGCTGTATTCACGGAGAACGACCATTGTCTGAGCAAGTTAAGCGTGGAAAGACCCGAGGACTACAAGAGCCTTCTGAATCGCCTGAGCAGAATTGAGGGGCAGGTCCGCGGCGTAAAAAAGATGGTGGAAAACGAGGCAAGCTGCATAGACATAATGGTGCAGATTTCCGCAGTGAACGCCGCTCTCAACTCGTTCAACAAGGTCCTGATTTCCAACCACATCAGAACCTGTATGCTCGATGACATAAAGACTGGAAACGAGGAAGTCATTGATGAACTTCTCAACGCCCTGCAGAAGTTGATGAGGTAACAACGGATGGAAAAATATGCCATAAGCGGAATGTCATGTTCCGCTTGTGTCGCCAGAGTTGAAAAAGCAGTCTCAAAAGTCCCCGGAGTTTCGTCATGTACCGTGAGCCTTCTGACAAATTCCATGGGTGTGGAGGGCAATGCAAGTCCAACGGAAATTATCGCCGCAGTCAGCAAAGCCGGATATGGCGCAAAATCTCTGGACGGAAAATCACAAAAAAAATCCACGGTGGAATCAGCCAAGCAGAATGAGGAACTTTTGAAAAACACCGAGGCCCCCGTCCTGAAAAAAAGGTTGATTTCGTCTATCGCATTTCTTTTGGTCCTGATGTACTTCAGCATGGGACACAGAATGTGGAACTGGCCGCTCCCAGATTTTTTCACAGGCAATGGAGGAAATCCGCTCGCACTTGGAATGGCCGAAATGATTCTCTCTTCCATAGTGCTTGTCATCAACAAAAAGTTTTTTGTAAGCGGATTCAAGGCCCTGGTCCACCGCGCACCGAACATGGACAGCCTTGTGGCGATGGGTTCGGGAGTGTCCTTTGTCTACAGCGTGGCCATGCTTTTTGCGGCAACAGCATGTGACAGGGAGACCGCCATGCACTATATACATGGCCTCTATTTTGAAAGCGCGGCAATGATTGTCACATTGATTACGGTCGGAAAACTTCTGGAGTCCATTTCAAAAGGAAGGACCACCGATGCGCTCAAGTCATTGATGAAGCTCGCACCAAAGACCGCGACAATTATCCGGGACGAAAAAGAAATCAACGTTCCTGTCGAAGAAGTAAAGACCGGTGACACATTTGTCGTTCGCCCCGGCGAATCAATCCCGGTGGACGGAACCATTGTCGAAGGCGAAAGCGCGGTAAATGAGTCTGCGCTTACGGGAGAATCGGTTCCGGTGGACAAGACAGTCGGGGACAGTGTTTCCGCCGCAACAATCAACCAGTCGGGATTTATAAAATGCACCGCGACCAGAGTTGGAAACGACACCACCCTTTCACAGATTATACAGATGATAAGCGATGCGGCGGCAACAAAGGCTCCAGTCGCAAAAATAGCGGACAAGGTTTCCGGCATATTTGTTCCGGCGGTGATGGGCATTGCGGTAGTGACATTCATCGTGTGGATTTTGACCGGCGCGGAATTTTCATTCAGCCTTGGACATGCAATTTCTGTCCTGGTTGTGAGCTGTCCATGCGCACTTGGACTTGCGACCCCCGTTGCAATAATGGTCGGAAACGGTGTGGGAGCGAAAAACGGAATCCTCTTTAAAACTTCGGAAGCTCTGGAGAATGCGGGAAAAACAAAGGTCGTCGTGCTTGACAAGACAGGAACAATCACAAAGGGCGAACCGACAGTCACCGACATATTCGCAAACGAAATTGATGAAAAAATCTTTTTGCAGAAGGCCGCGTCCCTTGAATCAAAAAGCGAACATCCGCTTGCCATTGCGATAACAGACAAGGCCCGCGAAGAAAATCTGGAAACAAAAAACGTGGATTCGTTCATAGCCATACCGGGTAAAGGTTTGACCGCAATTCTTGATGGAAAAAAAATCGATGGCGGAAATCTAAAATACATCCAGACCGTCGCCCCCAATTCCGTAAACGAACATTCGCAAAAAAAAGCCGAGGAGCTGAGCCTTGAAGGAAAGACCCCAATCTTTTTTTCGGAGGAGGGAAAGCTGCTTGGTATAATCGCGGTGGCCGACACAATAAAGGAAGAAAGCCCAAATGCTGTTGCGGAACTCAGGGACATGGGAATCCACGTTGCAATGCTTACCGGCGACAACGAGCGTACGGCAAAGGCGATTGGCGGAAAGGTCGCTGTGGATGAAATCTTTGCAGGTGTGCTTCCAGATGAAAAAGAAAAAATCGTGAGGCGGTTCAAGGAGAAATCCCGGGTCTGCATGGTCGGTGACGGAATAAACGATGCACCGGCGTTGACAACGGCGGACACAGGAATGGCAATTGGAGCCGGAACCGATGTTGCGATAGATGCGGCGGATGTCGTCCTTGTGAAAAGCAGGCTAAGCGATGTTGTTTCCGCAATCAGACTGAGCCGGAGGACTTTGACAAATATAAAGGAAAATCTTTTCTGGGCATTTTTCTACAACATAATTTTGATTCCCGTCGCGGCGGGTGCGTACCATAGTTGGCTGGGACTTGACATGAACCCAATGTTCGGAGCTGCGGCGATGGGGCTTTCAAGTTTCTGTGTCGTGATGAATGCGCTCAGGCTGAACCTGTTTAAAATCGGCAACAAAAAATCAGACAAAAAATTGGATAAATCAATTCAAGAAAATAAACATACAAAGGAGAACTCTATGGCGACCATGGAAAAGACATTGAAAATCAACGGCATGATGTGTCCGAACTGCGAAAGACATGTCAGGGAGGCCCTTGAAAAAATTGACGGAGTTGAATCTGCCGTTGCGGACCATAACAAAAATATTGCGACGGTAAAAATCACAAAGGACATTCCCGAATCCGATTTTGAAAATGCAATAAAGGATGCGGGCTACGATTTTGTGAAATAGAAGAGAAAGTTTATGAGGTTCATTATGCCAAAAAAGATTAGCAGGCTTGTTTTTGTCTCCGCGCTGACTTTGATTGCCTCCGCATGCAAGATGACCGTCACGGAAAACGCCGGAAAAAGAATTGCATTTGGGACATATCAGAGCAGTGGCGGAGAAACTGTTGTGTTCGACAGGGATACA
Organism: uncultured Spirochaetaceae bacterium; assembly: GCA_902783155.1. Lineage (GTDB taxonomy): Bacteria > Spirochaetota > Spirochaetia > Treponematales > Treponemataceae > Treponema_D. The sequence goes on from CACZPR010000118.1 coordinate 64,477, forward strand.
ATGACAGTCTACAATTCAAGCGGCTCCATCGAGGCGAAGGGCTACTACAAATACATCGACGGAGAGATTGCGGTAAGGTTCTCGGAGATTTACGACGCGGACAACAACATGCACACTCTGGCAGGCGACAGTGCTGCAATCCGCCAAAAGTTCGATGAAATTATCGCGCTCGCAGTTCCAAAATCCCGGGAGGATGTGCACTGGATTTATGATTATGGCATCAGAGAATACAACTATGCCTTCACAAACTACGAGGAGGCCGTCAACAACATTCTTTCTCGGCGGGTCGAAAATTATATAACCTTGCAGCGAGACATGTTTCTGCGCGCGACACAAAAAAAATTCAACGACATGCACAGATTCAAGTACACAATCGACGACGACGGAAATGTGACAATGGACCAGGTGTTTTCAAATCTCACATGCTCCTCATCATTTTTTAAATCCGGCGACAACGTTCTGAACGATTTTGAAAACAACATTCCGTTTTTGTTCGAGACAAACGGGGAATACTATATCGGAAATCCATCCACAAGCGGAAACAATTTTTATGCGACGGTCATGCACTACTACGACATAAACGAACCGGTGGACGAGGTTGTTGACTACTACAAAACAATGATTGAACAAATCCTGTGGGACAACGAAACAGAAGTTGTGGCGGAGGCATTCTACTACGAACTGTACATACAAAGAAACCACAGCGCACCGGAAATCCCGACCGCAAAAAAAATGATAGACATGGCCCTGACCTATGAAAAACTTGAGGGAACATTCACGCTCGACGATACCCCGAGCCTTGTGATTTCAAATGTGTCATGCAGCTTTCCGGAGCTTTCAGGAGAGACAATATCGCTTGGAAACTTTACGCCAATCGTGTCGTTCAGCGGGAAAATTCTTTGCAAATCCTAGAGAGCGCTTCCTCCAAAATCCGTCTTGGCGTTGCAACATTTATGCGCTGAAATTTTTCGCCCTCGCTACCGAACATGAGTCCGTAGTCGAGCCACACTTTTGCGTCATTCAAAACTCGTTTTGAAATTTCAATGTCGCTCAAATCGGTGAAAGCCGAAAAATCAAGCCACACAAGATAGCTCCCCTCCGGCTCCATCACGCGGATTTTTGGACAGTGCTCCGAAATATATTTTTCAGTAAAAAGCACGTTCCGCCAGATATAGTCCTTCGCGGCATCGAACCATTCACCGCCCTCCGAATATGCGGCTGTGGCTGCAACAATTCCCATCAGGCTTGGCTCGTCGTAACCAGTCCTGTCAATCTCTTTTTGAAATTCGTCGCGGATTTTTTTGTTCCTGATTATTATGTTTGAAAACTGTAGTCCCGCAAGATTAAATGTCTTGCTCGGGGAAGTGCAGATGATGGAATTTTCTGCAGCAGCTTCAGAAATATTTGAATAAACAGTGTGGACATTTTTTCCAAATGTTATGTCCGAATGTATTTCATCAGAAACAACAAGCACGTCATGTCTCAGACAGATTTCACTGATTTTCAACAGCTCCTCTTTTTTCCATACGCGGCCACCAGGATTGTGTGGCGAGCAAAGGACAAACAGCCTGACATTTTCCTCCGTAATCTTTTTTTCAAAATCATCAAAATCAATTACGTAGCTTCCATTTCTCAGGACAAGGGGATTGTTTACGACGCGTCTTCCATTGGATGCAATCACATTCGCAAAGGGATAGTACACAGGCCTCTGGATTAAAACGGAGTCGCCCCTTTTTGTAAACGCACGTACAGCGGCACCAACAGCAAAAACAACTCCGGGTGTGTTCACAATTTCCTCGTCACGGATTTCAAAACCATGCCTCTCACTGAACCATTTTTTTACGGCATCATAATACCGGACATCCGGGCGGCTGTATCCAAAAATGCCATGGAGCGCACGTTCCTGAAGCGCATCGCAAATACATGGGGCGGTCGGAAAATCCATGTCGGCAACCCACAGACTGATTGCGTCCTTCGGCTTGTTTCGCTTTTCTGCAAGGTCGTATTTTATTGCAAAAGTATTTGCCCTGTCGGTGATTTTGTCGAAATCAAATTCCATATTGAACTCCTGCCATGAGAATTTTTTTGAATGTCCTTGACTTGCGGTGACAAATATAGTATACCATGTATTGCCTACCGATTCAATAGGGAATAAAATTTAAAAATAATAAAAGCAAAAAAACTATTTTCATGGAGTGAGTGTATGAAAAAAAAGAACGTCATTTTTTCTGCCGTGCTGCTTGCACTTGGAGCGTTAATCGCGTTGGCCCCAATCTCATTTGCAAAGGTCTGCCCCGTTGGCGAAAAAGTTATGAAATGCTTTTGGACCGGAAGGGTTGAACTTTTTCTTGGAATAGGAATCGCGCTGATTTCCCTGCTTCGTTTTTTTGTAAGGTCAAACGATTTTGCATTCGCAGCAGATGCGGCAACAGCAATAAATGCCGCCGGAGTGATTCTGTTTCCAACAGCAATAATCGGTCTGTGCGGGAACCATGCCATGCAGTGCAATGCCGTGACAAAACCAACTCTTATTGTTTTTGGAACACTCACGCTTGTTGCGGTCGCTCTTGATTTTGTCCTGCGCATCCTCAGCAAAAAGTCAAACAAAAAATCCTGAGGTGGCCATGGCACAATCATTATCCGTAAGAACGCTGGCTATAAAAAATTTGCAGCGGAGTCCATTCAGAACTTTCTCAATGGCAGCCCTTGTCGCTCTTTGCAGCGCGGTCCTTTTCGGAAGTTTTCTCCTTGCCTCCAGTTTAAGGAACGGAATATCCGGCATGAAAGAAAGAGTCGGTGCGGATTTAATGGTTGTGCCAAACGGCTACGAGCAGACACTTGAGAGCGTCCTTCTTTCTGGCGAGCCAAATTATTTTTACATGGACAAAGACATAGAAAACATTGTCCGGAATATCGATGGGGTGAAGGATGTGACAAGCCAGTTCTATCTCACAAGCCTGAGTGAAAGCTGCTGCGACTTTCCCGTCCAGATAATTGGATTCGACCCGGAAAGCGATTTCCTTATAAAACCCTGGATTCAAAAATATAATGCCGACGGAGAAGATATTTTTGCCGGCTACAATGTGAATGTCGAAAAAAACACTGTCTCATTTTTTTCAAAATCCCACACGGTTTCCGCACGGCTTGCAAAAAGTGGTTCGGGCATGGACAATGCTGTTTTTGCAAATCTGGACACCGTTAGAAAAATTTACGACGACGCACTTGAAAAAGGATTCGCGTTTATCTCGGATGGAAACGTAAAGGAAAAGACCAGCGCAATCTTCATTCGGATTGATGAAAAATCAAATGCGGATACTGTCGCGCTAAAGATTCGCGAAACAGTGGACGGAGTGCAGGTCATACAGCAGGGAAAGTTTATTCAGACGCTGAAGGACAAAATGGATTCGTTCGTTTTTTTCCTCCACACAATAAGTGTGCTGTTTTTGCTTATAACCGTCGCCGTTCTTGCGATTGTGTTTTCACTCACGGTCTTTGAAAGGCGAAGGGAATTCTCGATACTGCGAGTGCTGGGTGCGGACCGACATTCACTAAGCAGCATCGTCATGAACGAAGCCCTGTTTCTTGGTACGATAGGTTCGGTATGCGGCGTGTTTGTTTCCGCACTCATACTTCTTCCGTTCAACTTTTTAATTTCACAAAAAATTGCGATGCCGTTCTGTATGCCCAGCACTGGAACTATAATTCTGTTTGCAATCATTTCGTGCGCCCTGCTTGTCGCAGCATGTTTTTTGAGCGCAATCCGTACTGCAATCAAGATTTCAAAACTTGAAGTATATTCTGAATCAAAATAGGAGTCCTGGATGATAGCTGTGGAGAAAATATCAAAATCATTTAAATCGCCACGAGGAGCTGTAACTGTGCTCGACGGTTTTTCCTGCTCAATTTCCGACGGAGAATTTTTTGGAATTGCAGGAAAATCGGGGGCGGGAAAAAGTACGCTGCTTTCAATCATCGCTGGACTACAGGAACCTGATTCCGGAAAAATTTTGATTGAGGGAACGGATATTTTTTCTTTGAACGACAAAGACCGCTCGTCATTCAGAAATAAAAAAATTGGATTTGTCTCGCAGGAGCAGAGCTTCATTTCCAGTCTTACAGTAATGGACAATGTACGTCTTCCATTTTTTCTTGGCAAAAAAACAGTCCAGAATGATTCGGAAAAAAATGCGGAACTGCTTCTTGAAAGTCTTGGAATCAAACATCTTGCGGACTGCTTTCCTTCAGACCTTTCCGGTGGTGAAAACCATCGTGTGCTGATTGCACGTGCGCTGATGAACAATCCATCCGTCATTCTCGCTGACGAACCTACATCATCGCTTGACAGGGAGCAGGGAGAATCGGTCATCCAGATTTTCAGGAAACTTGCCGACGAAGGAAAAACAATTGTCATGGTAAGCCACGATGAGTCCGCATTGAACTCATGTGACAAAATTGTTCATCTATAAAATTGGATTTAACCAACAACCGCTCAGAAATCTTTTGCGAACGCCTGCTCCAAATCAGCAATCAAATCATCCGCGTTTTCTATTCCAACAGAGAGTCGCAAAGTGGCGGGCGTTATTCCATTTTTAAGACGGATTTCCTCCGGGACATCGGCATGTGTCTGCGTTGTCGGATAAGTGAGGAGGGTCTCCACTCCACCCAAACTTTCGGCGTACTGAATCAGATGGACATTGCCCAGAATTGAAATCGCACGTTCCTTTGTGTCGGTCTGGAACGTAAGCATTGCACCAAATCCACGTGACTGTTTTTTCTGGATTTCATACCCCGGATGTTCGGGAAGTCCTGGATAGATTACACGCACAACCGATTTCTGGGACTTGAGCCACTGGGCAATTTTTTTTGCATTCGCCTCTGCCCTTTCCATTCTAACGGCAAGAGTTTTTATTCCGCGAAGGACAAGCCAGCAATCAAAAGGAGCAAGCCCCGCCCCGGTTGTCTTTATCAAAAAACGGAGCCTCTCCTGGACGCTTGGATTATTTGTGACAATAAATCCAGCGAGAGTGTCGTTGTGTCCCGCAAGATATTTTGTTCCCGAGTGAACAACAATGTCCGCGCCAAGCGTGAGTGGATTCTGGAAATACGGCGACATGAATGTGTTGTCAACAATCAGATGAAGATTATGGCGTTTCGCAATCTCCGCGACCTTTGCGATGTCCGTTATATTCATCATTGGATTTGTCGGAGTCTCGATATAAATTGCACGTGTGTTCGGTTTGACAAGCGACTCCAAATCTGTTGACGCACAATCGACACGTGTAAAGCTGATTCCATTTTTTGCGGAAACATTGTCGAAGAGCCTTATCGTTCCGCCATACAGATCGCTGTCCGCAATTATATGGTCGCCCGGACCAAAGATTTCCATGAGAAGAGAAATCGCCGCCATTCCACTTGAAAGCGCGAAAGCATCTATTCCGCCCTCAAGCGAGGCAACAACTTTTTCTAGCTGCTCCCTTGTTGGATTTTGCAGCCTTGTGTAATCAAAACCTGTGCTCTGCCCGGGACACGGATGGGAGTAGGTAGCGGTCTGATAAATTGGGAAACTCACTGCCCCATAATGATTTTTTGTTCCACCGCAACAACAGTCGTCGTCACTTTTTTCAAGATGTATACACTTTGTCTCCGTTTTCATCAGACTCACTTCCTTCTATTGGTTTGAAATTTTTAAATGTTTTTTTTAAATTGTGTATTCAACCTCAGGTATTTTTCCACCGTAGTTCAGAATCTCCAGAATCTTGTTCCGGTAGATTGCAAACGCATCCTGGATTCTTGCCCTCGGTTTTGGCAGCTCAATGTCAATCACCGCCTCAACTTTTGATGGACGTGCACTCATCACAACAACACGGTCGCTCATGTAGATTGCCTCGTCAACATCGTGCGTGACCATGAGCATTGTCATGTTGTTTTCTTTTTTGATTCTGAGAATCTCGTCCTGCAGGTTCATCCTCGTGAACGCATCCAAAGCTCCAAGCGGCTCGTCAAGAAGCAGAACTTTCGGATGCCCGACCAATGCCCTTGCAAGCGATGCCCTCTGCTGCATTCCACCGGAAATCTGGTGCGGATAGGAATTCTCAAATCCGCTCAGGCCAACAAGATTTATGATTTCATTCACGTCCTGTTTTTTTTCTTTGTAGATTTTGCGCGCCTTAAGTCCAAAAGCGACATTGCCTTTTACGGTAAGCCATGGAAAAAGATTTGAACCCTGGAACGCAAAACCACGGTCACTTCCGGCCTTGGAAATTTTTTCTCCATCAAGGAAAACCGCTCCCTCATAGCTTTTTTCAAGACCACCAATTATCCTGAGCAGAGTTGATTTTCCGCATCCGGAGGGACCAATCAGCGAGACAAAACTTCCAGGCTCTATGTCCAGAGAAAAATTGTTCAGCACGTGGACTTCATCAAAACTTTTGTTTACATTCTGAATCTGAATATTTCCTACCATCGGATTACCCCCTTCTGCCATACCATAATTTTATCGCGGACCTTGAAAAGCAATGTCAGAATCAGCGAACACAAAACCGCTATGACTATCAATCCGCCATACACGCCATCATACTGCATGACTGATTTCTGCCAGTTTATGTACCAACCGATTCCCTCGGAATTTCCATTCATCTCGACAGCCATCAATGTTGCGAATGAAGAGACTATTCCATAGAAAAGTCCAAGAAAAATCTGCGGGAGGCTTGCTGGAACTGCGACACGGAAAACTTTGAAAAAAGTCTTCGCACCAAGAGTCTCGCTGACCTCAAAGAATGTTTTGTTCACGCTCTGTATTCCGCTGGCAGTCATAAGTGTCACCGGGAACCATACTGCGAACGCAATCAAAAAAACGTTTGCGGCATGTGTCGTCGGAAAAACACTCAGGGCAAGAGGAATCCACGCGGTAGTTGGAACGGGTCCCAAAAATTTTGTCACAGGATTCAGCCAATAACCAACGTGGCGGTTGTAGCCCAACGCAAGCCCGGAAAAAAATCCAGTCACAAGTCCGAACAAAAATCCCTGCACCAAAAGTCCCAGCGAAAAAACAAGGTTCTTCAGAAGGAACAGCCGCTGCGTCCACAAAAGTCCGCACACCCTGTCGAGCGACGGAAAATAGAGGACCGGGAGGAATGTCATTTTACAGACAACCGTATTCAGTGCCGCGAGAAAGAAAATGATTCCCGCGTACAGCGGAAGTTTTCCCTGCAATTTGTTTCCGAAAGATTTTACAAAAAATCCAACGACAATACAGACCGCAAGGACAACAACCGCCGCAAGAAGAAAACACATATAGTATGGAGATGACATCTGTTTTTGTTTTCCGCTTTCTGGAATCGCAAAATACAGAAGCGCAGAAATTGCAGCCGCAAAAAATGGCAGCAACAGTGTTAAAACTTTTTTAACGTTTTTACTCATATATGTTTTCTCCTTCGCAAAAATTAGTTCTTCGCGATTTTTAGACTTGGTACACCTGCTTCACTGAAAGTTCCGTCGTCATTGCAGATATATGAATCCGGAACGTCGTCGAAGCAAACAAAATGGTCCGCAACAAATTTTTCTTTGTCGCTTACATTCTGCATGACACCCATATCAACTAGCTGGTCAATAGCATCATGCACAGTTCTTCTTGCAAGCACCACCGATGGAGTGTAGTTGTATGTGGCAAGAAGATATCCGTTCTGCTCAACATCACCGGTCATCTGATTGTTGTCAATCTGAATCTGGGCGGCCTGCCTTGGATTTTTCTGGACAAATGCGCTCGCCTTCAAAATTGCACGGACAAATGCCTTGGTATGCTCGGGATATTTTTTTGCAATCTCGCTTGAAACATAAGTCATGCAGCAATATTCCTGAGAGAATCTTTCATCCTCGGTTGTGTCCAAAACTTTTCTGAATCCGTAATCCTTTTCAGCAATATAGGCAACAGGGTCGTGCAGACCAACTCCCTCGACAGCACCGTTCGCAAGGGCAATTGGAAGATCCGTCATTCCGTAGACAGCGACCTTAAACTCCGCGTTCGGTCCATAGGGAACAAAACCGTAGTCCTGGAATTTTCTCTGGAACGCAATCACGGATGAATCCTGCGCTCCCGGGAAACCGATTGTCTGTCCACGGAGATCGGCGAGAGTCTGGTACGGAGAATCACCGCGCACATAAAATTTTGTACAGCCGGTATGCACTCCACTCAAGAAACTGATTTCAAGTCCATTGTCCATCTGCGGAACAAGACTTCCCGCAAGTCCCATACATGCATCTATTTTTTGTGCGACGACAAGAGTTGTGGCCTCCTGCATATTGATTTCGACAGTCTCAAACTTGAGTCCGGCCTTTCCAAATTCCTCGGCAAAGATTCCATTGTCCACGGCAATGTGGAGAGGTGCGGAACAGAGACCTGAATTTGAGGTTCCAATTTTGAACACAAATTCAGATTCCTTTTTCTGACATGACGAAAGAAGAACCAATACAGACGCAGCGACAATAACTGTTGCCACAGACAAAATGTTTTTGATTTTTTTCATTATGACCTCCTATAAATTGTCATATAAATCTTCAGTGAATGTCAGACTCCCACGGTAGCCCGCGTATGTTCTGTTAAATATAAGGCGCTCGTTTATTGGGAAGGTGGCGTTCAAAAACTGTATGCCCTTCTCCAGCGCGACTTCCTTTTCGTTTGTGCTTCCGACAAGCAGGGTGATTTCCTCCGGCTCATTTCTGATTGCCTGATTGATTTCCCACTGGTCGCTCGCAAAAACAATTTTCGGTGCCTGCGCATATTCAAGCTCGCTTATGTTTTTGATGATGCGCTCCTTGTCCTCGGGGCGGAAAATTGGTTCTGTTATAACAACAAGCACCGGCGAAAAACTGTAGTCGTTCGCAAGGTAACGGGTAATCGCAATCGCATTTGAGGCATCTCCCGCGACAGCAAATCTTTTCCAGCTCACCTGTCCGATTGACTGCCCGAGATACGAATAGACATAATCCTCTTCCTCCGCCACAACCTTTTCAACAAGTCCGCTGTCAATATTGAGGGATGCCGCAACCTCGCGCACAAAACGTGTCGTGTCCGTCGCACCAACCGGTACAAAAGGAAAACGGATTGAAGGCACACCAAATTTTTCCTCAAATTTTTTTGCGGGTCCCTTGAACAGCCATGGATTTATGATTATGTTCAACGCCGCCTCGGAACAATGCTCAACAACATCAATGCCCTGATGCTTTGTAAAAAATGTGTTCACGCGGAGACCAAGTTTTGAAAGCACACGCTCAATCTCTTCAAGAGTTCCACTCCAGAATGGATCATGGTACGGAATGATTCCAAAAATATTTACAAGGTCATTCTGTTTTTTTTCAGCCGGCTGAATCACCTTGTCGATGAATGTATTCCATGCAACCTCGTAACCAAGATTGCTGTCGCCCGCAAAACCAGGAGTCTCAACTGGATAGACCTTGTAGCCTTTCTGGTTGAACTCATCTGTGACGGACACAATGTCATCGCCAATAATTCCGGCAGTGCATCCTGTCAGAACAAAATAGGACGACGCATCAATAATATCGATTGCGCCCTGAATTGTTGTGCGCAGTTTGTTCACTCCACCGAACACAACTTCCTTTTCCAACATATTGCTCGAAGGAAGTGAGACTCCGCTGACAAAACACGCATGCTTGTGTCCGCTCTGACCCTGTTCAGCCGCAGTTGTCTGCATACAGCATCCCGGTCCAGAATGAAGAATTGGACACACATGATCTATCGCCGCCAAAACAGAATTGATTCCGGCAAGCACACATCCGCCACGTGGATTTTCTGTTACAAATGACATAGCTTCTCCTCCTTACTCACCGACAATGTATTTGAAAGCGTCCTCTTCGTACCATGATTCGCGGTACGGGAGTTTCACATGGGCCGCAAGTTTTTTATTGAATCCAGGATTTGAAAGCTGGTCGGCAATTTTGTTTCCCAGATACAGAAGCCCGTCGTAACCCATGGTCGGGCGTTTTCCGTCAAGAACATGGGTCGTAGGAATTCCAAGTTTCGCCGCCCACTCCGGAACACCTATGAATGCATCGGGCTTGAGCTTTTTCACAAGGTTCACCTGCTCGAACGGCTGCATGTTCGCGACATCAATAACAAAGTCCTTGTGGATTCCGTTCAGATATTCAACATCAACCTGTGCGTCGTCATCATAAGTCGGAGTCTCAAGTCCCACAAGCTTCATTCCGAAATCATCAATCAATGCGGCGGCGGCAAAACTACGTCCGGTTCCACCACAGATGAACACACGTTTCCCTTCAAGCCTCGCACGGATTTTTGCAACAAGCGGCTCAATCCTTTCATGTTCGCGCGCAATGATTTCCTCAACCTCTTTTTCTTTTCCAATGACCTTCGCAATTCCCCTGTACCATTTGTCGGTGTTGCGAATTCCAATCGGCATGACGGTATGCGAATATGGGATTCCGTAATCCTCTTCAAGCGTCTTCATAAACTCGTCAGCAAAAACCTTGCATATTGAAGTCGATGCAACGGCCTGGGGGATGCGTTTAATTTTTTCAAGTGAGCTGTAGAACGGAATATAATTTACCTCCGCGCCAATCAAGGAAAGCATACGCTCCATTTCCTTCTGGTCGGCATAGCTTACGGTCGTCGGCGCAAAAAGGTTCACAAGATTCGGAACCGTCGGCTTCTTTTCTTTTTTGAGAATATATTTGTTGATTGCAATAAACGCTGCATCGAATCCGCTCGCGCATATCTTTGATTTAAATCCCTCGCAATGGATTGGAATTATTGTCGAACCCGGATGCTCATCTTCAAGAGTCGCACAGATTGTATCAATGTCGTCACCGATAATTCCAGACGCACATGAAGAATAAACGAAAATCATTTTCGGATTGTAACGCTCCACAGCCTTCTGAACAGACTCACGCAATTTTTGTTCGCCGCCAAAGACAACGCTCTTCTGGTCAAGATTCGTTACAATGATTCTTGGATTCTTGATTTCCTTCACACCACGGTGCGCCTGTCCGACTCGGTACATATCGACCGCCATTATCGTGCATCCGACACATCCCTGCGGTGAATGGGAAATGAAAACTGAATCCTCAAGCGACATGAGGCAAGCCATGCTGTTAATCTGCTGGCACTGGAGACCCTGCGAAAAAGTTCTGTCTGCCCTTTTCAAACATTTGCCAGCAAACTTTTCCTGCGCCTCTGCACTGGATCCGCCGAAATCATTAACGCGACCTTCCTTGCTTTCTCGAACTCCTGAATACTGAACAGCCACTTTCGAACTCCTAAAAATCACCGGGGAAACTTGTCTGAACACATTCGTCAAACCGGAAGCCCACAGCTTTTTTAAAGTTTGCAACGCAAACCCGGCATAAATAAAAGTCGCTTTTTTGTGCGTCCTATCTACACCTTTAAAAGATTCGGGAACCTTCAAAAATAAATTCTCAAGACACCCTATTTGCTGTAATATGCTGATAACTTTTTTAATGCTTCATCCACCGGCACTTCCACATCGAACACGCTGATTGCATGACGCTCAAACTGACGGATAACGTTTCTTCCAAATCGAGCCGCGACCACCGCCGTGCAGTCCAGAAGCAAATCCACCGCAGGAGAAGATTCCGCACCTCCGCAGGAACATCCGTGACCGGAACCATCGCCACATCCAGATGAAGATTTCTGTCCGCAGTCTTGATTTTGCTCCGCATTTTTCGATTCGGTCGGAACGACACGTTCTTCTATAAAAGTGAAGGTCCCATCCACAAGCTGATAAATCTGAAATGCAGATGCCTTTCCGAAGTGGGTATCAACATTTTTTCCATCGCTTGTCGCAAATGCAATCTTCACATCCATATTTACTCTCCCATTTTTTTACAGCACCGTGAATTACTTTTTTTCCATATTTATAATATTATTAACCTATCTTGTCCATAGGTTATTTATACTTCTTTTTTATTGCTCGTTATAGGTTTTAAATATAAGACAAAATCGAAAATCTGGATTTTTTTCAAGGTCCACACAAAAGGACTTTGGAAATTTTTATGTTGGCACTTTCATTAACTTTATGTCTGGGCATGCGGATACGATGAGCGGACATTAAGTTTTAACTTGCGTCTCAAATAAATCACCTCGAACACGAGCGTCGGGGGCCATGAAAAAGGATAAGCAAGCGCAACAGCCAGCGACGAGTCTGTAATTCTTGATACAATAAAAAGGTAGATTTGGCGCATTACAACAAAACCCAAAAAAGTGATTATCGTCGGAACCGTGCTGTAGCCAAGTCCCTGAGAAATCTGGCAGAAAACCATTGTGCCGAAACAGAAAATATAAAAACTTGCGGAGGCGCGGACGAACATCGCTCCATACTGTATAACCGATTTCTCTGGATTAAAGATTGAAATCAAGAACGGGGCAAATCCAGTTAGAATTCCAGAAACAATAATTACCTCCGAAACTCCCAGGATGCAGGCAGATTTTATTCCGCAGTAAACTCTGTCCATTTTTCCGGCCCCATAGTTTTGAGCGGTGAAGGTCATCGCTGTCTGGCAGATGCTTACCATTACAAGAATCGAAATCTCATCAAAGCGTGCGTAAACTGCCCATCCCGCCATGCAGTCCGCTCCGAACTTGTTGATATACCGCTGCATAAATGTGTTTGAAAAATTCAAAAGCATACTGGAAATGGCACTGGGTAATCCTATTTTTAAAACAGAAGTCAATGCGGATGATGAAAATTGTTTCTTTATTTTGACTCCAGAATTTAATCCCAATTTTTTAAGATGAGATGATAAAATAATAAAAGCAAGCGATGCGGAAAATGCTTCGGAAATGACAGTAGCAAAAGCGGCACCGTTCAATCCGAGTTTAAAAATCCGAATAAAAATAAAATCAAGAATTATATTCAGGATTACAGAGATAACGAGAATGCAAAACGGCTTTTTTGAATCTCCAGTGGCACGTAAAAGTCCGGCGCACAAATTATAAAATAGAACAAAAATCACTCCGCAAAAATAAAATCTCAGATATAAAACTGCCTCGGAAAAAACTTCATTCGGCACATCAATCATCCTGAGCATCAGCGGGGAAATTATAATGCCAAATCCTGTAAGAAAAGTTCCTAAAACTATAGATGAAATCAAGACTGTGTGAACGGTATTTAAAAGACGTTTTTTATCTTTTGCGCCAAAAGCCTGCGAAACGACAACTCCCGCTCCGTTTGCAAGTCCGTTAAAAAAACCGGTCACTGTAAAAATGATGTTTCCGCTTGCCCCGATTGCCGCCAGCGACAGACTGCCCACATAGTTTCCCACAACCCAGCTATCTGTCATGCTGTATAAAATCTGGAAAAAATTTCCAAACAAAAGAGGCAGCGAGAATTTTACAAAAATGGGAATTATGCGGCCGTCTGTCATGTCCATTTAAATATTGTACTCCGGTTCAAGCGAAACAAAGCGGGAAAGGAAATTTCTGGTCCGCTCTTCTTTTGGACGGAAAAATATTTCATCAGGAGTGCCCTGCTCAACGACAACTCCGCCGTCCATAAAGTACACCCTGTCCGCCACTTCCTTTGCAAAATTCATCTCATGTGTGACGATAATCATTGTGATTTTTCTTTCCGCAACTTTTTTAATCAGCTGCAAAATTTCTCCAACAAGTTCCGGATCAAGCGCGCTCGTAGGTTCGTCAAAGAGAATGACATCCGGGTTCAATGCAATCGCGCGGGCAATCCCAACTCGCTGCTGCTGTCCTCCCGAAAGTTTGCTAGGATAATAATCGAGCCTGTTTGAAAGGTTTACCCATTCCAGCGACTCCCGCGCAATTTTTTCTGCATCCTTTTTATTTATGTGACGGACAATGGTAAGACCTACCATAACATTTTCAAGTACGGTCATATTTGAAATTAGATTATAGTTTTGAAATACAAAAGCCGTTTTCTTTGTCAGTTCAAAAACAGATTTTTTTGAGGGCTTTGCAGAATCAACAGAAATTCCACCAAGTTCTATTGTTCCATAATCAGCCTTTTCCAGAAAATTAATCGTTCTCAAAAGTGTTGTTTTCCCTGAACCGCTCGGTCCTAGAATCACGGCGACCTCACCCTTGTTTACTTCAAGCGAAACGCCTTTCAAAATTTCATTCTGACCAAATTTCTTTTTTATATTGCTGATTTTTAGCAACGCTTTGTTATTCTCTGATTCATTCATTTTAAATCTCCTAAAAAATCTAAACTTTGGTTATCCGATTTCCTTTCTGAATTTTTTTGTGTATTTTTCATATTTTCGCAGGGCTGTTTCCACAAAAATATTTATTATCCAATAAATTAACGCGGCGGCGAGATATGCCTCAAAAAACATATAAGTTGTTTCCGCTGGTTTTGTACAGCCGACCATAACATCGACAACACCGATTGCAACGACCACCGAAGAATTCTTTATACATCCAAGAATCAGATTTGTCAGATGAGGAAGCGCCGCCGGAATCAGCTGAGGTATAATCACTTTAAAGACAATCTGATATTCTTTCATACCGATGCTTTTTCCAGCCTCCCATTGTCCTTTATCTATCGAAAGCAGGGAACTTCTCATCACCTCCTCCATTGCGCACACTTGTCCCATTGTCATCGCAAAAATTGCTATCCAGATAATGTTGATGTCTTTAATAGAAGTTTTCCAGTGAAAAAAATTTTGCCATGTTCCGTAAAAAAGCAAAAAAATCATATTGTAAATAAGCAGCGCAACGACAATCGGAACACCGCGGTAAATCGTCACAAAGCCTGTAATAATCTGGCTCGCAATTTTTACTTTCTTAAATCTGATATAAGCCAGAAGGGTTCCTAAAATCAGACCTAAAGCAAGCGGAATAAAAACAAGTTTCAGTGTATTTGGAATATAGATAATTCCATTTTTAAAGCTGTCAGCAAAACATTCAAAATCAATTTCCATAATTTTCTCCTTATCGCCATTTTTCAAGATGTTTCTCAATTCTGGAAAATGTCAGATTCAGAATAAGGCTGATAATAACATAGATTACAAGGGCAACAAGATAGGGTTCCAGATAATGACCTGAAAAAGTTCCCACGGCATTGGCCCGTCCCATCACATCCATAATTCCAAGAAGATACACAAGTGATGTTCCCTGGAAAAGTCCTACAAAATCATTTCCAAAAGCAGGCAGCACAATCCGCACCATCTGTGGAATGATTACATATCTGTAAGTTTGCAATCCTTTGAATCCCAAACTTTTTGCAGCCTCAATCTGTCCAGGCGGAATCGCCTCTATTGAACTTCTGAACATCTCCCCGACAAAGGCCGCCTGATTCAAACCGTATGCTATATACGCGAAAACAAGCTTCGGCCATCGGACTGCATTAATTCCAAACACTCCAAGCAATCTCGGAACAAAATAATACGAAAGCATCAGCTGAACAATAAGAGGAGTGCCACGCATAAAAGAAATAAAAACAGTCACAACCTGATACAAGACCGGCGTACGTTTTATTCTTACTTCGCTTATTAAAAGCCCAAGTATGATTCCCGTCAAGTTGGCGAAAAAAACAACTTTCACCGTTACCCAAAGGCATGGCAGAACCTGTACAACTGCGCTGCCCACTCTGTCCCAACTAAAATAATCAACCATAATTTTCCTGTTGTGGAACCCCGGAAAAAATCTTTGTCGGAGAATTTTCCGAGGCATCCTTTTTTTTTATTCTGACTCTGTGTAGTCGCCGCCAATCACATCAATGGAAATCTGTCTTAGTTTTCCAGAACTCTTTAACTGACGGATTGCATTGTCAAAGGCATCGCGCAGCTCAACGTTTCCTTTCTGGAAAAGAATATATGTGCTTGATTGCTGGATAGGCTCTCCCACGACTTTAAGATGGGCATTATATTTTTCGTTAAGTTCCTCAACATCGCGCTTTGTTCTTACCGCAAAATCCCATCTTCCGCTGTTCAGTCCGGCAACAGATTCATCCGTAGAAACTTTTATAATATCAATTTTAATTTCCTTTCCGGGATGATTTTTATTAAACTGTTCCAGATACCAGATTCCATTGTCTCCTGGAGATTCGACGGCAGTTTTTCCAGCCAAGTCCTCAAGGGAAGAGATGCCGCTAACGCTTTCTGGAACCGTTATGTATGTTACAAAAGTTGTGTAAGTTTCTTTTGTGAATTCATACTTTTCGGCGCGGTCAGGATTGTATTCAATCTGATGTGCGATTACATCATACTTTTTCTGAGAAAGCGATGAGAAAAGACTTGCAAATTCTGTCGCCTCAAATTCGAATTCATATTCAGGAAGAAGCTCGTCAATTGCCTTAAGAACCTCAAGTTCATATCCAACAGGTTTTCCGTTCTCATCGATATAGCAGTAGGGCTTGTAAGAATTTCCCACGCCCACATAAAGTTTTTTTACTTTCGAGCTTCCAGAACCTCCTGATTTTTTTCCTTCGCAGGAAGTAAGCGCAAATACTGCCATAACTACGGCACCAGAAATTGTTACGATTTTTTCAAAAAGATTTTTTTTCATTTTCTATACCTCGCTATCTTTTTTTTACCTATTTTTTTACTAGGTTTACCGCATTATACAGAAATCAAAAAAACGTGTGAAATACAAATTTTTTATTGGAGGTATAGATAAAATATATTGATTGAAATCTTCCAGTTAGTACAAAAGTTTTTTGCCGCAAAAATTCTAACTTAAATCATGCGTCCAAAATTCTCTGTATGGCATCGATATAGGCAAGCGAAATATCATTCATCTCAACATTTTTTTGGGTTATATAACCAAGCTCGAAAGCACTTCCTTTTACACCGTCATGGATTTTCAAAGGAACAGTTATGAATTCCTCATTCGTATCCTCACCAGAAACGCCCGAAAGAAAAGTATATCCGTTCAGTTTTTTCAGGAGATTCAACTCGGTCGCCCTGTCGGCAACCATAATCGGTTTTTTTAGTTCATGCCGACTTAAAACTTCCTCTGAAAAAAAAGATTTAACGTCGTCCGTATCAAAAGTTACAAACTGAAATTCAGAAAGGTCGTCCAAAGAGATGGATTCTTTTTCGGCAAGAGGATGGCTCCTGTGCAGATAAACAAAGGCGTTACATTCCGTCAAATGATGAAAATCCAGATGGTTTGATTCAAGGCTCCTCAAAATTTCGTTCTTGTTGGAATCGCTCATATAGAATATTCCGATATTGCTTTTTGAGAGTGCGACATCCGCAATAACATCGACAGCCTTCATCTCACGGAAAGCAAAATCCCAGCCCATTGGTGAAAATTCTTTGACCACTTCCACAAAGGCTTTTCGTGCAAAGGCATAATAAAGCGTGGCGACAGAAAAAGTTTTCTCTTCACTGTCCCCGTATTTTTTTAGCAGATTTTCAAAACTTTTGTAAACTTTTCGCGCATCAAAAACAAAGCTCTCTCCCCTGCCGGTTAAACTTACACCACGGGAACTGCGCTTAAAAATATCAAAGCCAAGTTCAGATTCTGCATCGTGAATGCTTGCTGTAAGCGAGGGCTGAGAGATAGAAAGTTTTTCAGCCGCCTTGTTGAGAGAACCATTTTCGGCAACGCCAAGAATATATTTGATTTGTTGGATTGTCATAAATTCTCAAATTTTTTTGTGTTTAAAATTGCCCCCAAAAAACACAAATGTTTTGCATCCAGTTTTTGGGAGCTTTTAAAAAGTTTTTTAATTGAATCTCTGCACCGCGACGGAATAGATGTCTTCAATCAATCTTATTCCACCTGTGTAGCCGGCGTAGAAATTATCCATTACGACCCTGTTCTGGAAAGGCCACGACACATTGAGGAAGTTTCCTTTAAGTTCTTCCGTAATTTCCTTGTCGTAGTAGCTTCCGAGAACGAGAGGATAACCGTGGTAGTCATGCTCACGAATCTGGTTGTGGATGATGTAGCTGTCCGTCGTGAAGTCAACTTCCGCCTCGATTCCGTAATTCAGTTTTTTGAATTCTTCGGAAATAGACTTCTGGAATTCTTTCGGAGTGTCGTCCGTGATGAACTGCTTTGCCGGGAAAAGCCCCAGATCATTCACAAGGAATTTTGTAAGCGCGAGCGTGTACTGTGCGTCGCCCACAACGGAGAACTGCTTGTTGATTACGCGGTTTTCAAGGAACAAATCTGCATAGCGTTCAATCAGATAGTAAAAATATTTTTCATGCTCAGTGATTGTACTTTCAACTTTTGCAGAATCAACTCCCGCAAATTTTCCGACTTCACGCAAAAACTTGCTTGTCTCGGTCGCACCGACAGGAAGAGTCGGAACATGAAGATATGGAATGCCGAGCTTTGTCTGCATTTTCTTTACGTTCTTCAAACCGACCCAAGGGCTTACAAGAAGATTGAACTGTGCTTTCGGAACAAGGTCGATGTTTTTTATTCCGCGCTCGTAACCGAAAATTGTGTTCGGTTTAAGTCCAAGCTCCGCAACAAGTTTTTCAAGCTCCCGGAGATTTCCAAGCCAGAACAAATCGGCATAAGGAACGTCCGCCCAGATATTTACTAGGCCATCTATTTTTTCACTCTCATCCGCTTTTTCAAGATACTGGTCTATTATCGCGTCAATGACCTGCTCGTGTCCTTTGTAGTTGTTTCCCTTGAATCCGGCCGTGTTCGCATAGATTACGGGCTTGGGCGCATCGGTAAAATTGCTTACGACTTCACCAGAATCATCACCGACGATTTCAGGGATACAGCCCGTGAGAACGACAAACAAATCCGCGTCAATAACTTTGAGTGCATTGTCAATCGTGCTCTTCAGTTTTTTTGTTCCGCCGAAAACAACGTCCTTTTCGTTTATGCTCGTGCAGGGAAAAATGTTCGGTGAAAAATAACCGGAGCTTCCCGTTCCGTCAGAAAGTTTCTGAGCGCAACCAGGTCCGGAATGCAGCACCGGGATTGCCCTTGTGATTGCCTGAACTGTCTGCATGGAAGCAAGTGCGCATTTATATCTTTGTTTATCCAATAACTTTGCCATTATTTCTTTTCCCCTTCAAAGAATGTGTCTACATTCTGCTTATACCACCAATCCGTATACGGGAGCTTGACTCTCTTTGCAAGATTCTGTTCAAAGCTTCTGTTATGGATTGCATCAAGAATTGATTTTGCAAATTCAAGCGTGTGCTTGTAACCGAAAATCATATACTCATCGGCGACATAAACCGCGCTCGTTCCGTTTTTGATTGCCCAGACCGTTGAACCAGGATGGCGTGAGAGATACAAATCAGGCTTGTACTTATGAAGGATGTTCATCACCTCATAATTCTGCTGGTCGGAAACGCTCGCTTCAAAGTTGATGTCGTTTTCGAGAAGATATTTCATGCTCGGAGGAACGTCACCGTTTTCATATTTCTTGTCGTAGTGCCATGCAAGCGCCCACACAACTTCGATTCCAAGTTCGTTCAACACACGTGAAACCTCAAAAGTATATCCAGGTCCCATACCGATAACGGCGCGGAGTCCCTTCAATTCTTTTTTGATTTCCTCAATCTGCGGAATGTAGATTGCACGCTGCTCTTCGATGTACTTTTCGATTTTGTCGCTGCGTCCCGTCACTTTTCCGATTTCACGGAGCCATGTTTCAAAACCGACGATACCGCACTGATTGATTGAGCGGACATAAGGCACACCGTATTTTTCTTCAAGACCGTTTCCAAGATAGTTTCCGAGAGTTCCGCAGATACATGTCGTTGCGAGCGATTCAGAAATGTGGCTAAGTTCCTCCACCGTGGAATTGCAGTAAAGAAAAACCGGTTCCAAATCAAAGTTCTTGAACATCTCGATGATTTCGGGCCGCGCACTTTCATAAAAGTTCTTGAAGTTGATTGTGTTCCTTTTTTCTTTCGGCGGCTGAACAATGCTTGAAAGAACCGCGTGATCGGCAATGTCGAAACCTGTCGCCCAGATGCGTGACTTGAATCCCTCGCAGTGGACGGCGACAATCGGAACTTTGATTTCGGATTTCAAATCATCGACAACACTGTCTATGTCCTCTCCGATGATTCCGGTTGCGCATGAGCTTGTAACGAAAATCGCCTTAGGTGAATAACGCCTGTTAACTTCAAGAATGATTTCCCGAAGCTTTTCAACTGAACCGAAAATCGTGTCCTGCTCGTTCATGTCAGTTCCGACATAGACCGTGCTTGTTGTGACTCCGCGTTTTTTCGCCATCACTTTGTCAAGGTAATAAGTTCCCGCCGCAGCGACAGAACATCCAGCCGGTCCATGGTGGATAACCGCCACGTCGCGGATTGCGGAAAGCTGACCGAGCGCACAGCTTGAAAGACATGAGCTGGACTGTGAAAAACATCTTGAGCATCCTTTCAAAGTTCCGCACTCTGATTTTTCTGCCAAATCTTTTAAACTTCCGATGTAACCCGTTATTGAACCGATTCTGTTCTCACGGGTCGCCACGTTTGAACTATTTGTATTGATTGCCATATTCTCTCCTAGAAACCAGCTTTCTTTTCAACTTCCGGCCTTACATGCTGGAGATCTTCACTCAAATAACGCTCGCCGTTGTCAGGAAGAAGAGGAACGATAAGCTTCCCCTTGTTCTCATCACGCAACGCCTGCTTGATTGCTATGGCGAGGCTTGCACCGCTTGAAGCTCCGATGAAGATTCCCTCGTAATGTGCAAGAAGATGGATTGCGCGCAAAGTTTCTGCATAAGTCACAGTCTCATACTCGTCAACATAGTCCGCATTGAAATTGGTCGGGGCCATCGGGTTCAAACCATTTTCATCATGCACCGCGTGGATTCCGTGGAAACCTCCGTCCTCAACACCCTGGACTACAGGATGCTCGACATCAGCTTTGTCAGGCTGCGCGATTACGACTTTTACACCGGGCTTTTTTTCTTTCAGGAATTTGCTTACACCATGAGTGCTTCCGCCTGTTCCTACTCCTCCAACGAAAATGTCAACCTTGCCGTCAGTGTCCTCCCAGATTTCGGGACCGGTGTGCCTGTAGTGCGCGCCAACATTGTCTGGATTTGAAAGCTGCCTTGTGGTCCAGCTGTCGGGAGTTGTGTCGAGCATCCACTGGTAGACATCGTTGAACGCCTCGATTCCTTTTTCAAAAACTCCGGCAATCAATTCCTTTGGTGGATTTACGAGTTCAGAACCGTATGCTTCCAGAAGCTTTTTGCGCTCAACAGAAACTCCTTCCTGAATTCCGACCTTGAACTTGTATCCCTTTGCGGCAGCTACGGACGCAATTCCAATTCCCATGTTGCCGCTTGTAAATTCAACGAGCGTTGTTTTTTCCGGGCTGATTTCACCACGGCTTTCCGCCTGCTCTATAATTTCAAGCGCGGCACGGTCTTTGTGTGAGCCGGCTGGATTAAAATACTCAAGTTTTCCTGCGATACGTCCTTTTAGGCCAAGCACTTTTTCAAGACGATGAAATTCCACAAGCGGTGTGTGTCCAACCAGTTCCGTAATTGAATTGTAAATTTTTGACATAGTATTCTCCTTAAATTAAAATTTTTTACGTGGTCGATAGTTGCATATAGGTGTGCTTACGACATTTTGTTTACAAAAAGTCGCGGGGTCTTAGGGGCTGCGAAAGCCCCTAGGCGAAAGGGTGGCGGAAGACCGGCTGCACGTTCCCGTGCGGACGGGCTGGAGCCAGGGGAAGGCTTTCCCCTTAAAAACTAAATTCTGTAGTCGTCTTCCAACGCATCCATGAGACCATATTCAAGAAGAATCTGCTCAAGACGCTCCTGTGTCATCGGGGTCGGAATTGTGAACATCTGGTTGTCAATCACGGCCTGCGCAAGATTTCTATATTCGTTCGCCTGATTTGAATCCGGCTTGTATTCAATAACCGTCTTCCTGTTGATTTCTGCACGCTGGACAATATTGTCGCGCGGAACAAAATAAAGAAGCTGGGTTCCAAGTTCCTTTGCAAATGCACGGAGCAAATCAAGCTCGCGGTCAACGTTGCGGCTGTTACAGATGATTCCACCAAGGCGGACTCCACCTGTGCGCGCATAACGGCTGATTCCCTTGGCAATATTGTTCGCGGCATAGAGTGCCATCATTTCGCCGGACGCAACAATGTAAATCTCCTTAGCCTTTCCCTCGCGAATCGGCATGGCAAATCCACCGCACACGACATCACCAAGGACGTCGTAGAAAACAAAATCCAAATCGTCGGTATATGCTCCAAGATTTTCAAGCATGTTAATGGAAGTAATGATTCCGCGTCCCGCACATCCAACTCCCGGCTCAGGTCCACCGGATTCAACGCAGCGTGTTCCACCGAAACCAGTGCGCATTATGCGGTCAAGCTCCACGTTCTCACCTTCGTCGCGGATTGTGTCCAGAACTGTTTTCTGTGCAAGTCCACCGAGCAAAAGACGGGTAGAGTCGGCTTTTGGATCACAGCCTACGACCATAACCTTTTTTCCATGCTCAACAAGTCCAGCCGTAAGATTCTGAGTGGTCGTGGATTTTCCTATTCCACCTTTTCCGTAAATTGCAATCTGTCTGATTTCTGCCATAGTATTCTCCTCTAATTTTTTTCTATAGTTATCTATTGAAAGTTATTTATTGAACAAACCTTGGATGCGGTTGTATTTCCATACCGCAAGAATCGCGTCGTCCACGGTTCCGGGAAGTTCCATGCCGATTATCCCGACCGACCTTAGACTTGCGCTCGCCCCTGTTCCGATTTTGCTTGCGACAACATAACGGCAGTCACCGAAATTTGAAAGGCGCTCGACCATTTTCAAGTCGCTGTGCTCTCCGTCCATGCAGATGGCTTCAACATTTCTCAATTCAGAAAAGTCGTAGCCCTCGTTGTCGTCAACCAGGTAGACATAAAATCTATCCGACCGGCCGTAATGCTGATTTACGTTCTCTCCATCCGTGCTCGCAATCGCCACCTTATATATAGAAGATTTTTTTGCATCAACATCATCCATGAGAAAAATTCTCCCCCGCTCCTACGGCTCCACCGAACTTGGCGTAAAGGGCTTTTGAAAATTCTGTGCGGCCCGGAACACCAACGGCATCGGCTCGACAATGGTTGCAGTGTAAAAAAAGTTCTATATATTCGGACGCAGCCTTTCTGGCCGCATGGATTTCCTGACATGTTGGAGCCGGTTCGTCAATCAACTTCGCGGTCGGAATCAATGGGATGATATTGCATTTTTTTGCCCCGGCTTCCGAAACTGTCTTCGCGATTTCGGCGATGTGGTTTCCGTTTATGCGCGGAACAAGGACAGTGTTCACCTTCACCGTGATACCGGCTGCCGAAATTTTTTTGATTCCCTCAATCTGGTTTTCAATCAAAATCTTTGCGCCTTCCACCCCGGCAATTTTTTTTCCGTGGTAGATTATGTAGTCGTTAAGCTTTGCCTCAATCTCCGGGTCCACCGCATTGACCGTAACCGTGAGACTGTCCACACCCGCCGCAACGATTTCTTTTGCGCGCTCGGAAAGAAGTAGTCCGTTTGTGCTCATGCACTTTATGAGCTCGGGAAATTCTTTTCCAATCAGTTTGAAAGTTTTAAGGGCGTTGTCGCTTGCGAGAGTGTCACCCGGTCCAGCGATTCCCGCAACACGAATGTCCGGGCTGATTTCCAATGCCCTCTTGATAAGCGGAACCGTTTCGCGCGGGGAAAGGACCTTGTTTGTAACGCCCGGTCTGTTTTCCGTATCGTTAAGACTGCGCTCGCAAAAACGGCATGAGATATTGCAGCCGGGACAGACAGGCAGATGTATGCGGCCCGTGGTGGCTTTCCCCTGTCCAAAGCATGGATGGTTGTTTTTCAGTTCATCAAAAGACCGTGACATCTGCTGCCTCCCCATTGAAAAAGTTTTTAACCTATCTGTTCCCTAGGTTTCCTGTAAGATAGCATATTTTGCCCACCGAATCCATAGGTTAAAATATACTTTTTTTTTATCATCGGTTATAGACATAGACTATAACCTTGGACCTGTATCTTTTTTACGCGAAATGCTATAATTGCGGAATGACTTTAATCCAGTTGAAATATGCCGTGACCGTCGCGAACTGTGCTTCGGTGAACGAGGCCTCGAAAAAACTTTTCATCTCCCAGCCAAGCCTTACAGCGTCAATCCATTCACTTGAGGATGAAATCGGGACGCAGCTTTTTGTAAGGTCCAAGTCGGGAATAAAACTCACGCCCGAGGGAATAGAGTTCATTGGCTACGCAAACCAGGTCCTTGACCAGTACGACCTGTTGAACTCAAAGTACATTCTGAAAAAGCAGACCAAGAAAAAATTTTCGGTGTCCATGCAGCACTACACTTTTGCCGTCAACGCATTCATGGAGGTCGTAAAAAATTTTGGAATGGAGAACTATGAGTTTGAGGTTCTTGAGACAAAAACGAACGACATAATCGAGAACGTAAAAAACCGGCGCAGCGAAATTGGGGTTCTGTATGTGAACGACTTCAACAAAAAGGTTCTGGAAAAACTGTTCGTTGAGGCCGACCTGATTTTCACTCCGCTGATGGACTGCAAAATCTACGCCTACATGGCAAAATCAAATCCGCTTTCGGGTAAAAAGAAAGTCACAATGAAGGACCTTGAAAACTATCCGTGCCTTGCGTTCGACCAGGGAATGAACAACAGTTTCTATTTTGCGGAGGAAGTCCTCAGCACCTATGAGTACAAAAAAATAATCCACGGGAATGACCGGGCGACTCTGCTCAATCTGATGAAGGGGCTGAACGGCTACACATTCTGCTCGGGAATTATCTGCGAAGAACTGAACGGAAACGACTACTGCGCCATAAAGCTGGATTCGGACGAAAAAATGCAGATTGGATACATCTCAAGGCGGGACAGTCCGTTGAGCGACATGGGTGAGGAGTACCTAAAAAAACTGTCCGAATACAAGGCCATGAGATAAAAAATCTGGTATTATCCAGACACCAGAATTTCCGCGCATCCGATAATACCAGATTTCAGCTCAGCTGATTTTTATTGAAGTCTTCAGGGAGCCGTCGGTTCCGAAAATGCAGACTATGTGTTCACCGTCAACCTCGGCATGGCGCACCAAAATTTCTTCGTCCTCTTTTACACCGGCCTTGTAGTTTATTCTGATTTTTTTGAAGTCATGCTTTCTGTACAGGTCCTCGGGCAGAACTTCCATTGCGTAATCAAGATAGACAAGATTATGGACGTGGGAGTTGAAATCAATGTCGTTGCGTCTGGGTCTCAGGGTGATTTCATCTGTAAATGACTCGGGAACGGCAATCTTCGGAAGTTTGGCATCTCCAAAAACGGAAACAGATTCAGGTCCGTATCTTTCGATAAGGTCTTTCTCAATCTTTTTTGGACGCGAGGACTGTATATCGTAAAGGACCCAGCGTGTCGTTCCTTTTCCACAGATTTTTCCGTCGCAGTAAAATTCAAAATCACGGGAAGTGCCGAAAATTGATGTCGCGCCCTGGCTCCATGTCTTCGCTTTGATTTTTGAACCGTAGCGAGGAAGGAAGTCCATCTCCACATACCAGTCGGTCAAAATCCAAGCCATGCCGTTTGAGCTTCCCTCAAGGTTGTGGTTTCCCGCCAGGTCGGAGTGTTTGTTTCCCGCGTTCTCAAGAATCTTTAAAACACTTTCCACCCTCATTTCTCCGTTGCCATAAAAATCTTCAATCAACGGTTCGTACTCGAATTCGACAAACATAAAAATCTCCCTTTGCCAGAAACCCCGAAAATTTTAGCCTTTGCCTTGAATCTATTCCGGCAGCTCCGAGGTAATTTTAAAATGCGGTGTTTGAAAGCACGCAATTTTGGGGTCCACTATATCATTTTTTTAGGACATTTACCAGAGAGAAAAATCCCGTGTCCCAGTATGCGTTCAAAGCCTCGGCAACTTTTTTTAGTTCCCCGGAATCGTAGTCGCTTTTCAAAATATTCAGGTAGCCTTTCAACTTCATTGACGCGAGGGTTTCGACAAGATTTCCGTCAACTTTTTTGATTCCACCGGCCATGAACATTGACTCGAATCCATGTTTCATTCCGCTGTAGATTGTCCCCAGAAGTGTCTCGTATTTTGTTCCACGGCAGCAGTCAATCAAAATTATCGCGGCCTCCCTGTTTTCGTAGAGGTACTCAATCATCATGCTGTCGCCGTTCTGCGATTCCCCGGAGCCGCCCTTTGTAAAAAGACTTCGCACAAGTTTTTTGTAGCCCTCAATCAGCGGACCGAGAATTGTGTCCAGAAGCTCCTCCTTGTTCTTGAAAAAAAAGTACAGCGCACCGGTTGTGACACCCGCATTTTTACAGATGTGCCTCAGGCTGGCATCCTTGTAGCCTTTTTCAAGGAACTCCCTTTTTGCGGCGTTGATTATGTTGATTTTGGTCTCCGAAATTTTTTCATCCGACATAACAAGTGTTATGTTATTTCATCTTTCCGCAGCTGTCAACAAAAAAATCCTGTCAAAATTTTGAAAATTCGGGGGAAATTTGTTGCAATCTTTTGAGAGTAGTTATATTATATTGATAGTAACGCTATCAGATTATCAACAGATTCGGGAGATGGACGGGCTATGAAAAATAGGTTTTTTGTTTTTACCGCGCTGACAGTTTTTGTGCTGACCACTTTTATGTCCTGCTCCGGCACACCGCATGAAAGAATCAGCCTGGGCGATGGATGGGAATACAGAGTGCAGGATTCCTCCGAAACGGCTTTCAAGCCACTGGAAAGCGGATACCTTGCGAACCTTGAAAAACTTGTACCCGACGGGCAGGGCTACATCTGGCTGAAAAAAAGATTCTCGATTCCTCAGTCACTCAAAAACCGTCTGCTCGGATGCTACCTTGGAAGAATCGCGATAGCCGACGAAACCTTTTTCAACGGAACACAGATTGGCGGCGAAGGACTTTTTCCCCCGGACGAATTCAGCGCATGGAACAGGGCAAGATTCTACCCGGTGCCGGAAACCCTTGTGCGGGATGGCGAAAACGAAATCCGCATAAAAATCTGGGTGGACGGGGAAGGCTCCATTGTCTCAAATCCATTCATCGGGGAAATATCGGACGCAAAGGAGAGCGCAAAACGGGAGGCTTTCTGGGCAAGCGAAATACAGTTTGTGTTCGCGGTTGTGATGCTTGTAATCGCCGTGTACCATATACTCATGTATTTTAAATCAAGAACGGAAAAATACAATCTCGCGTTCGGACTTGTGAACCTGATTTCCGCAATCTACCTGTGCGTGTTCTATTACGCAGAGTTTCCCGGATTCACTGGAAAGGGCATATCGTTTCTCTGGTTCCAGAAGATTTTCTCAAGCGGCATCCCCTATCTGCTTCCGTTCCTCGTCACGACATACATAAACAGCTTCATCAAGAGACGCGAAAGAGTCCCGATGCTTGTGCTGAGAATAATTTTCGCAGTCGCCCCGATTGCCGTTGTGCTCTGGTGCCCCACATACACAATGCTCCACAAAATCCAGCAACCGCTCCAGGCCATGCTGATTCCGCCCATGGTCTACATTTTGATTATCCTTGTCGGAAACGCAATCCACAAAAAAAAGGAGTCCCTTGTTCTTCTCCTGGGATTCTCTCCGCTCGTGCTTGCGGTACTTCTTGATTTTTTGGTCCACTCGGTTTTCAAGGTCTACGACTTTCCATACATCTCGTCGATTGGATGGCAGCTGGTCATAATCTCACTCCTTTTCATAATGGCGAGGCGCTTCGTCAACTCAAAACTTGAGGTGGAATATCTGAACAGGAATCTTGAGAAGGAAGTCTCGGACAGGACAAGGGAGCTTTCCGAATCCAACGAACAGCTTTCGCTGACAAACACGGAGCTTTCGGACGCAAAAAAACGCATGGACCGTGACATGCAGCTTGCCGTCTATGTGCAGCGAAGTTTCTACCAGAGGTCCGCTCCAGATTTTTCCGACTGGGAGATTGCATACCACTTCAACCCAATGGCGGGAGTGTCCGGCGACCTGTACGATTTCTTCTATAAACATGACACTCTTCATGGTGTCGGACTTTTTGATGTGTCTGGACATGGAATTGCGTCGGGACTTGTCACAATGCTCGCCAAGACTGTGATTGACAGAAAATTTTACGAGGGACTGGAAAAACCGCTTCCACATGTCATGGAGGAAATCAACAGGCAGATTTGCGAGGAAAAGGGTGACGTTGAAAACTATCTGACCGGAGTTCTTCTGAGGATGAACGGAAACCGGGTAGAATATCTGAGCGCGGGACATCCAAAGGCTTTCTTCCGTTCTGGAGCCACTGGCCGCACAGTTCCTATCGAGATTGCGGGAAAGGACGACGGTTCCGGTGGATTGATTGGAATACCCATGCTGGAGCCGACATACAGCGCAATCGGTTTCTCGATGAAAAGCGGTGACAGCGTTGTGCTTTACACCGACTGCCTCTCGGAATCAAAGAACAGGGCTGGAAAGGAATTCGGTTACGACGGAATCACCGGGGCATTCTCAAAATCAAGCGGAAGCGCAGGGGAGCAGCTGGATTTCATCCTGTCCGAGTTCTCAAAATTCACATCGGGTGTTCCGGCGAACGATGACCTGACAATAATAGTCATCAGGAAAAAGTAGCCGCCAGAAACCGAACACCAACCCAGCCAACCTTGTTCGAATCAGTGCGCTATGATGTTGAAGGACTCGTCAACGTTTGGAGACTCCCGTTCAAGCCTTCCCCTTCTTGAAATGAGGTAGACCCTGCCGGAGTTGAGGCCGTACTCCCTGTTCACAAAAGTGTCCAGAGCGGTCGCAACCTTTACAAATCCGGACGCGCCAGTTTTTTCTATATACTCGCACAGGTTTTCAACTTTCTCGCGCATCAGGGGCTGGCTCGCAATGCGGGTGTAGTATTTTCCAACATTGTCCAGACTGTACTGCAGCGTGTAGGCCATGATTTCGTTCTGCACAAGGTCCACATCGGAAATGTCGTAGCTCAGATTCGGGGTCAGGGCAAAATACGCCTTGACAAATTCCTTGGAGCCCAAATCCATTGCGTCATACACAAGGGAAACCTCGTCCCTGAAATCCTCCTGGGTAAAATAGATTCCGTGGAAGCACTCGTGGTTGATGAACTGCCACCTCAGATAATCCGGAAGCTCCCTTGAAATTGAGACAAGCGCTCCGCCCACAGCACTTACAAGCCCCCCCTCCTTTTCAACAAAAAGACCGTTCTGTATCATAATCTTTTTCAGCGTAAGCTCGTAGGCGTTCAACGAAAATTTTTGCTTCGTGGCCCTGTTGAAAAAATCAGCGACGACACTTGCCCTGTAGTCGAGAGCGTTGAATCCGTGCTGGTCCTCTATCATCTTGTCGGTCGCAATTGTCCCGATGTAGCCTTCCTTCTCCGCAAAAAAAGCGAGCCTCTTGAAAAACTTGTCCTGGACCCTGTAGTTTGCCGTGTCAAAAATCAGGACGTTGGGGAACTCCTCCCACAAAAAGACCTCGTAGTCCTTGTTGCGCCACCTCTTCATGTCCCAGTCAACAATCAGGCCCGGGTCCGAAACGATTGGCTCATTTTTTTCAAGCATGGAATCCATCATCACGATTCCCGTAACATTGTCCAGAGTTTCAAGCGACACAAGGGAAAAAGGATTCTCAAACGCGCCACACGAAAGCCTTGTCCTGTCCTGCTCCGAATTATAGCGCACACGGAATTTTTCCTCCCCAATCGACATGTCGTACCTTCGCTGCGAAAGCATGTCCCCGTCGCTGTCATAGAGGATTTGGATTTCAGTGTCGATGTCCGGACCGAAAGTCTTTTTGCCGTCAGAAAAATTGACCTCGGAAAGATTTGTGTAAAGGGTTCCACCGGACGGACCAAAGCTGTATTTCAAAATACCGTCGGAAATGCTCCAGCCCATCGTCCTTTTTTCAACCGACATATTGGAAATCGTTACACCGGGACAGGCCTCCAGAGCAAATCCAGATGGAATCTTCGGAAGGCACAGACCAATCCTGACTGTGCGTCCAACAAAGGACACGGGAATCTTCACGACGGAATAGACCTCGGAATCCAGAATGTCCTTTCCCTTTTTGCGTGTGTAAAGATAAAAACGCACTGGATAATTTTTGTTCGCGCACAACGACAGGTCAATGTCCGCCGGGATGGTTATGTCCGTGCAGATGGAAAGACCCCTGTACTCGTTTCCCGTTCCGAAAAGTTTTTTAGACTGCTTGTCCGAGAACGAATACATCTTCAGGGTCTGGTCCTTGTAGTCAACGGAAATCCTTTCAGGACCGGAGGAACTTGTATTGTCATCCGAAGGGGAACCGTAGTCGGAATCAAAATCATCCAGCGAGATGTCCCTTTTTGGCTCGTAATTCCTGCGCGCCCCACCATCCATTCCACCCGACGAACAGGATGCGAAAGCAAAAACCAGAACCAGCGTGGAGAGAAATATTTTTTTCATACTGCCTGCGTCCTAAATCCAAGAAACGGTTTCGTCCAAAGGCTTCCTTGAGCTGTGGTTTGGAAGTGGCGCAAATTCCTCTGCCGCGTATCCCAAATCAAGGAGCATCACAATCTGCTCATCCTCGGGGAGACCCAGGCTTTCATGCAGAACGTCGGGATTGAAATTGTTCAGCCAGCAGTTGTCAACACCAAAACTTGTCGCCGCAAGACAGAGATGGGTGGCAACGATGGTCGCGTCCTCAACGCCCGAGTCCATTTTTCCACCTGGATATGTATATATGTTTTTTTTGTTGAACGCAACGACAAGGACCACCGGCGCATTGTACCTGCATGGTGTCACGCCGTCGATTTTTTTCAGCCCCTCGTCGGACTGGACAACATAAATCCGCTGCTCCTGAAGATTTTTTGCCGTGGGAGCAAGTCTTCCCGCCTCAAGGATTTTTTCAACCAAATCCCTGCCAAGCTTCCTGTCGGAAAATTTTTTGCATGAGTACCTGTTTTTAGCAAGCTCCAGAAAATCCATAACCGCCCTCCCGTGGTTGGAACTGTTTTTTCAATTTTCAATTTCCTTCTATTTTATAATATTTTTGCACTTTCGTGAATAACCATTTTCCCACGGAAATCAACTTTTTCAACTCGGAAAAATCGTTAGATTTTTCCAAATCCGTGTGACCGCCCTCTTTTTTTTCTACAAATAATAGGCATAGATTTAAAAATTGATTTCCGTGAAGCCCTGGGTCCCATATTGACAGCGGTAAAATTTTTTGCAATAATGGGTCCAATTACGGCAAAGAGGTCGTAGAGGAAATTTCGTAGTCAGCGGAATTTTGTCTACGTCCTCTTTTTTTTTGCACTCAACAAAAAGGAATTCGCTATGATGAAACAGAATGAGAAAACTTCAGCCACGGCTTCTGCCGCCCAGAACGCTACAGGTCCGAACAAAAAACAGAGGACCCTGTACGAACCATCTTTTGAGCATGACAACTGCGGAATCGGGGCGGTGGTGAACATTGACGGAACCAAAACCCATACAATTGTTGACAACGCGCTCTGCATTGTGGAAAAACTGGAGCACCGTGCGGGAAAGGACGCATCTGGCGAAACAGGCGACGGAGTTGGAATCCTCGTGCAGATTGGGCACAAGTTTTTCAAGGAAGAGGCAAAAAAGGAAGGAATCAAGCTGAACGACGAACGCGACTACGGAATCGGCATGTTCTTTTTCCCATCCGACGGGCCCCTCGCCGAATCAGAAAAGTCGCGCTTTGAAAAATGCTGCGCGGCGGAAAAACTTTCGTTCCTCGGCTGGAGAAAGGTTCCTGTCAACGAAAACGTTCTAGGAAAAAAAGCAAGGGACTGTATGCCCCAAATCTGGCAGGCCTTCATAGAGCGACCGGGAGACACCGAACGCGGACTTGATTTTGACCGCCGCCTTTACATCCTGAGACGCAGCTTTGAAAAGGAAAACTCCACAAGCTACGTCTGTTCCCTTTCCTCCCGCACAATAGTCTACAAGGGAATGTTCCTTGTCCACGAGCTTCGCACATTCTACTCCGACCTCCAGTCCACCGAATACGAATCCTCACTCGCGCTTGTACATTCACGCTTCTCAACAAACACACAGCCAAGCTGGCAGCGCGCACATCCGAACCGCTTCATAGCGCACAACGGTGAAATCAACACAATCCGTGGAAATGTGGACCGAATGTTGGCCCGCGAAGAAACCGTCGTCTCCAAAAAACTTTCGGGCGGCGACATGAAAAAAATTCTCCCGGCGGTGGACACATCGGGAAGCGACTCCGCAATGCTCGACAACACGCTCGAGTTCCTTGTGATGAACGGAATTCCACTGCCCCTTGCCGTTATGATGTGCATACCCGAACCATGGAAGCACGACGACAACATGGAGCAGAGCAAAAAGGATTTCTACCACTACTGGGCCACGATGATGGAAAGCTGGGACGGACCGGCGGCAATCCTTTTTTCCGATGGAGACATAATCGGGGCGACACTGGACAGAAACGGACTCAGACCCAGCCGCTACTACATAACAAAGGACAACACTCTCATCCTGAGTTCGGAAGTGGGTGTGCTTGACATAGACGAAAAGAACATAAAGACAAAAAGCCGACTCACACCGGGACGCATACTTCTTGTGGACACCGTGCAGAAAAAAATCATAACGGACGAAGAGTGCAAGACCCATTTCGCAAACCTCTATCCCTATGGCGAATGGCTGGACATGAACCTTACCCACCTCGCGGACCTGAAGATTCCGAACAAAAAAATCCCGACAAGCACACAGGACGACAGAAACATCCTCTACCGTGCGTTCGGCTGGAACTACGAGGACGTGAACGAAATGATTCTCCCCATGGCAAAAAATGGAGTCGAACCGACCGCCAGCATGGGAATCGACACTCCACTTGCGGTGATGAGCGAAAAACATCCAAGCCTCTTCTCCTATTTCAAACAGCTTTTCGCGCAGGTAACGAACCCGCCAATCGACAGTCTCAGAGAAAAAATTGTGACGGACACCACCGTGTATGTCGGAAAGGACGGAAACCTTCTGGACCCGCAGAGCAAAAACTGCCGCGTACTGGAAATCAACAACCCAATCCTGACGGGAACCGACCTCATAAAAATTGCCGCGCTCAACCAGAACGGACTTAAGCCAAAGACAATCTCCATACTCTTCAACCTTGACGGAGGAAAAAATCTTCTGGAAAATGCGCTGCAAAATCTGTTCACCCAAATCGACGACGCATATTCACAGGGCTACAACATAATCATACTTTCGGACCGTGGCGTTGACAAAACACATGCCGCAATCCCAGCAATCCTTGCGGTCAGCGCGGTCGAACAGCATCTGGTGCGGACCAAAAAAAGAACCGCCGTGTCAATAATTCTTGAGAGCGCGGAAGTCCGTGATGTCCACCAGGCCGCAATGTGTCTTGGCTATGGAGCAAGGGCGGTCAACCCATATCTTGCGCACGAGGCAATCGCGGAGCTTATCGACCAGAAGATTCTGGACAAGGACTACCACACCGCAATCGACGACTACAACAAGGCCGTCATAAATGGAATCGTAAAAATCGCGGCGAAAATGGGAATCAGCACAATCCAGTCCTACCAGTCGGCACAGATTTTCGAGGCCGTGGGAATCTCGCAGGACGTTGTTGAAAAATATTTCACAAACACAGTAAGCCGGGTCGGAGGAATCACCCTGAAGGAAATCGAGGAGGATGTTCGCTACCACCACGCACAGGGATTCGACCCCAACGGACTCACGGTAAACAGCCATCTGGATTCAGTCGGAAAACACAAGTTCCGTCGCGGACCACAGGCGGAAAGCCACCTCTACAACCCGGAAACAATTGTCGCTCTCCAGGAGGCAACACGCAACGGGGACTACGCAAGGTTCAAGGAATACACCGCGCTTGTTGACGACAACTCGCATCCCCACACTCTCCGTGCCATGGTGGATTTCAACTACGCACAGGACGGCGGCATCCCGATTGACGAGGTTGAGGGCGTTGAAAAGATAGTCCAGCGATTCAAGACCGGGGCAATGTCCTATGGCTCCATAAGCGAGGAAGCCCACAGGTGCATGGCCGTAGCGATGAACCACCTCCACGGAAAATCAAACAGCGGAGAAGGCGGCGAAAAACCGGAGCGTCTTGGAACCGAATACAACAGCGCAATCAAGCAGGTCGCAAGCGGACGTTTCGGAGTTACAGAAGAATACCTCCTGAGCGCAAGGGAAATCCAATTCAAAATGGCGCAGGGAGCAAAACCTGGAGAGGGAGGACATCTACCGGGCAAAAAAGTCTATCCGTGGATTGCAAAGACAAGATACGCCACACCGGGAGTAGCACTCATCTCCCCGCCACCGCACCACGACATCTATTCAATCGAGGACCTTGCCCAGCTCATCTACGACCTCAAAAACGCAAACCGCGACGCACGTATCTCGGTAAAACTTGTGAGCGAGGCTGGAGTCGGAACAATAGCCGCAGGAGTCGCAAAAGCCGGTGCGCAGGTCATCCTTATCAGCGGACATGACGGTGGAACTGGAGCCGCCCCAATCTCCTCAATCCACCATGCGGGACTCCCATGGGAACTTGGACTTGCTGAAACCCACCAGACCCTGATTCAGAACGGACTTCGCGGACGGGTTGTTCTGGAGACCGACGGAAAACTTATGAGCGGACGGGACGTTGTGATTGCATCCCTTCTTGGCGCGGAGGAATTTGGATTTGCCACAGCCCCCCTCATTTCAATGGGATGCTCGATGATGCGTGTGTGCCAGCTCGATACCTGCCCATTCGGTGTTGCGACCCAGAACGAAAAGCTGCGTGCGAATTTCCCGGGAAAACCGGAGTACGTTGAAAACTTTATGAAATTCATCGCGCAGGAAATGCGTGAGATTATGGCCAAACTTGGAGTGCGGACCATCGAGGAGCTTTGCGGAAGAACCGACCTCCTTAAACTGAAGGACAGCCAGGGATTCAAACGTGCGGGCCTTGTCGATTTGTCCCGAGTCCTTGCCACAAGTCCATGCGAAAGTGACTGGAAGAAAAAACGCTCCCTGTTCAACTTCAAGCTGGAAACCACCGTCGATGAAAAAACCCTGCTCCCGATGTTTGGTGAATCGCTAGCAGGGGGAAATACATCAGTAGGGGGAAGTCTCCCCCTCGCGTCCACTACGTTGGCCGCTACCCCTTCTCCTAGGGGTTCCGCCCCTAAGACCCCGGACGGGACTATAAACATACAGTCCACCGACCGGAGCGTTGGAACAATACTTGGAAGCGAAATCCAGAAACACTTCGGAGGCAAAATAAACGACGACACATTCTGCGTGGATTTTGCCGGTGGAGCGGGCCAGAGCTTTGGCGCATTCATTCCAAAGGGACTCACCCTGAGGCTGACCGGAGACGCGAACGACGCATTCGGAAAGGGACTCAGCGGCGGAAAAATTGTTGTCAAAAAGCCTGACGACTTTGAGGGCGACGCTGACAGCAATATAATAGTAGGAAATGTTGCACTTTTTGGAGCCACATCGGGAAGCGCGTTCATAAACGGTGTTGCGGGCGAAAGATTCTGCGTCCGAAACTCCGGTGCGACCGTTGTTGCTGAAGGATGCGGAGACCACGGACTTGAGTACATGACCGGCGGAACAGCAGTAATCCTTGGAAGGACCGGAAAAAATCTCTGCGCCGGAATGAGCGGCGGAATCGCGTATGTCCTTGACGAAAACCACGACCTTTACAGACGGCTCAACCACGAGCTTGTAAAAATGTACGCCCTGGACGACGAACTTACAACCCTCACAGGCACAACGGACGAAGAAAACCTCCACCGCCTGATAGAGCAGCACGCAGCCGAAACAAAAAGCGTCCTTGCCAAAAAGATTCTTTCGGACTGGGAGCACTACCGCCACAGCTTCAAAAAAATCATACCGAACGACTATCTGCGCATAATGACGGAGATTGCCGCCCGGGAGCATGACGGAATTGCCCACGACGAGGCCGTTCTGGCGGCGTTCAAAAAATGCAGCGCATAATCCTTACCCCACCAAACAGTGCTTCGGCATGAAGACTATAGATAAATGCAACACATGAGCGGGTCCCAGTTGACGGCAAGAATCAAGTAAACCTCCCTAAAGGGTCCCTCCTTGCTTCTTGCCTACGTCCCACTCCTGTGTTGCAAAAAGTCCATTGTTCTTGTCATACCGAAGCACAGCCCACCCAAAAAGGTAGGATAAAAATAATTTGATTTTGCTCCACATGTGGTTTATAATATATGGGATAAATATTTAAAGTCGGAGCAAAAAAAGAGATGAAATCGGCAAACAGAATTCCTGTACTCGTGGCCATAGTTTTCGGAATTGTCGGACTTGCGGCAGTGGCATTCGGCTCGGTCATGCTTTTCAGAAAAAACGCCATGGAAAATCTTCAGCAGATGGAGTACACAAAAATCCTTGAAATGGAAAACGGACTCCTTCCTGAAAAAAAACTCGCCATGCAGCTTGCGCAGTCCCCAGCCGTGGTCGACTACATGAAAAATCCCGACGACCCTCCGACACGAGAGATGGCCTTCCGCGACTTCAAGACCTTCCAGGACTCATTCTCATCCCACCGCACATTCTGGATTTCCGACCGCGACCTGAAATATTATTCCAACATGGATTTCATCTACGACCTTGACAGGACCGACCCCGGAAACGCATGGTACCAAAAAATGATAACAGGGAACCAGACCTTCCAGTTCGACGTGAACTACGACATAGGAATCAAGAAGACACTCATGTGGATAGACATACTTGTTTACGACGAAACCAAGAAGGCAATCGGTCTTGCGGGAACAGGTGTCGAGCTGGATGATTTTGTAAACGCAATGTACAGCTCCCTCGAAGAAGGCGTGACAATGTACATGTACAACGGCAACAAGGAAATCGCGGCCTCCACAAATCTGGACGACCTTGAAAACAAAGTGCAGATTACGGAAAGGCTCCCCGACTTCAAAAATGTTGGAGACTTTTTCCCAAAGAAATCCACATTCATATCGACAATGCGCGGAGAATATCTCATAGCCCCAATCGAGTCCCTTGGATGGCAGCTGGTGCTTTTCATTCCCATGACGGCAAAAGGATTTTTCCAGAACGCCCTTGTTCCTTTCGCTGTCTTCATTTTGGTTGGGGCGGCGCTTCTGATTGTCTACGCAATGATGAGTCTTTTCCAGCCCCTGTCGGAAGTTCAGGGAACGGCAAAAAGCATAGCATCGGGAGACGCGGATCTTACAAGGAGACTCAACACGGAAATCCGCACGCCTTTCAAATCAATCCACAGCATAATCAGCAACTTCAACAGCTTCATGGAAAAAATGCAGGGCATGGTCGGCACAATCAAAAAATCCAGCTCCACGCTCGACACCGTGTCTAGAAACATGAAGGAAAGCGTTGCGTCCGTGTCCGATTCCATGACATCAATCCGTCTCAGCATTGGCGATGTCCAGGAGCAAATCCAGAACCAGTCCACCGGTTTCAACAAGACCGCGGATGTCGTGAAGGAAGTCGCGACAAGCATCTCCACCGTAAACGAGATGATAGACGCGCAGACAAAAATCATAGGCGAATCATCTTCGGCTGTCGGACAGCTGGTCAAAAGCATAGAACAAATCAGCGGGTCCATGGAGTCCATGGCAACATCGTTCAACCTCCTTGACAGTGAGGCCCAGAGCGGAATGTCCAAGCAGCAGAAGGTGAACGAGCGCATCTCGCAGATTGAACAGCAGTCGCAGATGCTCCAGGAGGCAAACACGGCAATAGCGTCTATCGCGGAACAGACGAACCTTCTTGCAATGAACGCGGCAATCGAGGCAGCCCATGCGGGGGACGCGGGAAAAGGATTCGCGGTGGTCGCGGACGAAATCAGGAAACTTTCGGAAACATCATCCGGACAGTCCAAGACAATCGGAGAGCAGCTGAAAAACATACAGGACAGCATCGGCGACATTGTTCTTGCATCCCAGGAATCAAGCGACGCATTCTCCAGCGTGTCGTCACGGATCCGGGAAACGGACGAGCTTGTTCAGTCGGTACGGCTCTCGCTTGAAACACAGAACAAGGATTCCCGCAACGTCATTGTCTCACTGGAGGACATGGACAGGACTGCTGAAAATGTTCGCAAGGCATCTTCCCAAATGGCGGACGGAAGCAGCCACGCGCTTGACGAAATGAACAAGCTGCACACATCGCTCAAGGCGGTACAGGGAAGCATGGATGCAATGTCAGAAAACACGCAGAAGGTTGTCAAAAGCGGAATGAGGCTCGACCAGTGCGTTGCGGAGCTGGACACAAATGTCACACAGCTTGCCTCCGATGTTGCAAGATTCAAGACACTATAGGA
The DNA here is from genome assembly GCA_902783155.1 of uncultured Spirochaetaceae bacterium. Lineage (GTDB taxonomy): Bacteria > Spirochaetota > Spirochaetia > Treponematales > Treponemataceae > Treponema_D. Next base: position 102,811 of record CACZPR010000118.1, read on the forward strand.
TAGCGGCCAATGGCGGAAGGAAAGGAAGACAGAAAGGCCCTCATCGACGAGATGGTCCAGAAAATATCCAACATCCACAAAACCTACCATATTATTGGAGCAAGACGGGACAGGGAAATCTTTTACTCATTCACACATAAGGAGCTGGCAGAAAACCCCATGCTCGCATACGGTGTTTACCTGAATCTCATCTTGGACGGAAAACTTGACGAGGCGGAAAATCTAATCCAGCGATTCGAAAAAAACTCCTACCAATGGATTGCGATGAGCCTTGTGCATCCAAGAATCCAGCTGACAGATTTCATCAGGCTTGTCGAAATCCTTAAAGAAAAGAACACGCCCATACATAGCATAATCCTTACCGCAGGACGGCCTTTTGTCCTGAACGGAGTCTCCGACTTCACACGGATTGGACCGCTTTTGGAAAGGAACAGGGACTTCATAATCAACGACCTAAAATACATTTACGAGGATGAAACATGCCCGTCAATCTACAGTCTCTGCCTTGCGGAATACTACTACCAGCAGGACAGGATTCTTGATGCCGAAGTTCTTGTCAGCCGCACGATAAAAGAATTCGACAGGGCAAGCGAAAACCGACTCCTGTTCGCCGCACTCTATTTGCAGACAAAAATCCTTCTCGCGCAGGGAAAAATTTTTAACCCGCAGAACTACATAAAGGACATCAGAAAATTCATCAAAGAAAATGGAGAAATGGAATTCTCGTACAACATCGACACAGCCGAAGTCATGTCCGCATTTTACGAGGGAAACCACGAGCTGATTACGCAGTGGATAAAAACAAAAGCCCCCGATGAGTTTTCGGATTTCAACATGCTGGACCTATACCGCTACATGACAAAAATGCGGTGCTACATCATTACAAAAAAATATACGGCCCTTGTTGCCCTTGCGGAAAAACTGAGGCCCCTTCTTGAAGATGGACACAGGCAGATGGATTTGTGCGAAATAGACATACTCCTCACAATCTGCTTTTACCATGCCGGCGAAAAAAAACTTGCGTTCGAGGCACTGGAGCGCGCACTCAAAATTGCCAAGCGGAGAAAATACTACAGGCTGGTTGCGGACGAGGGTGAGGCCATACTACAGCCGCTGATTGAATACATAAAGGCAAACGGCGAGACAGATTTTTTGATGAAGCTTGTGGAGATTGCCCGCGATGTTACAATCCACCATCCGCTCTACCTTAAGCCCCTGTACAAAAACAACGAGTCATTCTCGCAGACCGAGGTGGACATACTCTGCCTTCTTGAACAGGGAAAAACAAAAGAGGACATAGCCGAATGTTTTTTTGTGAGCGTGAACACCATCAAGTACCACCTGAAAAACATCTACGCAAAACTCGACGCAAAGTCAGCCTCCCAAGCCGTCTGGGAAGCCCGCGTCATTGGATTGATTTGATAACACCTCATATCCCGCGACCCCGCCTTTCTCCGTGGAAAACACAATCGCAATCTTGTAAATTTTTTTTCCGCTCTGTGAGTATCTAGCGGGATAAGCTTTTTTTTCAATCTGCTCCAGGGCAATTTTTGCGACATCCTGCCACTCTTTTCCGCCGTCCATTTTCAGCTCGAAGATGTACACAGTGTCACTTGTTTGGAGAGTCACGTCAACACGACCGCCGATTACCTGCTGCTCGCTTTCAACATCGAATCCTGTCTGTCGGAGCATGGCATGGAAAGCAACCTGATACGCATATTCCATGTTTCCGCTTCTCCGTGTGGGCAAGTCCGCGATTGATGCGGTGAAGAGAGCCATGAGCATCTCGATGTCGCGCGATGAAATGGCCTTTCTGAAATTCTCCGTGGCAAGTCCAAGTCTGTCCTCAGGGATGTTCGTGTAAAGAGGGAGAAGAAATTTTATGAATCCGTTTCTAACTTCTTCATTCGGAAAGCCGAGTGTGAAAAGATTCGTCCCTTTGTCATAGTTCTTTATCGTGAGATAGCCGGAATGATAAATAATCGGTGTGAGCGAGCCGCCCCCGACTCTGTAGTCTGAAAAAGCGTCCGAATCAAGGGTAACGGTGTCGAGGATATTCGTCAGATCGTAGTTCGACTCCTCAATCAATCCGAAGAGCATTTTGGGAGTGGCGGTCTGGAACCAGTAGGAATCCAATTTTTCGTTGTCAAGTGCATTCAAAAGGCTGAACGGATTGTAGATGTCTTCACACCTGTCATTGAAGTGATAGCCGTCATATTTCTGCTTTAGAATTGCAAGCGTATTTTTTATCGTCTCACCAAGACTTTTTGCAAGTTTTTTAACCGATGGATTCAAGAATGACTTTAGTTCCTTTTCCGTTATCCCGCAGATTGCACCGTATCGTCTGTCCATGCTGATGTCCTTCAGCTGGTTCAGCTCACTGAAGATTGAGACTTTTGCAAATTTAGTGATTCCGGTCAGAAACAGAAAGCACATGTACGGGTCGCAGGATTTGAGTACGCCGTAAAAACTTGCCATAGTGTAATGGTTTTTGTCGCGGTCTGGAGTCTGCAGTGCATCCAAAAGCGGCTTGTCGTATTCGTCAATCAGGACAGCGACTTTTTTTCCTGTCTGATTATTGGCTTCCCTTATCACATCAGCAAGCCTGATTCCAAGAGTTTCGGCAACATCCGTTATCTTATATTCTGATTCGTATTTTTTTAAAACCCTGTCCAGATAGATTTTCAGCTCTTCATTCGTCGCAAATTTTCCCGCCCCGCTGAAATCAATATGAATTACAGGATGCTCTTCCCAATCCTTTTCCAGATCGGCAATCTTCAGTCCGTCAAAGAGTTCCCTGCGTCCCTCAAAATATGCTCGCATAGTAGAAATCAAAAGGCTCTTTCCGAATCTTCTTGGTCTTGCAAGAAAACTTGGGGAGCCTTGTTGTGCGAGGGAGTATATGAAATCAGTCTTATCGACATAGAGATAATTTTCTTTCCGAATCTTCTCAAAGTCCTGAATGCCAATCGGCAGCTTCTGTGTTTCCATACAGAAAATTATACCACCGAACAAAAAAAAATTCTATTGCAAAAAAATCTCCCGGATGCCCTGAAAAAACAAGGCATAACGGGAGATTTATTTTACCATGCGGAAGTTCTACCTAAGATTTTTTACTTCATCCTCATTCCATTCAACGGGGACATCAAAAATCATTGTCTGTGCTTTTTTTCCACTTCCACGTTCAACCGTGAACCTCAATGTGGCAGGAGCCTGGATTTCAAACAGGTCGTTCACAACTGCGATTTCATTTTCAGAATCATCAATCAGCACGACCTTTTTTATTACATCCTTTGTTTTTAATCCGACTCTCTCCAGCACGGATTTTTTTGCTCTGAATGATTTTATAATGACTTCGCCTTTCGATTCCACAAACTCCGCAACGTACATCCACTTGCCGTCCACATTGCATGCAAGGTTTGTATGCAGTGTTCCGTTCTGGAATGCCAAAATACATTTGAAGTCCAGTATGTCCTTTATGCTTTTCATCTCGTCCACGTCCCATTCAACAGGAACCTTGACAATATAGGTCTGCGCTTTTTTTCCGCTTCCACGCACAACCGTAATAAGCAATGTTGATGGAGCCTGGACATTTGGTAAATCTTTCCAGCCTATCTCGGTCTCATTTCCATACGCATCGCTTACCACAATCTTTTTGACGACATCCTTTGCTTTAAGTCCGTTTTCTTCAAACACAGATTTTTTTACTTTGAAAGATTTTACTGTGACGGTATCATTTGACTCGGCAAATTCTACAGGGAACTCCCATTTATCCTTGAGCTTGTACACAAGATTTGTATGGAGGTTTCCGTTTTGGAATGCAAAGACACATTTAAGCTGCAGCATATCATTTGCCTTGGCATAAAGGTAGGGGTCTCTATAGCTTCCGGACAGCTTGTAGTCTATTCCGGAGGTTTCCTTTGCATAGCCGAGGAAATCATCATTGCTTAAAGTGTACGCCTTGCCGGATGAATCCTTTATAGTGAATTTACTGTTGCGATATGTTGATTCGGACAGATAAATCTTGAACAGAAGATTTGAGCCGTCCTTTTCAATTACCCCAACATTTACAGCACGTTCCATGAACTGCTTAACGGCATCCTTTCTTACCTGGTGGTATTCAGCAATCTCCTCTTTTGTTGCATTTCGGTAGAGATATGAACCGTAATAATGCCCCTGTAGCTTGTATTCCGTTCCGCAGACTTCTTTTGCATAGGCAAGGAAATCCTTGTTGCTCAATATATACTCATTGCCGGATGAGTCTATTATGCCGAATAGACCGTTACTAGAATTGTATGTATCGTCTGCCAAATAAATCTTAAATAGAAAGTTTGAGCCGTCTTTTTCAATTACTGCAACATTTAGAGCACGATCCATGAACTGCTTAACGGCATCCTTCCTTGGCTGCTGATACGCGCTTATTTCCTCATCTGTTGCATTTCTGTAGAGGTATGAATTGGTATTTCCATTAACACTCAACTCATAACTTGCTCCACATATTTCTTTTACATAACTAAGGAAATAAGTGCCATCTACCGTATATGTTTTACCCGAAGAATCTTTAAAGGAGTATGAACCACTGTTATAATTATATGATAAGTATGGCAAGTAAATCTTGAACAGGAGGTTTGAGCCTTGCTTTTCAAATTTCGCACCCTTCATAACATCGTCCAAAAAAGGTTTTAAGGCATCTATTTTTGGTTGATGGTACGCAGCTGCTTCTTCTGCAGTGGCATTGCGGAAAAGAAATGAGCAATCGCTAAAATGAGTCCAGTACATGTCATACTCTATGCCGCAACTTTCTTTTACAGAACTAAGAAAATCATCTTTGGCCAGCGTATATGTCTTGTCCTTTGAATCCTTTACAGTAAATATACCATTATGATAATCGAATATTGAATCGGATAAATAAAATTTGAATATAAGATTTGAGCCGTCCTTATTTATAGTTCCGTTCTTTACGGCATTGTCCATAAAAATCTTTATGGCTTCTTTCCTTGATTTATAGAATGTGTCCGTTTCCTCTTTGGTCGCATTTCTGTAGAGATACGAACCATTATATTTATAATACAGATTATATTCCGTTCCGCAGACTTCTTTTGCATAGCTAAGGAAATCCTTGTCACTCACTGTGTATGCAGTTCCTGAGGAATTCTTCACAGTGAATGTGCTGTTAGTATAGCTATACACATCCTTTGACAAATTAGTCTTGAACACAAAATTTGAGTCGTTCTTTTCCACAGTTCCTTTTTTTACAGCCTCTTCCATGAACTGCTTAACGGCATCTTTTCTTGGCTGGTGGTATGCACTTGCCTCCTCGTTGGTGGCATTTCGGTAGATGTATGAGCCGCTATAGTTTCCATACAAGTTATATTCCGTTCCGAAGACTTCCTTTGCATAACTGAGAAAATCTTTGTCGCTCAACGTGTATGCATCACCAGAAGCATCTTTCACAGTAAATTTGCTGTTGCTGTAACTGTATGTCGAATCGGACAAATAAATCTTGAACAGAAGATTTGAGTTGTCCTTCTCCACAGTTCCTTTTTTAACAGCCTCTTCCATGAAATACTTAACGACATCCTTTCTTACCTGGTTGTATGCTGCCAGCTCCGCTTCTGTTGCATTTCTGTAGAGATATGAAGAATTGCTATAGTAGCTTACGTTCAATTTATACTCTGTACCACAGACTTCCTTTACATAGTTGAGGAAATCATCTTCACTTATCGTATACACAGTTCCGGATGAATCTGTCATGTAGAAAGAATCGTATCCATAGCTGTATGCATCGTCTGCCAAATAAATCTTATACAGAGAATTTAATCCATCCTTTTCAATTACCGCAGAATTTACAGCACGCTCCATGAAATACTTCACGGCATCCTTTCTTACCTGATTGTACTTCGTAACTTCCTCAGCAGTAGCATTTCGGTAGAGATAGGGATTGCTGTAGCTGTCATAGATTTGATAATCCTTTCCCGTAAACTCTTTAATCTTTTTCAGAAAAAGCGTGTAACCGGTATTCCATAATCCGTTGCCATCTGAATCCGTAAAATTGAATCTAGGATTTTCGTACACATCCTCGGTCAATGGTATCTTGAACTGTAGACTTGAATTGAGATACACAACACTTCCTTTTTTCTCCAGCTTTTCAACGTATGCCGGAAGATACATCTTACAGTCCACATCAAAAAGCATGTCATCCCATTTGCTTTCAAGAGAACTCAAAGAACTGTCTGAAGAAATTTTTCCC